>NC_009523.1:606818-910227 GCF_000016665.1 Roseiflexus sp. RS-1
TGCCAGCGATGCAGCGGTGGGTCCAGGAACTCGCAGGATGGGGATCATCTGCGGAACCGGCACATAGTCGCGCACCATACTCCAGGTTCGCGCCTGGTGCTCCGCCAGTTCGATGATTTCCCATGGGTCCATCCAGAGCGTCGGCGTGACCGGCGTGCTGTCGGCAACAAAACGGAATGGCGCGTTGCGCTCGGCAAACATGCGCCCAATGGCATCGACGCCGTGCAGCCCCGAAAGTTCGGCATGCTGCGGTAGACCGTCGCGGAAGAAGATGCGACCGGCGTCCGGTCCAACCTGCACTTCCAGCACGCCGCTGACCGAACTGTACACTGCCATTTCGATCAGTTCACGCAATGGAAACTGTTCCAGCGAGCCTTCGAGTTGCACGTCGCATCCCCTTGCGAAGCGGATGGTGTCGTCTGGCGCTTCTGCCTGCCTTGTTCCTTTGCGTCTGGTCGGAACGGGATCGGTTCCCGTAGTTCCACCATTACTCCTCAATTATATCCGATGCTGCATCCGTGTACAGAACAATATCGCCAGCATCCGACGCATGCCGCTCGTCGTCGACCGAAACCCCGAATGCACTACCTGCGTAGATGGTCACAGAAGCCCGACAAGCACAAGGAATCTATGCTATGCGCACTGTTGGACAACGAATAGCGTCGCTCGTGACCGTGATCATCTTCCTCTGGATCCTCTCAATCATCCTCAGACGCGTCTGGATCGTTATTTGGGTTCAAACCCCCTGGTGGGTGCTGGTGTTGATCGGAGTGATCCTGTTCCTGGCGATCGATTATCTGGTTCATCGCGCATTCGGCGGAAAGCGCTAATCCCTGTACCTCTCGATCCGCTCGTTTTTCGTATATCATGGCGCATGTCTGAATTGCTGCTATGCGGCGTGGCGAAAGACACCCGCGTCGTCTGATGGATGCCAATGAACCTTGAACTGACTGACCGTCAGCGTCGCATTGTTGCGCTGGCGGACGATCTTGCGTTGCGCTTTGCCAGGCGCGCCGATCAGTATGACCGCGAAGGGGGATTTCCGTTTGCCAACCTTGCCGATCTGCGCGAGTCCGGTTACCTGCGGCTGGTTGTCCCGCGAATCTATGGTGGTGAGGGTGCGAGTCTGTTCGAGATGGTGCTGGCGCAGGAGCGTCTGGCGCAAGGGTGCGGCTCGACGGCGATGGCGGTCGATATGACGATCCATCTGATCGGTCGTCTGGCTGAAACTGCACCGTGGCCCGAGCCGCTCTTCGGTATGGTCTGTCGGTCGGTTGTTGACGAGGGCGCCTTGATCAACTCGGCGGCAACCGAGGCGGACCTGGGCAGCCCTTCGCGCGGTGGATTGCCGGCAACGCGCGCACGACCGGTTGCTGGCGGGTGGCGTGTGACCGGTCGCAAACTGTTCGTCAGCATGGCGCCTGCTCTACGCTGGTTTCTTGTGAGCGCGACGCTGCCACCAGATGACGAAACGCCGCAGGGAGCAGTCGGCAGTTTTCTGATCGAAGCGGGTTCGCCAGGAATGCGGTTGGAGGATTCCTGGGGTGATGCGTTGAGTCTGCGCGCCAGCGCCAGTTACGATCTGACCCTCGATGATGTGTTCGTACCGGTGGAACGTCTGGTGGAACGTGTGCCGGTCGGCGAGCCGCCCCGTCCCGGCGCTCCAACCCAGATGGCGTGGTTTGCCCTGACCCTCGCTGCCGTCTATCTGGGTATCGGTCAGGCAGCCTGTGATGCAGTGTGCGCCTATGCGCGTGAACGATCACCGACGGCGCTTGGACGACCGATTGCTACCCTTCCCAACATTCAGCGGCGAGTCGGCGCGATCCAGGCAGTGCTGAGCGCCGCGCGCAACACGCTGTATCAGACGGCGCGGGCGTGGGAGGAGTTTCCTGCTGAACGTGCTGCAATGACGCCGCACATCGCCACGGCGAAATATCTCTGTACCAATGCGGCGTGTGATGCAACTGATCAGGCGCTGCGGATTGCCGGAGGTTTTGGGCTGACGCGCTCTCTGCCGCTGGAGCGTTATTTTCGTGATGCCCGTGCAGGACTGACCCATCCGCCGAATGATGACGCTGCGCTGGAGTTGATCGGCAAACATCTGCTGGGAGTGTAGCGTGGATCTTGGATTGCACGGGCGCGTGGCGCTGGTCACCGGGGCGTCGAGCGGCATTGGCGCAGCAACGGCGCGCCTGCTGGCGGAGGAGGGCGCCGATGTTGTGGTCGCATTTGGACATAACGAAGCCGGGGCGCGCCAGATAGCGACGTTGATCGAGGCGGTTGGACGGCGCGCCTGGCTGTGCGGTTTCGATGTCGCCGATGCTGCTGCGGTTGCTGCCGCCATTCGCGCGGTTGGCGAGCAGACTGGCGGTTTCGATGTTCTGGTGATCTGCGCCGGTCACAACATTGTCACCCCTTTTGCCGATGTAACCCCTGACGAGTGGGATACAGTCATCAGTATCAATTTGAGTGGAGCATTCCACACCCTGCGCGCCGCCATACCGTTCCTGCGCGATGGCGCGGCAGTCGTGACAGTGGCGAGCGTTGCCGCAGCGACCGGCGCGCCACACCACGCGCACTATGCAGCAGCGAAGGCGGGTCTGGTGAACCTGACCAAAAGCGCAGCGCGAGCGCTGGCGCCGCGGATCCGCGTCAACTGTGTCGCTCCAGGTATCGCGCTCACGCCAATGGGACGCGAAACCGTCGCCAACCTGCCCCCCGATTACGCCCGCGAGAAACTGGCGCTGCAACGCTACGCGGAACCGGAAGAAATCGCGCGCTGCATCGTCTTTCTTGCCAGCCCGGCTGCCAGTTTTGTGACCGGCGCGACCCTCGATGTCAACGGCGGACGAGACATGCGTTGATTGACGCGCCGCGCTCCAGATGCTACACTTGCGCCGTGCGCATCACCTGTGATTGAGGGAGGAACGTATGTTTGAAAAGGTGGATCACATCGGTTTTGCTGTACGCGACATTGATAGCGCTATCGCCTTCTACAGCCAGACGTTCGGCATCAGCGAGTGGGAACGCATCCCTATGCCAGAGCGCCACATGGAGGTCGCTGCAACACGCATGGGTGATATGCTGCTTGAACTGATCGCTCCGACCTCGGACGAAGCGGCGTTTGCGAAATATCTGAACGAGCGTGGTCCTGGCATGCATCACATCGCCTATCGGGTGAACGACATCGTGGCTGCTCTGGCGGAGATCAAGGCGCGCGGGGTGCAGTTGATCGATGAAACGCCCCGTCCAGGGCTGCACGATACGCTGGTCGCCTTCCTCCATCCGAAGAGTTGCCAGGGTGTGCTGGTCGAACTGGTGCAGCATCGCCACTGACATTGAACATGACAATCCATCAACGAGGGGTCTGTGCCTGAACATCTGCGTCGCAGCATTCTTGTTTCGCTCGCCCTCGGTCTGTTCGTGGCGATTGCGCTGGGGCTTATCAGCGACATCCGCGCTGTGGCGTCCAGTTTTGGCGCGTTCGACTGGGGGGTGCTGCCAGCAGTGCTGGGGTTGACGCTCTTCAACTATGTGCTGCGCTGGTTGAAGTGGGATTATTATCTGCGTCGCATGGGCATGGGCGATGGTGTCGGGTATTACGACAGCGCATTGCTCTTCACCAGTGGCATGGTGATGGCAGTGACGCCCGCCAAGGTCGGCGAGGTGCTGAAATCAGCGCTGCTGAAACGGATCAACGGCACTCCAATTGCCGCCTCTGCGCCCATCGTGCTGGCAGAGCGCATCACCGACGGTCTTGCGATGCTGCTGCTCATGGGTGCAGGGTTGACGTTGTATCCGCCAGCGCGCCCGGCGTTTGTGGCGCTGCTGGTTCTGACAGTGGCCGGGTTGCTGCTGGTTCAGTCGCAATCACTGATGCGGCGCGCGCTGACAATACTGGCGCGGTTGCCGTTTGCCGGCAAAGCGGCGCCGCGCGTGGCAACTGCATATGAAAGTAGCCGACAACTCCTCTCGTGGCGGTTGCTGTTCGTCTCAACGGTTATCAGTGTGGTATCGTGGTTTGGCGAATGCGCCGCAATGTATTATGTGCTGATCGGTCTTGGAATTACCGGCGAGGCGCTGTTGCTGAAAGCCACGTTTGTCTTTGCCGCATCGACCCTGTTCGGTCTGGTGTCGTTTCTCCCCGGCGGTCTGGGGGTGTCGGAAGCGTCAAGCACCGGGTTGCTGGTCTTGCTCGTGCCGATGGCGGCAGGTCCGGCGACGACTGCAACCATCATTATCCGTTTCTGCACCCTCTGGTTCGGCGTCAGTCTGGGGGTGGTCGCGCTGGCGTTGTTCAGCCGACGATATGGCGCGCCGGTTGCCGAAACGCCGCGAGTGGCGTAGTGGGGGAATGGTTGCAGGTTGCAGGTTGAACGTTGAAGGTTGAAGGTTGAACCCGGTTCCTGGTTCCTGGTTCTCAGTTCTCAGTTCCTGGTTGCTGGTTCTCAGTTCTCAGTTCCTGGTTCCTGGTTCTCAGTTCTCAGTTCTCCATATGCAACGGATTATCGCCCTTCTTCTCACACTCACAGCACTTTTGCTCCTCTCCTCGTGCGCCAACCGTCCGCTCCTCAGCGACGTGCGCCTGTCGGCGTCCGAGTTGCGACCGACCGGTGCAGGAGAGACAGTAACCATCGCTTATGCCATCGGTCGCCCCGCGCGGGTGACGGTTGCGCTGGTTCGTGATCAGGGAGAGCGCTATGTGATCCGCCGCAATGAGCCACGTCTCCCTTCCGATGAGCCGTATGTGCTGCGTTTCGATGGCACGGCGCCGACCGATGATCCCGTGCTGCTGCGACGGATGCTTCCTGGTGGTACATATGCGGTGATAGTTGAAGCGGTCGGCGACGATGGCGTTCGCCAGACGGCAGAACAACCGCTGACGATCATCGGACAGGAGGCGCCACTCCCGCTGATCGAGAATCTGGTCATTTATCCCGACACAATTTCTCCGAACGCCGATGCCATCGATGACGTGGCTGAAATAACCTACCAGTTGCCGACGACAGCAACGGTGGATATTGTGATCGTATCGCCTGACGGCAGAGAAACCTATCCGTTCGTCACGGCTGCGGAAGAAGAACCGGCATTGCAGAAGCATGTCTGGAACGGGCGCACAGTTGATGGAACGTTGCTTCCCGATGGTGTGTACACACTGGTCATTCGCGCACAGGATCGCTTCGGCAATCTGGTCGAACGGCGCAATCCGATCACCATCTCCGGCGGCGGTCAACCCGAAGCGTTGATCACCTACAGTTATATGGCGCCACAGTCTGTGATGCTCGGCGACGTGATCACGGTGACGGTGCGTGTCCGCAATACGGGGAAGGTTCCGATCCGCACCTACGGACCACCATCAGGATACGAGTATGACACCGATCAGGTCTTCTCGTCAATTGAGGATGGCGCATATGTTTCGCGTTCCGGCGGATTCTGGCGCGTTGGCGTCGACTGGGATGCGAATAGCGGCGGCGCTGCCAAACGCTACCCCTACCGGTGGGCGCTATCGCCGCGACCGCCGGAACAGTGGCGTGTTCCGTTTGAGGAAGACCTGCTGATGCCTGGCGAAGAAGCGGAGATCATCGGACGGATCCGCATTCGTCAGCCTGAGACGAAGATGGGGTTTTATGTCGGCTTGATTCAGGATGGCGTGGGCTTCTTCCAGGATCGCACCGGACGAACGATCATCAACGTCGGGTTTTGAACGCCTGGGGGTCGTCGGACGACGTGGTACCGCCATCAGCGCCCGTTCAGTGGCGGCTATTGACACAAGCGCCCGGTTTCAGCACCGTTTGTGTCTCCACCGGACTGTACCGTGTCGATCCTGGCGTAAAGTGGTAGTAACCCCATTTCCGTTTTCGGACTTGCGCGCGGCGAAGAAGCGCCCGGCCCTGGTGGTGGCGACCCTTGCCGGAAACGACGTCATTCTGTGCCAGATCACGAGCCAGGCAGTGGCTGATAGCCATTACGACGCGACAGGAATGGTGAAAAAGAACGTCGAACCGCGCCCCAGTTCGCTATTGACCCAGATGCGCTCACCGTGCGCCTCAATTGCCTGACGGCAGAAGGCAAGCCCAAGCCCGGTACCGCCGCGTCGCTCGCCCACCTGACTGAACTTGGCAAAGATTCGCTCACGATCGCCAGGTGCAATGCCGACCCCCTGATCGCTGACCGAGACGATGACTTTGGGTTGACCATCATCGGCTGTCTCTACCGCTGCCCGCACAGTGACCAACCCGCCGCGATGACTGAACTTGATCGCATTACTGACCAGATTCTGGATGATGCGACTTATCAATCCGAGATCGGCATAAATGTCAGGAACGTCTTCTTCGACCTCAGTGCGGATGGTGATCGCGCGATCCAGTGCAAGTGATGCCAGACGCTGGACGGAGTCGTGAATAATGTCGCGTATGTTGCCGATACAGCGCTCGATCGGCATGCGTCCTGCTTCGAGTCGACTGATATCGAGCAGCGTGTTAATCATATCCAGCATATTCGCTGCACTGGTGCTGGCGATCTGCAACACATGCCGCTGCTGATCGTTCAGTTTGCCCGGCACGCCGCGCATCATCAGTTCGATCGAGGCCATAACGCCAGAGAGCGGGCTGCGCAGATCATGGACGATCATGTGGGTCAGATCATGGCGCATGCGTTCTGCTTCTTTTGTGGCAGTAATGTCGCGCAAGACGAGCAGCACGCCGCCGTGACTATCACCGCTGCTCTGTGCGCGAAGCACCGACCATTCCAGGTGACGTAATTGACCGGATCTACCACTCAATTCGCCAGCAACGAACTGCGCGGTACCGGTCAGCACATCATCAATACCGCGCTGAAGCGCCGCACATTCTTCGGTTTCATATGCTGCTGCCTCGAACCAGCGCGACAGGAACGCATCGATCGGCAATCCATGGATGATGCTGGCATCGAGTGTTGTCAGATCGGAGAGGGCAGCATTCGCCACAGCGACGGTGCCATCCGTGTCGATCAACAGAATACCTTCGCGCGTCGATGCCAGAATTGACGCCATCTGGTCACGCGCTGTGCGGACCGCCATGAAGAGATCGATGCTTTCGATAGCGACCGCCGCCTGGGAGGCGAACAGGATCACCGTTTCACGGTCAGAAGGTTCGGGCAGGGCATTGGTATAGGCCACGCAGACACAGCCGAGGGTGCGCTGCGTTGCGCGTAATGGGACGATCAGCACGACACAACGCGGCGCGCGCCCCGGCGCTTCCGGGTCGGGCGGCAGCGTATCAGGACGACCGGTAGCGATAACCCGGTGAACGACGTTCAGCATGCGTTCATCGAGCGGCATGCGCAAGCCAATCGAGACAACCGGCCGCATGATCTCGCCATCGGGAAGCAGCGCCATTGCACCGATGGCGCCGGTCATCTCGGCGATGCCGCGCGCCGTCATGCTCAGTATTTCGTGCGGGCTGCGCAGTGTCGTGTTGATCGCCATACCGAACGCATTGAGCGCCGTCAGGCTGCGCAGGTGCTGTTGCAGTTGCTCGTTGGTGCGCGCCAGTTCCTGAGCGCGTCGCGCCAGCGCCTGGTCGATCTTCTGGAACTGGCGGGCGTTTTCCAGGGCAATAACGGCGTAATCCGCCAGCGCCTCGAGCAGACGCTGATCCTCGACCGTAAACGGTCGCAGATCGCGCCGGTTGAGCACTTCAATGACCCCTTCCACCCCCCCGACGCCGCGCAACGGTACAGCCAGCAGTGTGCGGGTCGTATATCCGGTCGAAAGATCCATCGACCGGTAGAAGCGCTCATCTGACTGCACATCATTGACGATCACCGATTGCCCGGTGGCGGCGACATACCCGGCAATACCGACGCCGCGCGGCAACCGTTGACCAAGGATCCGCTTCCCCACCTGACCGGTCGTATAGGCGAACACCATTTCGCCGGTATGATCGTCGGTCAGGAGCAACGAACTCTCCTCGGCGTCCAGCAGTTCGGTCACCTGCCGCAGAATAATGTCCGGCACCTGCTGCGGGTCGATCGACGATGTGATGATGCGACCGATGCGGTTCAGCACCAGCAGTTGCTGCGCCTGACGCTCAGCGCGCTCATACAGCCAGGCGCGGTCGAGCGCAACGGCGGCATGCGCTGCTATCGTCATCAGCAGGTTTACGTGTTCCTGGCGATAGACATACCCTGCGCGCGAACTCGCCAGCACAATGACGCCGATCAACCGGTCGTGCGCAATGAGGGGCACACCAACCCATGCCGGACCGGGGATCCGACCGTCGAGCATCTGCGGTTGCACGCCGCGCCGTTCGCACTCTTTCGCGTAATCGCTGACGCAGAGCGGTTGTCGTTCCCGAACCACCACTCCTGCAAGTCCGACATCTTTTGACCATCGCTCATTCGTGGGTTGTGGGCGTCCTTCGTGGATCAAATAAACCGGTTCGAGTTCCTCAGTCTGTGCATCGTACAGCGCAATCAGAAAGGTCGGGGCTTCGACGACACGCTGCACCACTGCGTGGATGGCGGTGAACAGTTGGGTGAGATCGAAGGCGCTGCTGATCAACCGCCCGATCTCGTTCAGCGTTTGCAACTGCGCCGCCTGATCGTCGCGCCGGCCGATATTGCCCAGCAGCGCAAGGGCAGGACCCGACTGCCCGGCAATCATCCGCAACAACGATTCGTGTTCCGGTGACCATGTCGGGTCGATCAGGCAGATCCAGCCGATCAAGGCGCGACGCGCGCGTAGCGGGGCAAAACAGATCATACCCGCTTCGCTCTGCGGTACAACGACGATCTCTCCTTCACGCAGCGCGGCGCGTTGGGTATCATCGGGTATGCGCACCGGTCCGACGCCGCGCAACAAACGCGGCTCGCCTGCCAGCAGAAGCGTGACCTGGCAATCGCGCGGCGCCAGGCTTCGCTCGATAGTGGTGACAACGCTCAGAATGCCCGCCTCAAGATTTGTTGCCTGAGACAGATCAACGCAGAGTCGTTGAATGATATCTGCACCGCCAATATCAAGTGCGAGCGTCTGGTTCATGAGCGGCTATTTCATATCCATGCACGTCTGTATTTACCGCTATTTTACCAGAGAGCGACGCTAAGGGCAACGAAGTCTCCTCCTTTGCACGTATGTCGTATGCATGCTATACTCACGCATTGTGGTATGAAGACAGTCTTGTGATGAACCATGAGCAGCGCATTTCGTACAGTCTGGTGGGAAGCGGGTCAGGTCTGCCTGATCGATCAGCGTTTGCTGCCGAATGAAACGAGAATTGTGCGCTGCGCCGCCGTCGAAGATGTCGCCTATGCCATCCGCACAATGCAGATCCGCGGCGCACCTGCGATTGGATGTGCGGCTGCGTATGGTATGGCGCTTGCTGCATGCAGCGCGGCACACGATGCCGTCGGTGATGTTGCGCGCATCTACGCACGTCTGGCGGAAGCGAAGGCGCTGCTCGATGCACAGCGCCCAACAGCGGTCAATCTCAGTTGGGCGACGCGACGCGTCCTGGAGCGCGCTCAAAGCCTGAACGACCCCTCCCCCCATGACGTCGCACAGCGTGTGCTCGAAGAAGCGCATGCCATCCTGGCGGAGGATCTGGCGATGTGCCACGCGATCGGGCGTCACGGCGTCGCGTTGATCCCGCCGCGAGGTCACGTGCTGACGCACTGCAACGCTGGCGGGCTGGCGACTGCCGGGTACGGCACCGCGCTGGCGCCTGTGCGCACTGCACACGAACAGGGTCGCCCGATCCATGTGTACGTCGATGAGACCCGTCCGTTTCTGCAAGGCGCGCGCCTGACCGCATGGGAATTGATCCAGGAACGTATCCCATTGACGCTGATCACCGATAACATGGCAGGATACTTTATGAAGCGCGGCGATATCGATTGTGTCATCGTCGGCGCCGACCGGATCGTTGCCAACGGCGACGTTGCCAACAAGATCGGCACCTATAGCCTGGCAGTGCTGGCGCGTGCGCATCGTATTCCATTCTACGTGGCTGCGCCGTCATCGACGATCGATTGCTCCCTGCCAAACGGTGATGCAATTCCCATTGAGGAGCGCAGTTCTGACGAAGTGACGATGCTGTTCGGGCGAAGGATCGCGCCAGAAGGCGTGATTGCCGCACATCCGGCGTTTGATGTCACACCTGCCGATCTGGTGACAGCGATCATCACCGAGTGCGGTGTGATCTATCCGCCGTTCGCAGGGGCGTTGCAGCGCTCAGGACCGAAACGCCATTAGCGTATGCCGCTGCCCTTTCAACCGGCTTGTTTACCGTTGCTGCTTGGCGCTTTGCCGCACCGCAGCGCAGCGCAGGCGCTCGATGTATCGCGGCGGCACGCCGGGGTGCTGCTGGCATGGCCCCAACTGCCGCAGCGCAGTTTTCGTGAACAGTGCCTGGTGCAGAGCATGATCGGGTTTCCTGGATTGGTCGTCGATGCAGCGGCACATCGAGTCTATGTTGATCGCAACGAGGCGGAGCGTCAGATCGACACGCTCATGCTGGCGTACCTGGAACACACAGTGAGTTATGCCGCGCTCGGCGCCGATGATGCCGCCGGACTCGCCGAAATGGTGCGAGTCGGCGGCGGACGTGATCTGCGCGCCGTCAAGGGGCAGATCCTTGGACCGATCAGTGTGGCGCTGCAACTGACCGATGAACACGAGCAACCGTTGATCTATGACGATATGCTGTTCGACGCAATTGCGCAGATGCTGCGCCTGCGTGTGGCCTGGCAGGAATTGCGGCTCAGCGAGATTGCGCCGACGACGATCATGTGCATCGATGAACCGTTGCTCGAAGCGACGACGTTACCGTTCTTCCCCCACGATTGGGACCGCGTTGTCGGACAGATCGAAGAGGTGCTGGCGGGGATCAACGGATGCCGCGCACTCTACACGTGTGGTACGGTCGATCTGCGCCGGTTGATGCAAACGTCGGTTGAATTGCTGATCGCCGATAGCGCCGCATACTGGCGTCTGAGCGAATCGGAAGGCGAAGAATTGATTGCGTTCCTTGATCGTGGCGGCATGGTCGGAGTCGGGATCGTCCCTGCCACTGCGGAACAACTGGCTCAGGCGTCGGTCGAGTCGCTCTTCGATGAGTTTATCGCATTTCTGAGAGTTCTTGAGTCACAGGGGGGCGCGCGTGATCGATTCCTGCAACAGGCATTGATAACGCCGGAGCAATCGCTTGGCGTTCTTGATATTGCCAGCGCCGAACGTGCGCTGCAGCTACTCGCCGGGGTATCGCGGCGAATCCGTGAAGAGTTTGCATTGACCTGACAGGTGTGCCTATGCGTCGTATCGTTGTTACCGGCTCGCTTGCCTATGATTACATCATGGCGTTTCCCGGATCGTTCCAGGACCATATCGTACCGGAAATGCTGCACAAGTTGACGGTCAGTTTTCTGGTGGATTCCATGCGTCGCATGCGGGGCGGAGTGGCGGGGAATATCGCCTACACGCTGGCGTTGCTTGGCGAACGTCCGCTGGTGCTGGCGAGCGCGGGTCAGGATTTTGGCGAGTATCGCACCTGGATGGAGCAGCGGGGGATCGATACCAGCGGCATCGTCGAAGTTGCTGAAGACTTCACTGCGTCGTGCTTCATCAATACTGATCGCAACAATAATCAGATCGTTGCATTCTATCCAGGTGCAGCAAGTTATTCGCGCCACCTGTCGCTTGAACAGTTGAATCTGGGACCAGACGATATCGTCATCATCTCGCCGACCGATCCGGATGCAATGGTGCGTCACGCCGCCGAGTGTCGCCGCATGGGCGCGCAATTCGTCTTCGATCCCGGCAAACAGACGCCACGCCTGAGCGGCGACCAGATTCTGGCGGGGATGCACGGCGCAACCGTGCTGGTCGGGAATGACTATGAGTTTGCTATGATGGCGCAGGCGACCGGGCGCCCGGTTGAAGAACTGCTGCAAGCGGCGCCGTTGACGGTGGTGACCCGCGGGGAGCACGGTTCGACAATCTACGACTGGCAGCGGGATGAAGTTCACGACGTACCGCCCGCGCCAGTCGAAAAGGTCGTCGATCCGACCGGCGCCGGAGATGCGTATCTCGGCGGCTTTGTTTTCGGACTGGCGCGCGAGATGCCGTTGCCGGTCGCCGGTCGTGTGGCGGCGCTGGCAGCCTCGTATGCCATCGAACAGCGTGGCTGCCAGGAGCATTCCTACACGCCGGACGAGTTTGTGGCGCGCTATGAGCGCGTATTTGGACGCGCGCCAGAACTTGCGCGTCTCAGCATGATAGCGACGGTGCGGTGACACAACGCTCACACGAAGTGGCGCTGCCGTCATATCAGGTTCACTTCTGTCGTATACCATTCGCAAAGGCGCACCGCGCGCAGAGTCGTCGAAATGACAATAAGGAACAGGAGTAGTATCGATACCATGGGAAAGAACTTCGATATCAAAGATGTCAACCTGGCAGACTACGGACGCCGCCGCATCGACTGGGCTGAAGCCGAAATGCCGGTGCTGCGCCGGATCCGCGAGCGCTTCGCCCGTGAGCAACCCCTGAAAGGGGTGCGCCTGTCCGCCTGTCTCCACGTCACGGCGGAAACCGCAAACCTGATGCGCACCCTGGCGGCTGGCGGCGCCGATGTGGTGCTCTGCGCTTCCAATCCCCTCTCGACACAGGACGACGTCGCTGCGTCGCTTGTGGTCCACGATGAGATTCCGGTCTACGCCATCAAAGGCGAGGACCACGAAACGTACTACCGTCATATCACCGCTGCGCTCGATCATAATCCGCATATAACGATGGACGATGGCGCCGATCTGGTGACCGGCGTGCTCAAACAACGTCCCGACCTGATCCCCGCGATGCTGGGCAGCACTGAAGAGACGACAACCGGCGTCATCAGGCTCAAAGCGATGGCTGCCGATGGCGTGCTGAAGTTCCCGGTCATTGCAGTGAACGACAGTGATACCAAGCACCTGTTCGACAACCGCTACGGCACCGGTCAGAGCACCCTGGACGGTATTCTGCGCGCGACCAATGTGCTGCTGGCGGGTAAAACCTTCGTCGTCGGCGGGTATGGCTACTGTTCGCGCGGTATCGCAGAACGTGCGCGGGGAATGGGCGCGAATGTGATTGTAACTGAAGTCAATCCGATCAGAGCGCTGGAAGCCGCCATGGACGGCTACCGGGTTATGCCAATGCGCGAAGCGGTGAAAATCGCCGATTTCGTGGTCACCGCAACCGGGAATAAGAATGTGCTCGACGCGGAAGACTTCGAGGTGATGAAAGATGGGTGTATCGTCGCCAACTCGGGGCATTTCAACGTCGAGATCAACATCCCCGATCTGGAAGCGCTGGCAGTCGAGAAGCGCCAACCGCGCGCATTTGTCGATCAGTACATCCTCAAGGATGGTCGGCGGATCAACCTGCTTGGCGAGGGACGGTTGATCAATCTGGCGAGCGCCGAAGGGCATCCCAGCGCCGTCATGGATATGTCGTTCGCCAATCAGGCGCTGGCGAGCGAGTATCTGTTGACGCACAAAGGGAAGTTGCCGAACGGCGTGCATGCGCTGCCGAAGGAAGTTGATCGTGAGATTGCGTCGCTCAAACTTGCGTCAATGGGTATTGCCATCGATACATTGACCCCCGAACAGGCGAAGTACCTGGCTTCCTGGGAGGAAGGAACGTAAACGAGGAACCTATGTCAACATCATTCATGAAATCGCCGCGCCTCTTCTTCACCTCAGAGTCGGTGACGGAGGGGCATCCGGACAAAATCTGCGATCAGGTGTCGGACGCGGTGCTCGACGCTTTCCTGACGCACGACCCACGCGCGCGTGTCGCCTGCGAAACAGCAACCACCACCGGTCTGATTGTGGTCATCGGCGAGGTAACCTACGAGCAGGGGTATATCCCGATCGAAGAGATCGTTCGCAAGACGGTCAAGGATATCGGATATACCGATGCGTCGTATGGCTTTGACGCCGATACCTGTGGCGTGATGGTCGCCATTCACGGTCAGTCGCCTGATATTGCCCAGGGGGTTGATCGGGCGCTCGAAGTGCGCGGCGATGGGTACGTGACCGATGAGGAGGTCGCAACCATCGGCGCAGGCGACCAGGGGATGATGTTCGGGTTTGCTTGCAATGAGACGCCTGAGTTGATGCCGCTGCCAATCGCGCTCGCGCACCGTATCGGTCGGCGTCTGTCGCGGTTGCGCAAGGAGGGCGTGCTGCCCTATCTGCGTCCCGATGGCAAAAGCCAGGTGACGGTCGAGTATTCGTATGGACGTCCGGTGCGTGTCGATACGGTGCTGGTCAGCAATCAGCATGCACCTGATGTAACCCAGGATCAGATTCGCCACGATATTATTCACCAGGTGATCCACGCCGTCGTTCCGCCGGAATTGATCGACGAGAAGACGAAATATTTTGTCAACCCGACCGGTCGCTTCGTCATCGGCGGTCCTATGGGTGATAGCGGTCTTACCGGTCGCAAGATCATCGTCGACACCTACGGTGGGATGGCGCGTCACGGCGGCGGCGCATTTTCAGGCAAAGATCCGACCAAGGTTGATCGTTCCGCCGCCTATGCGTGTCGCTGGGTCGCCAAAAACGTGGTGGCTGCCGGTCTCGCGGATCGTTTCGAGATCCAGGTAGCATACGCTATTGGCGTGGCGCATCCGTTGTCGATCAGTGTCGAATGCTTCGGCACCAACAAGGTCTCCGAAGAGACCATTCTCAGGCTGATCAACGAGCATTTTGACCTGCGCCCCGGTGCGATCATCCGCGACCTGCGCCTGCGCCGCCCGATCTATCGCCCGACGGCGGCATACGGGCATTTCGGGCGCGACGACATCGATGCGCCCTGGGAGCAGACCGACCGCGCCGAGGCGCTGCGGCGCGCAGCGGGGTTGTAGGAAGCGCCGGGATGATATGCCTTCACCTGCCCCCGGAGAAAAAAGTGACGGTCATGTGGACGCGCCACATCCACAGGGCGCTGCTGGTGGCGACCATGTGACCTTTACCGGGGGGCAGGCAGGCGCCAGAAGGGTTCCACACTCGCCGCTGCACATTCGCATCCGTGCCCGACGTTGGAACAATTCAAAGGAGTGCGTATGCGCCTTTTCAATCGTCCAGACCGCACCGGGCGCTTGCTGAAGGCTTTTCGCACCAATTTTCTGTTCCTGATCTCCGACGGCGCGTATCCGCCGCATCGACAGCAGCGGCTGTACCAGTGGTGTCAGAAAGTCGGACTGGATTGGGCGCAAGCCCGGGCATACGTTGTGCCAGAGGCGACGGCATTCCTCCAGAGCGTCATCCAGCGCAGCGTGAACGACGGCGTTATTGCGCCGGAAGAAATGCAGAACCTGCACCGTCTGCGGCGGCGGCTGGGATTACCGGAGGATGTCGAACCGATGGTGCGCCTGTACGATCTGGTCGAGCGCAAAATCGAGCATCTGCTGATCGAGCGCGCTGCGTATCTGAGCGAAGAACAGGTCGTCCAGCGCCTGATGGAGCAGATTGGCGTGTATCATCTCCCGAAGGACCGCCAGGAGCGCCTTCAGCGCCTTTTGCAACAGCAGCACACGTATGCCCGATTGATGGCTGGCATACTGCCGGTTATTGCGGCGCCTATCGACCTGCCGGACGGCGAAGTGTGTCACGATTACCGCGAGATTTCGTTCATCGAAGCCAGCGCAGCCGCACGTCATTCGGGAACCGGCTACCTGGCAGTGACGTGCAAACGGGTCATGACGCTGGCGCCGCAGGGCGGCAACGCAACGTACTGGCACGATATTCGCCATATCCAGTTGCATGCCGACCGCGCCGTGCAGGTCGTGACGACGACGTCCAACCTGTTCCTGTACTGTGACGAACTACAGTATCTCGCCACTCTGCTCATCGGCGCGTTGCGACATTATACGCAGCGCATCGTCCCGCCGCCTCCCCCGAACAAGCGCCTCAGTCCAAGGGCGTGATTACGTAGGCAAAACGAAAGCGCGGAACTCATTACTGAGTTCCGCTTCCTGATACCCGTCTCTGGAGCCGATGGTCGGATTCGAACCGACGGCCTGCTGTTTACGAAACAGCTGCTCTACCGCTGAGCTACACCGGCATGTTCTCAACGCTGCCTATTGTAGCATAGAGCGCATCAGGACGCAAGCAAGAAATGCCGGTCTTCATCGTTCCTTCCTTTGGACTGGTATGGTGTTCCTTTCCACAGGCATAAACGATGGTCGAAGCAGAAATTGCACATCGTCTCATCTGATTGTCCATACACCTGTCATGATCTGGCGCAGCATCCATTCCTGGAGCACAGCGCGGCATTGCAGGCACTCCAGGTCGTTGATCAGCGCTGCGATCTCGTGCGCGGTGCAGGCAACAGAACGAGAGATCAGCGCATGATCGATGGTTGCGTCATCGTTGATCGTGGCAATGACGCCGAACAGCAACTGGTTCGAGAACGAACTGTTGATGATCCACCCCTGTTCATTGAGCGGTTCCAGGGTCACAATCGCTTCTGGGGGAATGCCGAGTTCGCGCCGGATGATCGGTGGTGCGCTGTCGAGTGGCGTCGCCCCGGTCGGAACCCGCCCGCCTGGCAGATCGAGCGTCATCCGCGCGACGCCGGGGCGGAACTGGGGATGCGGCAGCAGCACCTGCCCACGCCAGATCGGGATCACAATCACCGATGGCACACGCTCGACGCGCCAGTAGTCCAGTTCTTTGCCGTGATCGTCAATCCAGCGCTCGGCGACCATCCGCACCCACGGCGATGTGATGGCGACAATCTCTGCGGTGCACTGCCAGGGGCGCGGTGGTGATGGTTCAGTCATAGGACTCCTCATCGCTGTCAGATGCCTGTCTATACGCGATGATCTGCGGGATCATCTGTTCAACGGCGGGGATCATGCGTGGCGGGATCAGAATGATGGACGGAAAGAGGGAGGTGACGCTCATTCTTTCTGTGCGACCGCCTGCCTGATGACGGACAACTTTGAGATGCGGCAGCGGTCTCTGCTTCAAGAAGATCGCATCGATGGGATGCCGGTCTGCATCCAGATACACACGCTCATAGAACAGTTCGTTTCTTCCCAACGCGACGCATGCTGGCGGGGATGGACGGCGCATACGTTCGATGGAGAACCAGTTGATCAGATAAACCGGCAGAATCAGCACACCACCTGCGATGGCGCCGGTGAGGGTTCCAACCAGGACACTCACTGCCGCCTCGACCAAATCCCTGCTATCGGTCATTCCTGCCATCACGCCGACGAGAAACCCGATCCCGCCGAACAGGATGGGCAGACACCCGTAGGGCGGAGAGTCGCTGCGCACGCGTTCATAGAAATACTGGCGCACCTGTTGCCATTCCTCCGGTGTATACACCCACGCCACGAGCACACGATCGCTTTGCAGAAACTCCGCCCCCCGACGCCGATTGTTCCACCCTCCGACCCAGAAGAACAGCGCCGCAAACAGGAAGGTTATGCCGATCATGCCCGGTGCGAAGAGACAGGCGCTCTCGCCGCTCATGGCAGCCGCGCCTGTTCCGACAACAATGCACAATGCTGCCAGCGCCCCCAGAGTCAGGGACGTTCCGGCGGAGGGCTGCCTGAACGATTGGGCATAGGCGCGGATTTCTGGCGAAACCTGAGATGATGGCGGTTGTGCAAGCGCTGGAGCGAAGCGTTCTCTGGCAAATGACTCTTCTGGCAATAATCTGCCGCATGACCGGCAAAAGCGCGCTTCCGGCGACTGGAGCGCATCACAGTACGGGCAGGTGCGCATCGAGGAGGGCATGCTTCACCTCCGGGCATACCCGCGTGACGTCGAACGCTGGCGGTACGGCATACTGAGCCATAACAGACCGGTCATGATAACCGCCGATGTCAGACACCACAGGCAGGTAGCTCCGATAACGAACGGTTCGAGGAAGGTGAGATAGATTGAGAACAGCGTGCCGATCAACGCCAGCGCTGGCAACAGCAAGGCGGCGCGCTCGCCAGATGTGCCAGGCAGGAGATGCGCTACAATCCACACGATCAGGATCGCGCCATATCCCGCAACACCTGCCGCACCAACCGGAATAGTGCCGAAGAGCCGTGCGAATTCGCTCTGCTGCACCGCGTTGCAGTCGCCCACCGGTCCGCATAGCGCCGGAGCGCCGGTTGTTTCGATGAAGGTCAGATACGCTGCCACCGCCATGCCGCCAATCGCCAGCAATGGAATTGATCGGTCGCGCCAGCGGGTGGGCGGTTGAGCCGGGCGTGACCATGTGATTCCAGCCCACATCACAGTGAGCAGCATGCCGGCCAGCACGACAACGGCAAGCGCATTGGCTGGCAGGTCACGCAGGAAGGGTGGGGTTTCGGCAGTGGCGGGTGGGAGCGTCGGCGGCGCCGGGGCGCTCGTCGGCACAGTAGCGAGCAGGTCTGCCAGACCGGGGATCGGGGGCCAGTCGCTGCCGCCGCGTGCCAGGAGCGTTTCGATCAGACCCGGCAGGCGTTGTGGGATCTCGACAGAACCGACCAGCACCGTATCGCTGATGATCATGGTCGGAACGCCGCGGCGCGCTTCGGGAATAGCGTAGACAGCGATTGCCTCACGGTAGAGCGCCGCGCCCTGCGCCTGATCGACATCAATCATCAAGATCTGCAACTGATCGCCGTATCGCTGTTGGAGTGGCGGCAGGTGCTCGCTGATAACCATGTGGCAATGACCGCAGCGTGGAGAGTAGAACAGCACTGCGCGCACTGTTGCGGCGGCGGATGCAACCGACAGACTGAGCGTCAGCATACAGGAGACTATGAGAGTGAGCAGAAAGCGACGCATCGCAATCTCCTTTCCTGGTTGCCAGCATGATTGTACGTCGAAGTGCGGAGTGCGGGGGAGAAGTGTTGAGAACCAGGAACTGAGAACTGAGAACCGGGAACCGGGAACCGAGAACCGAGAACCAGGAACCAGGATTTGAGAACTTAAATTTGTGCGCGTATGAGGATGCAAAGAACCATGCACCCGGCACGCACGTGGTTCAATCATTTTGCACGTCGCTAAAATTAGTGCTTCATTGGCGCACCAGGAAGGACGCACCCGAAGGCGCGTTATGTGCGCGGAAAGAGTGCTCGCCGCGTGGTTGATCGCGTAAGCGTCGGCGTCTTTCCCGGTTCAATGGCAAACCGATTGCCCGCTTAATTCTTTTTCAGTTCCCCCGCGAACTGGAGCTGATACAGACGGTAGTAATAACCGCGCTTCGCCAGCAGTTCGTCGTGCGAGCCATCTTCTGCCAGGCGCCCCTTGTGCAGCACCAGAATCCGGTCCACGTGGCGGATCGTCGAGAGGCGATGCGCAATGACGATGCTGGTTCGCCCCTTGATCATACGCTCCAACGCTTCCTGGATCAACCCTTCCGTTTCGGTATCGACGCTCGATGTGGCTTCGTCGAGAATGAGCAGCACTTCGGGGTTGAACGCAATTGCGCGGGCAAACGCCAGTAACTGTCGCTGTCCAACCGACAGATTGCTGCCGCGTTCACGCACTTCGTAATCATAGCCACCCGGCAACCGCTCTATAAACGGCGCTGCGCACGCAATCTCCGCAGCGCGGCGAACCTGTTCATCACTGATGCTCTCGTCGTGCAGGCGGATATTCGAGGCGATGGAACCGCTGAAACACACCGGGTCTTGTGGTACCGCGCTGACGTGCCGGCGCAGGTCGGTCTGGCGCAGGTCGCGGATATCGATCCCGTCAAGTGTGATCGAACCGCGCTGAATGTCATAAAAGCGCGCCATCAGGCTGACGAGCGATGTTTTGCCCGCGCCGGTCGCCCCCACCACAGCCACTGCCTGTCCTGCCGGGATGGTGAACGAGATGCCGCGCAGCACCCAGCGGTCATCGGTATCCGTCAACCCGAATCCATCGGGTCCGGCAGCATCGGTGTCGTAAGTGAACCATACATCCTTAAATGCGATCTCACCGCGCACCGGTGTCGGCAATGCGCGCGGATGCTCTGGATCAACGACTGTTGCAGGCGTGTCGAGCACCCGGAATATCCGTTCCGCCGATGCCATCGCCGACTGGAATGTATTGTAGCGTTCAGCGATCTGGCGGATCGGCTGGAATGCCTGGTCGGTATACTGAATGAACGCAACCAGCATACCGAGCGTCGCCACGTCTGCCAGCACCGCCTGCCCGCCAAAGTAGAGGAGCAGCGCCATTGCCGTCACCGAGAGGAAATTAATGAGTGGGAAAAAGACCGCGAAGGTTCGGTTCGACTGCAACTGCGCCGCCAGGTAATCACGGCTCAGTTCCGCAAAACGAATGCGACTCTGTTCCTCGCGGTTGAACAGTTGCGTGATCAGCACCCCACTGATCTGTTCGTTCAGAAAGGCATTGATCCGCGCAATACGTTGCCGGACGCGCCGGTAGATGGTTCGCATGATGCGTTGAAACACACTGGACGCCAGCATCACCGCTGGAAACATGATGAAACTGATCAGCGCCAGCCGCCAGTTCAGCAGCAGCATGGTGATCACGATGAACAGCAAGCGCACCAGATCACCAAGCAGCGCCACCGTTCCCTGCGTGATAAACTCGTTCAGCGCATCGACATCGTTCGTCAGGCGGGTGATCAATCGTCCGACCGGGTTACGGTCGAAGAATGCCAGGCTCATACGCTGGATGTGGCTGAAAATACGGGTACGGATGTCGACCATCACCTGCTGCCCGACCGATTGGACAATATAGGTCTGACCGTAGCGGAAGCCGAATGCAGTCAGCAGCGCCACGATGTACACCCCGAAGATCGGCAACACGCCGGATGGGTCGCGCGCCGCGATGGGACCGTCGATTGCCTGTTTGACCAGGAATGGCGGAGCGAGTTCCACCGCTGCGCCACCGAACATCAGCGCCGTCGCCAGTGCGAGTCGACGCCAGTACGGCGCGACAAAGACACCCAGACGACGCACCAGGGTCGCGTCGTATGCCTTTCCAAGGATTTCATCATCATCGAACTGTGCGCCAGCCATGTCGCATCTCCTGACACCGGATGCCGCATCGCTCCGGTGACTGTTCGCTTTTCATCCCTCTCCATCCAGCGAGGTTGTGGCGTTCTGACGCCCGCAACGGAAGATGGAAACGCAGTGGCGAAACGATCGCTCCCGGAAGCGCCTCTACCGCCTACTCCTCCTCAAGTTCCGCCTGGAGCAGTTCCCGGCGGTACATATCGGCGTACCGTCCGCCACGTTCGAGCAGTTCCCGATGGGCGCCGCGTTCGACGATCATACCATCGTGCAGCACAATGATCTGGTCGGCATCTTTCACCGTCGCTATGCGCTGCGCAATAATGATGCTGGTGCGCCCTTTCATCAGTGTGCGCAAACCGGCAAGGATTTCAGCCGCAGTGTGCGTATCGACGCTGGAGAGGGCGTCATCGAGCACCAGAATAGCGGGGTCGCGCAGAATAGCGCGGGCAATCGCGGCGCGCTGCTTCTGTCCACCAGAAAGGGTGACGCCACGCTCGCCGATCAGCGTGTCGATACCCTGGGGAAACTGCTCGATATCGTTGATCAGGCGCGATACGGTGAGCGCCTGCATCATCTGTTCATCGGTCGCGTCCGGTCTGCCGAAGGCAACATTCTCGCGGATCGGAACGCTGAACAGGAAGGTGTCTTGAGGAACGTAGCCGATGCCGCGTCGCAATGCGTCGAGCGGCAGGGTGCGCACATCATGCCCGTCGATCAGCACCTGTCCTTCGTCGGGGTCGCGCACCCGCGCCAGCAGGTTGACGAGGGTCGTCTTGCCGGTGCCGGTGGCGCCAACGATTGCCAGTGAACTGCCCCGTGGAATGTGGAACGAAATATGGCGCAACACCCATTCCGGCGCGCCAGATGTCGTGTGAGCCGCAGAATTGGAGGGGGATTCGTGTCCATTCGTATGGAGGTGATGGTCGAACCGCAGCCCGACGTTGCGGAACTCGACCTCACCCTGCACCACGAAGTCGCGCGGGGCATCGGGCGGCGAGGTGATCGCAGGACGACGTTGCAGCACTTCGCTGATGCGGATCAGCGATGCTGCACCTTGCTGGTAGAGATCGACCGTCCAGCCAAGTGCGATGACGGGCCATGCCAGTTGCGCCAGGTACGCATTGAACAGCACCAGTTCACCGACAGTCATGTCGCCGGAGGCAACCATGCGCCCGCCGACAAGTATCACAAAAGCGCCAATCGTTCCCAGCATCAACCCGATGATGGGCCAGAGCATACCGCTGAGCAGCACATAGCGCAGGTTGAGCGCGCGGTAGCGTTCGTTCGCTGCGCGAAACACGCGGATCTCTGCTTCTTCCTGCGCATATGCCTTAATGGTTCGGATGCCGCTGAAGTTTTCCTGGGCGCGGGTCGAGATTTCACCGAACTGATCCTGCACCTTCCGAAAGATAACACGCATCCGTTCGCCAATCACAACGAACAGCACGGCAACCATAGGCAACAGGAGAATAACAATCGCCGCGAGGAGCGGATTTGTAAAAAACATGAGTGTTGCTGCGGTGAGGAGCAGCAGTGTCGAACCGAGCAGGTTGCTTATGCCGGGACCGAGGAACATGCGCACCGCCGAAAGATCATTCGTCACGCGCGTCATCAGGTCGCCGGTGTGCATTGCGTTGAAAAAACCCTGATCCAGGGTGAGCAGTCGGGCGAACAGCGCCTCGCGCATGTCGAAATCGATCAAATGCGAAGTGCCGATGATCTGGGTTCGCTGACCGTAGCGCAACATTCCTTCAATGGTGGCAGCGAGCAACAGCAATCCGCCATAGGTCATCAGGCGATCAAGCAGAACGCCGCGTGTGTTCAGATCATCGACGGCAAAGCGCACAATCTGCGGAATCATGGCGGCGACAGCAGTCGCTGCCAGGGCGCACAGCGCGCCGATTGCCAGGCGATGCCGATAACGCCGTACAAAGGGCCACAGATGACGGATTTGAACCACGACCATTCTCCCCCTTGAGGCTGCACAGGTCATAAAGACGCCAAAGCGTCGCCGGCAACCCACCTGCGACGCAACTCTACCAGTATAGCACATGTCGTCATTCCGGGCTGACGCTTCGGCAGCGCGGTCACTGCCCGGCGTCGGGGGCACGGCATGCTGTGCTAGCTAATGGAGATTGAAAATTATAGCAGTTCTCACAAAGATTGGTCTTGTTGGGCAGGGTTACCCCCGCCATCGAAAGCAGACGCCTTGTGCGCCATCCCTCCGCGTACTCCGCGTCTCTGCGTGCATCAGACCGGCTCACGCGGAGGCGCGAAGGCGCGGAGATCAGGAGCGCGGCGGAAGCGGGCGTCTCGTGCGACATGGCAGACCCCTTTGAGAACTGCTATAAATCCGCTATACTGCGCTAGCCGTGGGGCTGAAGCCCTCGGCTAGCCAAGGCGAAGCCCGCCTGCGCGGGCTAGAGCGGATTATGTATTCAAAGACCATTAGCTACATAGATGTGAAAGTTGCCGACAAGTGTCGAAGGCGATCACTGCCCGGCGTCGGGGCACGGCATGCCGTGCGCCGACGTTTCCGCCGCAGCGTGTTCTGCCGTGCGCCGACGTTTCCGCCGCAGCGTAGTCTGCCGTGCGCCGACGTTTCCGCCGCAGCGTAGTCTGCCGTGCGCCGACGTTTCCGCCGCAGCGTGTTCTGCCGTGCGCCGACGTTTCCGCCGCAGCGTGTTCTGCCGTGCGCCGACGTTTCCGCCGCAGCGTAGTCTGCCGTGCGCCGACGTTTCCGCCGCAGCGTGTTCTGCCGTGCGCCGACGTTTCCGCCACAGCGTGTTCTGCCGTGCGCCGACGTTTCCGCCGCAGCGTGGTCTGCCGTGCGCCGACGTTTCCGCCGCAGCGTAGTCTGCTGTGCCCCGACGTTTCCGCCGTAGCGTGGCATCGCCGTAATCCTGCACCATAGCGATCACGAGGTGATCCCGTCATGCCGCAACAGGGTGCGCCAGCGCGCCGCCGCGTCGGCATCACGAGCGGGAGCGATGACGGCGCTGCATCAGGTTGTATGCTTCGTCGAAATGACTATACCTTGCGAAACTCATCAACAGCGCGCGTGCGAATCATCGCTGGAGATTGCAGGACGTAGCGCGGGTTCGTCAGTCTCCTGCGTTCTGATCTTCGTTCGAGGAGGGTTCATCTGCGGGAGGCGGTATGTCTGCGGAAGGTGGCGCGTTGTCGGAGGGTGGCGCGCTGTTGGGGGGCGGTGCGGGGGCTTCGGGTGGCGATTCAACCGGCTTTTCCAGCGGATCGCGTCCCATCCAGAGGAATGTCACTTCGACCACGGCGCGGTCGCCTTTGATGCCAAAATCGTCCCACCAGATGCCGTCGGCAATGTCGATGGCAGTGGGAAAACGCACCCGACCATGCTGCGCACGACCGTTATTGTGCCCATCGAAGAAGGCGGCATGATCCTGGGGCCACCCCTGGCGCAGATCGCTGAAGAAACGTTTGTCCTGCGGGTCCCAGTAGTTATCGCGCGTGTTCCACGGACCAACGTCATACACCGGCGCGACGACGCTGCGCCCCTGGTAGGTGATCCGCACCTTGTATTCATCGCCGCCGCGACTGGAGAGGACACAGACGCATGGGAGCGCAACGAAGCGGTCGCGCTTGCCGATCCGATGCCCGTTAGCGGTGCGTCTGCCCACCAGCCCCAGGCGTGTGGCGTGGACGGTGAAGGTGGGCGCGATTGGCGGTTGCTCTTGCTCGAATGCGCTGAATGACGGTGTCGCGCGCTCCGGGATCAGGTGCAGGGTACGGATCGTTGGCGATGATCCGATTGCCCGCATACGAATGCGGTACTGTGCAAAGCGTGCCGGGTGATCGAAGTGCGTGCGCGTCTGTGGCGCCAGATCGACGACCCACGGCGTCCAGTTGACGCCATCGACGCTGGCACGCACGTCAACCGCCACCTGAGCGCCACGGGGAAGCAGTGCCGTGTACTCGATGTGCAGGGTGTCGAACTCAACCGCGTAGGCAATGGTCTCACTGACGAAAACACCAAGACGACCGACGCCGCCAAATGCGGCTGGCGCCGGAAATGCGTCCCGCGCGAGCGTCATGCTGCCATCGGGTGCAACAACGATGCCATCGGCGACGCCAGCAGGTTGCGATGCGGCATGGACCGGCAGCGCCAGAAGGCACACGATGAGTAATGCAAATGCGACGGCACCCCTGCGCAGGCGCGGAACGACACGGTACATGAAGCCTCGTGGCTTTCCTCTTTCTCAACCGGACAGGGGCGGATTATACCATACTTCCGAAAACGGCTTGCCGCTACACGCATCACCGTGCCAGCCATCCACCATCAACGACAAGCACATGACCATGCACATAGTCGCTGGCGGACGACGCCAGAAAAATCGCAGCGCCTGCCAGGTCTTCGGGGACGCCCCAGCGTCCGGCTGGAATGCGTTCGAGGATCTGCCGGGAGCGCTCTGGATCGTCGCGCAGCGCCTGGGTATTGTCGGTAACCATATAGCCGGGCGCAATTGCATTGACATTCACACCCAACCGCGCCCATTCGTTGGCAAGCGCCTTCGTCAGACCGGCGACCGCATGTTTGGCAGCGGCGTATGCAGGTACGCGCAAACCGCCCTGAAAGGCAAGCACAGAAGCCACATTGATGATCTTGCCGCGTCCCTGTGCGATCATCAGGCGTCCGGCGGATTGACAGAGCGCCCAGACCGCATCGAGGTTCACATCGAGCACAGCCCGCCAGTCGCTCCAGCCGTACTCGGTCGCCGGTGCGCGCCGGATGATTCCGGCATTGTTCACCAGAATATCGAGCCGACCGAGTTGAGCGACAGTATCGTTGATAAGCCCTTCAATCGGCGCGGTAGTGCTCAGATCGGCGGTCAACGCAATTCCGCGCCGTCCTGCGGCGACAATGGCGGAAAGGGTGGCAGCGGCATCGCCAGAGCGGGAGACAACTGCCACATCCGCTCCGGCGTGCGCCAGCGCCAGGGCGATCCCCTGTCCCAACCCCTTGTCGCCGCCGGTGACCAGCGCAACCCGTCCATCGAGGCGAAAGAGTTCCAGCATGGCAGACCTCACGATCGCTCCACCTGTTTGATCAACGGCGCCGCTTTCTGCACCCACGCAAGCGCCGGATCGAACGCGACTGCCTGCGTGCGTCCTGTTCCGGCGAGGAACCAGAGGAAGTAGTTGGTGTACCCTGGAGCGCTGCACGTCGTATGGTAGCCGTGGGGCGCCATAAAAATCGTCGAGTCGGTGATGGTATATGTCTGATCATAACCGCGTTCAGGGCTATAATGCCGGCACAGTCCGAACCCTTCCGGCGGATTGACACGAAAGTAGTACATCTCCTCGTGACAGGCTTCGTGGGGAAGATTATCCACCTCGTGCCTGTGTGGCGGGTAGGTGCTCCAGTTTCCCGAAGGCACAAATGTTTCGCCGACCAGCAACTTCGCCGCTGGCAATTCGGGTTGACTGCTGGTTGTCAGGATGTTGTACAGCGTGCGACTGAAGTTCGCGGCGCCAGCATCGACCCGCACCACCATATCGGGAGTGATGAGGTACGGTTCGGTACGCAGGTCTGAAGGCGCCAGACAGATTCCGGCGTCCAGCGCGCTGTGCGCCGTGATGGTGTAGGAACTGCCTGCAGGCAGGTAGACCGCAAAGGGTTTGCCTGCGAAAGGATTGGGACGCTCACCAATCCGGGCGAAGGTCTTTCCGGCGATCTGCACCGTGCAGCGCCCACCGAAAAGAACAAGCAGCGCCTCACGTTCACCGGTCGCTCCGTCGAACCTGGCGCCATCGGCAAGGATCAATCGGTTGAAATCGAGCAGCGTGCACGGATTGGTATCCAGGGTGTTGAGCCCGTGGGCGCTGCCGACGCGGGTAAAGCAGGGGATCATACGTGTGCTCCTCCGGTTTCGAGATGCGTCGCTGGTGTCAGGCAGTTCTGTTTGCGCGGAGAGACGATGCGCCTGCACACTATACCATAGCGTGCAGACCCCTTTTCAGTGACACCTGCGTGTCATATAGCCGTGCGGTATGCGAAGTGACTGTCAGTGCTCCCAAAACGGTCGCACCCATCCCCGTCGCACCAGTTCGGCGCGCAGATCGAGCATCGCAGTGTAGGTCGGCAGCACGTAGAGCGTCGCGCCGGGCGGCAGTCGGTTCAGCGCAGCATCAAGCGCATGCGACGGGTCGTCCGCGATGGTCATCCGCTCCGGCTCGACTCCGGCATATTTCAAGCGCACCGCCATATCTGCCGCGCGCGTCCCACTCACCGTCACGTGCGCCACGCACCCCGTCAGACGCTCGAATTCCGCATCCCACAGCCATGAGACATCCGTGCCGTCGGCATGACGATCGTTGATCAGAATGAAGAGGTGCAGGTTATGGTTGGTGTTTGATGCGATGAGAGGGGAATCGTGATGTGAAGGAGCAGGAGAGACTTCCGGCGCGGTGGACGTGTGGAACTTCCGCGCTTCGGTCAGCATGCGAACGGTTTCGGTTGCGCCGACCGGATTTTTGATCAGAGCGATGAGCAACGGTCGCCCACCGGCGTCGATCCGTTCAATGCGTCCGAATGCCGCATCGAAGCATTCGAGCGACGTGCGGATACGCGCAGCAGCAACGCCGAGTTCCAGGCACGCCGCAGTTGCGGCGAGCGCATTGATGGCATTGTACAGTCCGGGGAGCGGCAAATGCACCTCCATCGCACCCCCCGGAAACGTCAGGCAGAGTGTTGCATGGTCAGCGCCGTGGAGATCCAGGCGTTCCAGCGCATACACAGGGATCGGGCGTGCAGCGCCGCATGCCTCGCACCGGTAATGCCCGACGTGGGCGTAGAAGAGCGCAGTATAGCGGTAGGGCGCACCGCAGCGACGGCAAAACCGGGCATCGCCGATCTGCGCCGCTGATCCTGCCGCATGCCGGACATCGTTGAGACCGTAGTAGCGCACCTGCGCCGTCAACCCTTCACCCAGCGCCGCCACGGCGGGATCATCGGCGTTGAGCAGAACCGTGGTGGTGGCGGGGAGACGTTCAAGCGCCGCCCGCCACCCTGCCGCAACCGTATCCACTTCGCCGTAGCGGTCGAGTTGATCGCGGAACAGATTATGCAGCACCACCAGGCGCGGATGGGTTTCGGCTGCCACATCGGGGAAAGCCGCCTCATCCGTCTCGAAGAGGGCAATCTGCGCCCTGAGGCGTCCGTCGGGCGATGCGCCTGCCAGCGCCGTTGTCGTGACGCCGCTCACCAGATTGGCGCCAGCGCGGTTGTGAAGCAGTGCGCGTCCATCTGCCGCCAGTGTCGCCGCAATCATGCGGGTGGTGGTGGTTTTGCCGTTGGTCCCGGAGAGCAGCGCCACTCCCTGGGGCAGCCGCGCCGTCAGTTTCCGCAGTGTGTGCGGATCGATCCGCCGGGCGACGAGACCCGGAAGCGTCGTGCCGCCGCCGCGCCGCAACATGCGACTGGCAATGCCGGCTGATTGACCGGCTGTGATTGCCAGGAAGAGTCGAACATCGAACATCATAGGCGTGCCGGGTTACCTGCCGGTCAACCCGTGGCGTGCTGCAACAACTTCGGCGATGATACTCACGGCGATCTCTTCCGGCGAGTCGGACCCGATCTTCAGCCCGATTGGCGCGTGCAGGCGCGCCAGCTGTTCTTCCGGCACGCCATCGGCGCGCAACCGTTCGAGACGTCTGGCGTGCGTTTTGGGACTCCCCAGCGCGCCGACGTAGCGCGCTGGCGAAGGCAGCGCAACCTTGAGCGCCGGGTCGTCGAGTTTCGGATCGTGGGTCAGCAGCACCACAAAACTGTTGCTCGTCAACCGTCCCGGCAACACTTCATCGGGCCAGGCGTGGATCAGTTCATCGGCGTGGGCGAAGCGTTCCGGGGTTGCAAAGGCGCCGCGCGCATCGATAACAACGGTGCGAAACCCAAGTGCTTTGGCGAAGGTGACGAGCGGGATGGCGATGTGCACTGCCCCGACGATAAACATGGTTGGGGGAGGAGGAAAGGTCTCGATAAAGACCTGCACTTCTCCTTCAGAGGTTGCATATGTGCGAATTCCGCTCTCGGCGCGCAACAGCATCGCCAGCGCATCGCGTTCGACCGCTTCATTGAGTGCAGGTTCGCCCAGCGTGCCGAGCAACGCTTCGTCGGGGCGCACCAGCGCTTTTGTTCCGATCTGCCCCGCTCCATCGACGATAGTTGCCACTGCGACCGGTTGCTCTGCATCGAGACAGGCCTTGAGTGTCTGATATAACGTAGCCATGATTTTCCCCACAGGAACGAAAAGGGTTTGTGTACTTCACAGGTGGTATGCCGTTGAAAAAGCGCGTGGATCACAGGAACGCTCGAAAAACAGAACACGCGCCCTGGCGTCGCACCATCGCTCTTGGACGCAGCAACAGCAGCAAAAGTTGCAGTGGCGTCAGGCGCCCGCTTACCACTCCAGCGGCTCAACGAACACGTCGATGATCCCGCCGCATGCCAGCCCGACATCCCATGCCTCATCGTCTGCAACGCCGAAGTGGAGCAATTGCGCCTTGCCGGTTCTGATCGCTTCCTGACAGGCGTCGAACACAGCGCCCTCGATACAGCCGCCGCTGACCGAGCCGACCATTGCACCGCTCGACGAAACCGCCATCTTTGCTCCAACACCACGTGGTGCAGAACCAAGCGTCTTCACCACAGTGGCAATCGCCACGCGCTCGCCGCGCGCGCGCCATTGCTCAATTGCAGGAAGAACGTCTTTCATATGTGTGCCTCACCATTATCGCAACGTCTCACCCAATGTTGTCGGTTCCAGACCGGCAGCACGCAGCCGATCAATAATACCGGGGAGTGCGCCAGCAGTCGCCGGACGCCCGTGGAGCAGGAGGATGCCGCCGGACGCCCATGCGGGATCGGCGACGGCACGGTCGAGCCATGCCGGTATGCCGCGATCATCTGCGCTCCAGTGGTACGGTATATACCCTTCTGCCGTGACTACGACGACCGCCTGCGTGGTGTAATCTCCGTAAGGGAAGCGAAAGTACGGTCGCGTGCTGCGACCCGTGGTCTCCTGCACGATACGCTCAGTCTCGCGGAGTTCATTCGCCATACCGTCGAGACCGATCCGCGAGAAAAAGGGATGCGTCAACGAATGGTTGCCGATCTCGTGTCCATTGGCGACAATCGCGCGCGCAGCGTCGGGGAAACGTTTGACCCATCGACCGGTCACAAAGAACGTCCCTTTGACCCTGCGCTGCCGCAGCGCATCCAGGATAGCATACAACGTCGTATCATCGATTTCGATGTCGAATGTGAGCGCCACCTTGCCGGATGCAGGATTGCCGCGGTGCACCGGTTCGGTCAAACCATAAGCCGGTTCTCCGGCGCGGAACAACGGTATCGCCAGCGCCCGTTCGGGGCGCAGCGGCGCTTCGATATCGATGGCGTTCAGGGTTGCGATGGATGCAGCATCACTGCCCAACCGCGCCGCAATGCCATCGAGCGTTTCACCGGCAGCGACCTGGTGAACGGTATACCCGATCAGGGCAGGCAACGGGGAGGGAGCAGGGGTCGGCACAGCGGTCGGCGTCGCCGATGGCTCGATGAACGGCAGACTCAGCGGGAGAAGCACAGGATGTCGGGCGACTGGCGCTTCCTGAACGTGTGCTTTTGGCGGCGCAACCTGACCCGGATTCGGCTGGTTGAATGGTGAATATGCTGACGTACCAAAGAGTCGCCCGCCGAGGATCAGCGCAGCACACACAACTGCTGCCGCAATGAAGGGGAGTGGTCGGTTCACCGAAGGCGGGCGCGCGGCGCGGCGCGGCAGCGGTTGGAACAGAACGCCGGTATCGGGTACAATCCGCAGAACTGGCGCGCCCCACATCGCTCCTGTATGCGCCAGCGCCGCGCGCCCGATGGTCACCGCCAGATCGACCGACGCTCCCAGCGCCAGGTGGTGATAACAGATCGCCGCAAAACGTGCAGCAGCATCCGATGGCAGCGGCATGCTGAACCCGATGGTCGCCGGCAGATGCGCATCGATCAGCAACGCCGCACATACGACAGGTGCAATGTTCAATGTGCTGCCATGTCCTTCTCCGCCGGTCAGCGTCACTAACCGCAGATCGGTGGCGTCCGCCAGCAGATCGATCAGATCACCGGCGTCGAACCGGTTGCCGATGTCCAGTTCCAGGCGCTGATCCGGCGTCAGCGTGGTGCGCGCAATAAGGTGAAGCACATGCGGCGCTTCGTCTGCCAGCGCCTGACTGAGGGTTGCCGGTGTGGCATCGGGCAGTATCCGTAGCGTAAGGACGCCAGTGCGGATGTGCGGCGCCAGCGCACGATTGAGGTCATCCAGATGGTGATGGTTGCCGGGTGATGCAACTGCCAGCACGCGCAGCGGTGGACGCAGCGGCAGGGACGGTGGCGGCGTGATGCGCCTCCCGACGCGCACCAGCGCATAGTCTGCGCGTAATGCCGGTTGCCAGACATTGACGCTTCCCAGCGTGAGATACTCCCAGGGGAGCGCTGCGAGTTCCGGGGCATTGATCTGGAGACGCACCTGCACACGGGCGCCCTTTGCCACAGCAGTGTGCGCGGCTTCCAGGAGCAGCGCGCGGATCGGCGCGGTAAACAGCGCCCGTCCCAGCGCCAGACCGGTCTCCTGAACATCGTCGATATGCTGCGCACCGGCATGCAACGCACGCCTTCCCAGATCGATCAGCGCTTCGGAGAGAAATAACGCTGACGCAACTTCACGCCCGTTCCCGCTGGCGCGAGTCGGACAATACCCCGACTCGTCGCAGGGACCAATGGCAATATGAACGATGATAGGAGAGGCGGCGCTGTCCGCTGCTGCTGGCATGATCTTTCGCTGCAATGGTCTGCTGCTCATGCAATATCATAGCATGAGTCTCCTGCAAAAGTACATTTCACCGAACGAGCAATCAAGGTACATTGTTTATCAATGTACCAGCGCAACATGCGGTCATCGTCGGCAATGGCGCCATAGTCGCCGGATGGACGCCTGACGCTCTTGTTCGACCTGGCGGCATCAGCAACGTTTGCGATGGCCCTGACAACGACGTGCGCGGTCAATCCAGTTTGCGCGCTTGCGGAGCGGGACAACGCTGCGGGAACGAAGTCGGGTCGAATGGCGCCGATGGTCCCAGGCGCCTTTGCCGATACGGGCGCCGCCTGGATGCCTGGACGAACGGTTCACACACGGAAGCGGATGGAACGTCATCGCACCCGAGATCGCCATCGCCGTTCCTTTCATGCGTCACATTCGAGAACGTTTCTGCTCAAATATCGCTCTGTGAGCAGAAAGGAGAAAGGAGGAGCGCATTCCGCTGTCAGCTTTCGCCGACAAAGGAATGCGCTGATTTTATGAACGCACCCAATGCAGCGGGGTGCGTTCACCGGTAGGAGCAAGGCTCATCACGCAGAGAACGCGGGGCGCTCCACGCAGGCGCACCCGCCCAATGCGGTCATGCCGGGCGGAACCATCGGAACCGAAACCAACGCAAGCCGGCTTGTCTTTGTGGCTTGTCCCTTCAGCGTTGAAACGCGCACGACCACGACCCTTTGACCTGACCGTCATCCGACTCAAAGACGCCAGACAGGCCATCCCCTGTGTATGTGGCGCGCCCCTTCCAGGTGAAGGTTTTGTCAGCATCGCTCGCATCACCCGTGCCGATAGTGATGTCAACCGGCAGCGGCGTTCCCACCGGTGCGTTTTGCCCGGCGCTTATCACAAACAAGCTCACCGGCGTCGGTAACGTCCCAGGCATGCTGGCAAAGGAGACACGGAACAAGATTTTGCCGGGATCGCTGCAGATCGCTTCGTACAAAAATCCCGTCCCTTTGAGGTCGTGCAGCGTGGTCACGCTGGCGAACTGGGCGGGATGTTCGATGGTGACCCGCATGTCACTCATGGCGCCGGTTGGGGGCGCAGCGGTCGGACTGGCCGTCTGCGGATAGGGAACGAAGCGGGCGGATAGCCACTGCCCCAGCGCCAACACCTGCTCGCGCGTGAAGCCGCCGTAGGACTCGACGGTGACATACCAGCCGTTGAGCACAGCGTAGAGACGTATATCCTGTTGCGTCTCCTGGATACGAGCAACGTCGCCCAGCGACACATCCTCTGAACCCTGAGAGACTTCCTGATACTGCATGATGGCGCGAAATGCCTGTTGGCCAGACCGGGCCAGTTCGACGCGCACCGTGAGGCTCTTTCCGCCGGCAAATTCGTAATTGCAACCAATTTCAGCTACATCGGTCGGCAGGACGTACATATCGTTGATTGAATTGCCGAGCAAAGCAGTGAGCACCTCCTGTGGCACGATGGTGCAACGTGCATCACTCCTCAGCTCGGCGGGGTTGATCTGAGTCGTGGGCGGAGCGACACTGGCGGGAGTCGGTTTGCTCTCCTGGGCAGGCGCCCCGCTCTCGGACGAACAGGCCGGCAGAGCCAGCGCCAGGATTAATAGGGCGAACGTCAAATGCACCCTTGACATGGAATCCTCCTCTTTGCATCCATTGAACTGGTCTCCCTCGTCTTTCGAGACTCACCTTCCATGATAGGGATGAAGCGTCCCAAAAGCGTCCTCGGCGGCGCGAGGAGGAAGGGGGGTGAGGGTCGTCCTTCCGCCCGGTTCAACCTGCAACCAGATGCTCATACTCCTGCTTCGTCCGGCGCGCAACGATGGGCCAGTCGAATGTTTCGCGCACCAGACGGACGCTCGCTTCGCCCCAGGCTGCCCATTGGTCGCGCTGTTCGAGAGCGAGGCGCAACTTTGCCGCCAGATCGGCGGCATCGCCTGGACGAGCCAGATAGCCGTTGCGCCCGTTGAACACTTTGTCGGGAATGCCGCCTGCCGCCGATGCGACGATGGGGCGGCGGTGGATCATGGCTTCCAGGGTCACGAGCGATGAGCCTTCATAAAGGGTCGGATGCACCACCAGATCGATCTCCTCGTAGAGGTTGTGCAATTCGGTGTCGTTGAGGCGCCCGACGAAGGTGATATGTCCGGCAATGCCAGCCTGTCGCGCCTGTTGTTCCAGCGCGGTTCGTTCTTTCCCTTCGCCCACCAGCAGCCAGCGCCAGTTCGGTGGAAGATGATCGCGCACACGGGTAAGCGCCTCGATCAGCACGTGATACCCTTTGTTGCGCTCCAGCCGCCCAACGCTGAGGATGGTCAGGTCGGCGTCATCGAGGCGCAGCCGTTCGCGCAGCCGCGCACGCACGATGTCGTTGACCGGCGCCAGGCATTCATCGGCGTCGATGGCGCTGGGAATAACCACAACCCGCTCCGGATCGACGCCCAGATAGCGTGGCAGGTCGTCCCGTGTACAGGCATCGGTTGCGATGGCACGGTCGGCACAACGTGCGCCGTAGGAGTAGAGCGCTCGAAAGGGCGCATATGCCAGCCACTTGCGCCAATCGGGTGTGCGATACTCTTCCAGCCCATGCGGGTTGGCGATGAACGGCAGGCGACGCAACAGCGGGTCGCGGACGCGGATCCAGCCGTAGCCGAACGCACATAATCCCTGGGCATGAACCACATCGTATGCGCCGCGTCGTGCAGCGATTGCCGCCATTCGCCCCAATCGCCAGGAATACCAGGGATAGTTGATCTGTCGTCCTGAAATGGAGTTTGGGCGCAGCAGCGGCGATGTGTAGTCGTACCGCAGCGTGATCACGCGCTCGATGCCCGGCAGCGCATCGGCATACGGATTGGCGCGATCAGGGGTGTGGTTGTGCGATGGTGCGCCCGGTGTCTGCACATACAGCGTCACCCGCACGCCAAGCCGCGCCAGGTGGGTCGTCAGATGGAAGACATGGCGTTCGATGCCGCCGAATCCGTGCAGTGGAAAGACGACGCGCGCCAGCATGGCGACGCGCAGTGCATCGGAAGGGGATCGTTCACTCATAGCGCGTTGCTCTGCATCAACGCCGTTCAAGCCGAATCCAGGCGCCACCTGTGACAGCGCTCTGCCGCGCCGCGCCGATCACACGATCCGCCGCCAGACCATCGCTCAAAGCCGGACAGGGAGTTGCGCCGTGGATCAGGGCGCTGATGAATGCAGCCACCGACGCCAGATGCCACTGGAGCGTTCCAACCGGTGTTTCAGGCGCGGGCAACGCTGTGGCAGGATCGATCCGACTCAGGGTAGCAATGCGTCTTCCGCCGATGCCCTCTGTTCCCTCGACGATCTCCAATCCATTGGGGTCGCGGGTGTCGAATATCAGCGCGCCGACGCTCCCATACGCTTCGATACGGATGTCGTCGCCTGCACCGGGAACGACTTTCGAGACCTCGATAGTTCCATAGCCGCCACCGGCGAGTTCGAGCGAAAGCCAGGCGACATCATCGCCTTCGACCGGAACAGGCGCGCCATCAGCGCCGGGTCGCTCGCCGATGACGATGGCGGTGCGCGCCGACACGGCATGTATCGGTCCGAACAGATAGTGGGTCAGATCGATCAAATGCGATCCCAGATCGGCAAGCACGCCGCTCCCCGGTCCGCTGAAGCGCCAGGAGATCGCGCGATCACGGCGCAGATTGCTGCTGCGGTAGTAGCGCAGGTGGAAACTGCGCACATCGCCGATCAATCCGTTATCGATGCGTCGCCGTGCTTCCTGAAGGGCTGGGACAAAGCGCAGGTGAAAGTTCACGCCGCCCGGCAGTCCTCGTGTGTGCGCCAGGTCAACGATGCGTTCAGATTCTTCCGGTGTTGCGCCAAGCGGTTTTTCACAGAAGAGTGCTTTCCCGGCAGCAAGCGCCGCTTCCGCGATGCGCGCATGATCGCCGGTTGGCGCGCAGCAATCGACAATGGTGGCAGAAGGAAGCGCCAGCAATTCATCGAGGTTCGTGGTTGTCAGCACATCGCCAAGTTCGCGCCGTGCCCGCTCCGCCGAGGCAGCGCTGGCAGTGACGACCCCTGTCAGGCGCACGCGGATTCCCAGATCGGGGTAGACCAGCGGCAGCATCCGGTAACAGAGCGCATGCATGCGCCCGATCCCGCCATAACCAACCAATCCGATGCCAATCACTGTGGTCATACGCAAAAGGGGGGCGCGCCTGCGCCGGCAAGTCGCTCCAGTTCTTCCAGCGCGGCGCATGCAGCAGCATAGACGTGCGGGTCGCGCTGCGCCAGTCCGCGCGCCTCGAACTCTTCCACATCGAGTCGCATCACACGATCACGCTCCGCCGACACGAACAGATCGAGATCGAGGTCTTCGGAAATGATCGTCTCACTGCTGATGATCGCCGGGCGCGTGACGTTGCAGTACCATCCTTTGAGCATACCGGTCGCGCTGCGCAGTTCGAACACATTGTACCAGCGATCAGCATAGAAGTGCTCGAAGAAGACGTCCCCCGGCTCGAATGTCACATATCCCAGGTCGAGTCGCGGATGATCCCACACAGCGCGCACCAGCGCATACTCCGGCGTTGCGCGGATCACCCTGGCGCAGTAGGTCACTACCTGGTTCTTTTCCGGTTTGACAAGTTTGACCGTAATCGAGCGTGGCGATGACATAGCGCTACACAAACGGCAGACGCGGGACTTCTGATGCAACCAGCGTCTCGCCTGAGCCCTGCATCAGCAACGTTCTCACAGATAACTGCGTCGCAGCAGGCGACGAATCCGCTGCCGCACACCGGCATCCAGGGATCGCGCAATCAGCGATGCGAAAAACAAACCGATCAGGCGCAGCAGCGACATGCGTGGACGTACCATCTCGCGCAGCGTCGCAGGGTCGTGCAGGCGCAGCGGCGATGATGCGCGTACTTCGATCTTCAGATTATCGCCGTGCCATTCGCGCTCGACCCAGAAGAGATCGGGCATACTGCGCTGGAAAAAATAGTACGCGGGATTAAAGGCATACAAATAATCGAACAACTCACCAAACGGTTCGTGCGGTTCACGCGGGTGGAGCACCAGCGTATCGCCCTCCAGGTTCACATACCAGCGGTGAAATGACCAGTGAAACAAACGCTCGGCGATTTCGGAAGGGCTTTGGATATACCCGGCAGCGCTGACACGCCGCAGTTCGGCGGCGAATTGCAGCGGATCGTCCATATGTTCCAGGATATGAGAGCAGATGGTGTAGGCGAACGCCCCATCCTTGAACGGCAGGTGATGGGCATCTGCCACAACGAATGGGCGATCAACCACCAGGTCGCCGCCACGCTCGCGATTATCCGCGCCGGGATAGCGGTCGAGCAATACATCGGCGCGGGGGTGCGGATTGTCGCCGCTTCCGATTTCAAGGACGAGACCGGTCGCTGGCGGATTGCATGTTTGTCTCATCGTTCACGTGACGGGTTGCCGCCAGTCTCGCGCAGTGTCGCATAGACTGCCGCTCCCCTGTCCTCAGTTCCTGGTTCCTGGTTCCCGGTTCTCAGTTCTCAGTTCCTGGTTCCCGGTTCTCAATTCAAATCGTCGCCGCTGAGACTATCGCGTAGAATGTCGATATATTCCAGCGCCAGCCCTGTGCCGATGGCGACGCAGTTTGCCGGTTGGTCGGCGACATAACAGGGAACGCCGGTCACATCGGTAAGCAGTTCATTGATGCGGCGCAGCATCGAACCGCCGCCGGTCATAATCATGCCCTTATCAATAATGTCCGACGACAGTTCCGGCGGGGTTTCGGCGAGGACGCGCCGGACAGCGCCGATCACCGCCTCCAGCGGCTCTTGCAGCGCATCGGTGATTTCATTCGAATTGATCTCGATCGTGCGCGGCAATCCGGCCACCTGATCACGTCCGCGCACCTGCATCGACAGCGGGCGCTCGAGCGGCAGCGCGGAGCCGATTTCGATCTTGATGCTTTCGGCAGTGCGCTCGCCGATCAACACGTTGTACTTGCGCTTGACATAGGCAGCGATGGTTTCATCGAACTTGTTGCCGCCGACCCGCACCGAATGGCTGACGACAATATCGTTCAGCGAAATGACCGCCACCTCAGTTGTGCCGCCGCCAATATCGATGATCAGGTTGCCCGACGGTTGCGCAACCGGAATGTTTGCGCCGATCGCCGCCGCCAGCGGCTCGCGGATCAGATAGGCATGCCGGGCGCCAGCCGCCTCCGCCGCCTGTCGCACAGCGCGCATCTCGACGGTAGTGACGCCAGCCGGAATGCAGACCATGACATCAGGTTTACTGAAACTGAACGGTCCCATCGCCTTGCGGATGAAGTACCGCAGCATGGCTTCGGTGATGTCATAATCGGCGATCACGCCATCGCGCAACGGACGAATCACCTCGATGCTTTCGGGTTCGCGTCCAAGCATGGCCAGCGCATCGGCGCCAACCGCTTTGATACGGTTGTCCTTTGTCGAGATAGCGACAACCGAAGGTTCAGCCAGAACGATGCCACGACCTTTGACATACACCAGAACATTGGCAGTGCCCAGGTCGATGCCGATTTTCTTCGCCATACCTTTCCGTCCGACAAGTCTTGCCTTCACAACGAAATATCGCAGGGTTCAGGCGCAGCATCCATGATACTGCACATGCACCCTGCGACATCAACCCAGATCATCGTGACGACGCGGTTCACTAGTCGCGCTCACGCCGGATTTTCTTCAACTGCGCAACTTTCAACTGCACCAGCGCGCGTCGCAGTTCCGCTTCGGCGAGTGCAAGGTCTTGTGCGCTTTTGCGCTCTGCAATACGCTGCTCAGCAGCGCGGCGTGCCGCTTCAGCGCGCGCCTCATCAATTTCATCGGCGCGCTCGGCGGTATCCGCCAGGATCGTCACGCGGTTTGGCAGCACTTCCATAAACCCGCCCGAAATGGCGAAAGGCGTCGTCACGCCGTCCTTGACAATATCGAGTTCACCGACCTCAAGGATCGTCAGGAGCGGCGCGTGACGCGGCAGGATGCCGACGCGCCCATCTTTCGTCGGCGCATTGATCATATCCACATCGTCGGAGAGCACGACGCGCTCCGCCGTGACAATCTCGAGATGGATCGGCATAGCCGTTTACCTCCGTGACGCCTCATACGCCTGGATGACATCATCGAGTCCGCCCTGAAGCAGGAAGAACTGCTCAGGAATATGATCGACTTCGCCTGCCAGCAGGCGCGCAAAACTCTTCACCGTTTCCGCAATCGGCACATACTTGCCAGGGCGCCCGGTGAACTGCTGCGCAACGGTGAACGGTTGCGAGAAGAAGCGCTCGATCTTGCGCGCGCGCGCCACCGTCAGTTTGTCGTCATCCGAAAGTTCCTCAACGCCCAGGATAGCAATGATGTCCTGCAAATCTTTGTAGCGCTGAAGCACCCGCTGCACCTCGCGCGCAACGCGGTAATGCTCTGCGCCGACGATGTTGGGGTCGAGAATGCGACTGGTCGATGCCAGCGGATCGACCGCCGGGTAGATGCCCTTCGCGGCAATGCTGCGTTCGAGGGTGATCGTCGCGTCAAGGTGCGAGAAGACCGTTGCCGGCGCCGGGTCGGTGTAGTCGTCGGCGGGTACGTAGACCGCCTGCATCGATGTGATCGACCCCTTTTTGGTCGAGGTGATGCGTTCCTGCAATTCACCCATTTCGGTGCCGAGGGTCGGCTGGTATCCCACCTGTGACGGCATGCGCCCCAGCAGCGCCGAGACTTCGGAGCCTGCCTGAACGAAGCGGAAGATATTATCGATGAAGAGCAGCACGTCGCGCCCTTCGTCGCGGAAATATTCCGCCATCGTCATGGCGGTCAGCGCCACACGCAGACGTGCGCCCGGCGGCTCGTTCATCTGGCCAAACACCATCACCGTCTTGTCGAAGACGCGGGTCTGTTCATCGATCCGGGCTTCCTTCATTTCGTGGATGAGGTCATTTCCCTCGCGCGAACGTTCGCCGACGCCAGCGAAAACCGAGAAGCCCGACTGTTCCTTGGCGACGTTGGCGATCAATTCCTGGATCACGACGGTCTTGCCGACGCCGGCGCCGCCGAAGATGCCGGTTTTGCCGCCGCGCGTAAACGGCGCAATCAGGTCGATAACCTTGATGCCGGTTTCAAAAATCTGTGCCGTCGTCGATTGATCCTCGAGGGCGGGGGGCGGACGATGGATCGGGCGATATTCGGTCGCCTGCACCGGACCCTCGCCATCGATCGGGTCGCCGAGCACATCGAACACGCGCCCAAGCGTTCCTGGTCCGACCGGCACCGCAATCGGGCGACCGGTATCAATCGCCTTGACGCCTCGGCGCATGCCATCGGTGCTGCTCATCGCCACGGCTTTGACCACGCCGCCGCCGAGTTGCTGCTGCACCTCGGCAACCAGGCGCTTGCCATTTTCAAGCCGAATTTCCAGCGCATTGTAGATTTCCGGCGTCTGATCCTCCGGGAACTTCGCGTTGAGCACCACACCGATAATATCAGTCACGACACCGGTTGCTCCGGCCATGAGTATCCTCCACTCCTGATCTTATCGCATCACATCTCCGCCAGGGCTGCCGCTCCCGACGCAATTTCAGAAACTTCTTTCGTAATGTTCGCCTGGCGCGTCTTGTTGTACGAAAGGGTCAGGTCGCGTTGCAATTCTTTGGCGTTGTCGGTCGCATTGCGCATCGCCACCATCCGCGCGCTATGCTCACTGGCAATCGCCTCCAGCACCGCCTGATAGAGTTGCACTTCGACGAAGCGCGGCAGCAACTCACGCAACACTTCTTCCTGACTCGGCTCGTAGGTATAATCGACCATCCGCTCAGCCGGTTCGTGGGGCGGATCAATCGGCAGCAGGCGTTTGATCGTCGGGCGCTGCACCAGGGTATTGACGAACTGGCTGTAGAGCACATACACTTCGTCGTAGCGCCCGCCCAGAAAGCCGTTGATAACATGGGTCGAAATGCCGAGAATGTCGGTCAGACGGGGGTGATCGCCAAGTTTGGTCACTTCGGCGACGAGATTCTGATGGGTGCGCACCATGAAATCGCGCCCTTTCTTCCCAATCGCCAGCACCTCGACCGTATGCTTTTTCTCCTGCTCATCCAGGATGAAGCGTGACGCGCGCCGCAGCACATTGGCAACCAGGCTCCCCGCCAGACCGCGGTCGGGTGTTACAACGATCAGGGCAACCCCCTGCACCACGGGGCGCACTTCAAGCAGCGTGCCGCGCCGCATGCCGACCGCGCGCCCGGTCAACTCGCCCATCACATCGAGCAGACGGTCGGCATATGGGCGGGTCGCGAGCACATTGCGCTGCGCGCGGCGCATCTTCGACGCCGACACCATTTCCATCGCGCGTGTAATCTGCGCCAGATTCTTCACCGAGCGAATGCGCCGCCTGATTTCACGGGTACTGGGCATATGCACCTCGTCTTAAGAGGGTCAGATTGCTCACGCCTGTTCCGCGCTAAAATCGCTCATCTGCTTGAATTCCTTCAGCATGTTCTCGATAGCGGAGCGGATTTCCGGCGATGGGAACTTGCGGTCGAGGCGATTGTCATAGATCATCTTCCCGACCTCTGGATGCGCCGTGCGCATATAGGTGAACAGTTCCGCCTTGAACCGTCCAATCTGATTGATCGGCACATCATCGAGGTAGCCATTGATACCCGCGAACAGGATCACGACCTGCTCTTCCAGCGGCATCGGCTGGAATTGCGGTTGTTTGAGCACTTCCTGCAACCGCTGACCGCGCTCGATCTGCGCCCGCGTGGTTGCGTCGAGGTCTGACGCGAACTGGGCGAATGCCGCAAGATCGCGGAACTGCGCCATATCGATCTTCAGGCGATCCGACACCGACCGCATCGCGCGGGTCTGTGCCGCACCGCCGACGCGCGACACCGAAATGCCGACGTTCAATGCGGGGCGAATACCGGCGTTGAACAGGTCAGTTTCCAGATAGATCTGACCATCGGTGATCGAAATGACGTTGGTCGGAATGTACGCCGACACGTCATTCGCCTGAGTCTCGATGATCGGCAGCGCTGTCAGGCTGCCGCCGCCATAGTCCTCATTCAGACGCGCAGCGCGCTCCAGCAGGCGCGAATGGAGATAGAACACATCGCCGGGGTACGCCTCGCGTCCCGGCGGTCGGCGCAGCAACAGCGACACCTGGCGGTAGGCGGTTGCGTGTTTGGAGAGGTCGTCGTAGACGATCAGCGCATCGCGCACCTCGCGACCATCGATCATCACGCCATTTTCCATCACCTCTTCGCCCATCGCGCAACCGGCGTATGGCGCGATATACTGGAGCGCCGCCGACTCCGATGCCGTTGCCGCGACGACGATGGTGTAGTCCAGGGCGCCGTACTTCTCGAGGATATTGATGATCTGCGCGACCTGGGCGCGTTTCTGCCCGATTGCCACATAGATGCAGACCATCCCCTGCCCTTTTTGATTGATGATCGTATCGATCGCCACCGCCGTCTTACCGGTCTGCCGGTCGCCAATGATCAACTCACGCTGACCGCGCCCGATCGGGATCATCGAGTCGATCGCAATAATCCCCGTCTGCACCGGTGTATCGACCGACTTGCGCGTGATGACGCCCGGAGCGATCCGTTCGATCGGGCGATAGGTCGTGGTCTGGATCGGTCCTTTGCCATCGATCGGCTGACCAAGGGCATTGACCACGCGCCCGATCAGCGCCTGACCGACCGGCACCGAAATAACGCGCCCGGTCGAATTAACCTGATCACCCTCCTCGATGCCAAGGTAATCACCGAGGATAATTGCCGAAACCGAATCTTTTTCCAGGTTCAGCGCAATGCCGTACACCGGCTCACTCCGACCGGCTTTAGGCGGGAATTCGAGCAATTCAGACGCCATCGCCTGCTCGAGACCGCTGATCCGCGCCACACCGTCACCCACCTGAATAACGGTGCCGACATTGACCATCTTCGGTTGAAGATCGACACCCTCGCGAATACTTCTCAGCAGGCGCTGATACAATTCTTCGGTCGTTGCAACAGCCATCGTCTTTCCCCTTTTGACGCCGCGACGCTTCCCGTTCAGCCCAGAGGCTAACTGGTCATCATATTCCGCTGGATCGCGGCCATACGCGTTCGCAAACTGGTATCGAGCACCTGATCACCAATCCGAATGATCAACCCGCCGATCAACGATTCATCGACACTGAAGCGCAGTTCGAGGTCAGGACCGTACCGCGCTGTCAGTTGAGCGGTGATGCGTTCACGCTGTTGCGGGTTCAACTCGACGGCGCTGATCACCTCGCCGGTCAGCGGACGGGCGCCGCCGCGGCGCGTCATCTGCTCGAAGGCGGTCACCACGGCTGGCAGGCGGTCGAGATTACCCTCCCTGCCCAGCGCCATGACCAGATTTCTTATTTCACGCGGAGCATCTTCCGGGAGCGCCGCCAGCACCCGTTCCGGCGTCAACTCGCCATTGACGCTGGCAGCGGCGCGCAACGCCTGGAGCGCCGTCCCCGTCAACGAGTCGAACAATGCCCGCGCAATAACCTGAGCCTCAGATGCACTCACGACTCTTCCTCACCTCCGCGCCGGGGCGCCCCGGCATCGCGGTTCAATTGTACTTTCCGAGCTCAGCCAGCGACTCTTCGATCAGGCGGTCGTGGTTGGTCTTCAACTCCTCGCCGAGCACCCGTTCGGCAGTGAGAACCACCAGTTCCGCCATGCGATCCTTGAGTTCGCCGAGCATGCGCAATCGTTCCTGTTCCGCCTGCGCGAGCGCGTCACTCTTGATCTTCTCGGCATCGCGGTGCGCCTGCGCGATAATCTCGGCAGCCTGCGCGCGGGCGCGCTCCTGCGCCTGCGCCAGAATAGCCGCCGCTTCCTGGCGCGCCTTCGCCAGTTCAGCATCATAATCGCGCTTCGCGTTCGCCAGTTGCTCCTTCACCTTCTCCGCGTCCTGCAATCCCTCCTGGATCCGGCTCGTCCGCTGATTGAGCATGTTCAGAATCGGGCGGTACAGGAACGTCGTCAGCAACCAGACCACGAAAATGACATTGATGAGTTGCGCGATCAACAACCCCCAGTTAATACCCAGTTTTTCCACGGTCGTTCTCCTGCGTAGCGCCGACGGATACTACACGATTCGGAATGCGATCAACAGCGAGATCACCAGTGCGAAGATGAACAACGCTTCGACCAGCGCAAAGCCGAGGAACATATAGGTGCGCAGGGTTCCTTCAGCTTCAGGGTTGCGGCCCATCGCTTGCAGCGCGCCGCTGAAGATAACGCCGATGCCAACGCCAGGCCCGATGGCGCCAAGGCCCACCGCCAGCGCCGCAGCGATAAGTCGCAGACCTTCATCCGACATGATCTGTTTCCTCCTCAGAGTACAAAGACGTGCGTATGTCTGTTGAAATAATGCCTGCGCATGTCAGGCGCAGCGGTTGACTGCTAATGTGCCGATGTTTCGCTGTGGTGCCCGCCGTGCGCTTCTGTCGCCAGCGACATAAACACAAGCGACAACACCGCAAAAATCAGCGCCTGAATGAATGCAACGAACAGTTCAAAGGCGTAAAACGGCGCGGGCAGCAGATATGGGAACAGAAACGCCATAACAACGAGAATGACCTCGCCAGCGAAGATATTGCCGAAAAGACGGAAGGCGAAAGCGATAATGCGCACAAACTCGGAGATCAACTCGAGAATGCCGACCAACGCCATCATAAAGCCTTCGCGGAAATTGAAGAACTTCGTCAAATACCCGATGCCAAGCGCCTGAAAACCGAAGAACTGAATAAGCGCCACCGACGCCAGCGCCCACGCCAGTGTCATATTCAGATCGGCGGTTGGCGCGCGCAGAAAAGGCACCAGGGTGGTTCCTTTCTCGCATGCCAGGGGCCACGATGCAAAGAAATCCGCTGCGCCAGCTGGCTCTTCAGCCATCGTGACATCGGTGATCGGCGCAACAATCGCCGCTTCCTTAGCAGTTGGCACACACACGCCGATGCTGCCAACGCCCGGAATCAATCCGGTAATATTGGAAACCAGCATAAAGAAGAATGCTGAAGCGCAGAAGGGGAAAAACTTCGCAACATTCTTGCGATCAACGCCCTGAGCAAAGTTGTAGAACGCTTCGACCAGCACTTCCAGCGTATTCTGGAAACCGCGCGGGACGACCTGCATGTTGCGCGTGCCAGCCAGGATGACGATAAAGAAAATGAGTAGAACGATAACGGTCGTGATCAACGAGTTGGTGATGGGAAATCCACTTGCGCACGTTTCGAGGGTTGCGCGCACGCCGCCGAGACAAACGACCGGTTCAGCGGCGACAGAGATGTGCAGTTTGGTCGAGCGAACGCCGATGATATACAGGACGATCCCCAGCACGAGCAGGATGCCAGTGACCGTCAGAATGCGGTTTCGCATAAACGCGCTCTCCCTGTCTCCCTACTTTGAGAACACTTTCACAATAAAATGTACCACATCAGGCATAAAAATTCAACCTGCGAACGAGGTTGAACAGACGCCGCTTGCGCGTGAAGCACCCTGAAGTGACGCGGCGAGTATAGCACAGGTAAAAAGAACGTGCAAACGCGCCACTATCCGAGCAACTCTTGAATATCGCGGATGGCGCGTTTGGCATACACCCAGACCGACCCGATCTTCGCAGGCGTCCCTGATTTATCGAAGACAATCACCAGCATCAGGCGTTGCGCAATATCGAAGCAGTAGAGATCGTAATGACTGCCTTCGTGGACATACAATGCCGATGATTCGGTCTCGCGCAACATCTGGGTGATCTGTCCGGCTGTTGAGAAACTGGTCGAGAGCAGCGGCAGGAGCACCATCGTCGGCAACCCGATCGTCAATCCGGTCTCTGCCAGCACCATGCCGGCCCGGTCGGCGAGGATGATGCACTTGGAGCCGACGTCGCGGTCAAGCGCTTCCATGCGCAACCGTATCGCCCGCTGATCTTCGGGAGTCAGCACCAGTGGTCCATCGCGTCGTCGCGCCGGGCGGTGCGCCGGTTCCGCCGGGCGGGCGGGCGGCGGCTCCGCCGCGCGGGGCGGCTCTGCCTTCTGGCGCGCCGGGCGCGGCGGCTCGGCAGGGGCGGACGGCTCTTCCTTCGGCTGGCGTACCGGGCGCGGGGGCGGTTCTGGTGCGCTCACCGTCGGCGGCTCTTCCGCCTGCGTGACCGTGGTCGCCGCTTCACGCAGTTCGCGGTAGATCAGATCGCGCAGGTCACCGATTGCCATTCCACTGTTGACGATGTGCTGGACGCCGAACCCCGCCACCTGCCGCGCAATCTGCGGGTCCGACCGGCGACTCCAGAGCACCAGACGGGTTGGCGCACCGAAGTTTGGCAGAATCTCCGCCAGATCGATGCCGCTCATTCCCGGAAGTTCCACATTTGCGATGATAACGCCAGGCGGATCATTCCGTACTTCCCACAACGCCTCATTTGCCGTGTCGAGCGTTTGCACCGTAACATCGCCTGAGAACGCGCTCTGCAAGGCGCGCAGTTCGTCACTATCGCCTGGAACAACGATGAGTCGGTACGTCATGAGAGTGCTTCACTTTCCCGCTAAGTCCGGCGGAGGGGGAGCGCAAACGAGAAGGTGCTGCCTTCACCCTCTCGACTGACAACCCACACCGCCCCGCCCAGTGAGGCTATCAACTCGCGCACCAGCGCCAATCCAAGCCCGACGCCGCCACGCTCGCGCGTAAGCGAGTCGCCGACCTGATAAAAACGTTCGAAGATCCGCGTTCGTTCGTGCATCGGGATGCCGATCCCGGTGTCCCTGACATCGGTCACAACCCAGGGTAATGCGCGAAGCGACGCCGAAGGCGTGATGACCGATACTTCGCGCAGCGACTCCAGTTCGTGATACTGCCGTATGCTCACCGTAATCGTGATCCGTCCGTGCTGCGGCGTAAACTTGATCGCATTGGACAACAGATGATTGAGCACCAGCATCACCTTTTCGCGATCAGTCAGGAATGGCGGGAGCGCATCGGGCAGGTTGACCGTGATCGTTTGCCCCGCGAGTTCCGCCGCACTGCGCAGATTCTGCACCGTCTGGTAGATCGTCTCGCCCAGATCGACCAGCGCGAGTTGCGGTTGTGACTCACCAGTATCGATGTAGTGCAGATTGACCATATCATCGACGATCGCTTTGATACGTTGGGCGCTCTCCATTACGCGCTGAAGGTAGTCGCGCTGACTTCCCTCGACCTGATCACGGACCATCATAGTATATCCAAGTACAATCGAGAGTGGAGTGCGCAGTTCGTGCGAGGCGATGGCGATGAACTCGCTTTTGAGGTGATCGAGTTCCTGTCGGCGCTGATACGCTTCATCGAGTTGACGGTAGAGGGTTGCGTTGCGCAACGCGGCGCCAGCCTGGTTGGCGAGCAACATTAACCCCTGTTGGACGCCCGGTCGCAGGGTGGTGGAGTGCTGGTTGCACAGGACAACCACGCCGTTGACTCGCCCTTGAGCGCGCAGCGGCACGGCGAGCGCTGCGTGCAGTGTCTGATCAGGCTGTGTTCCGTAGCACGCAGTCTCTTCATAGCGTGTTTGCTGGAGGGTGAATGCGCGCTCAGCCAGCGCGCGTCCCTCGTCGGTCAGGTGCGCCGTCTCTGGTGTTGTTGCTGCAAGATGCAACATTGCAGGTTCATCCCCCAGCAGCAGGAACCCGGTCTGAAACCCGCTCCGTTCGATCATGGCATCGAGGACGGTATGGACCAGTTCCGACAGTTCTAGCGTGGCGCTGAGCGCTTCGCTGACCGCGAGCAGTTGTTCGAGCGTCCGCAATCGCAGGTTGTCCTGCTGCATCGCGCGTTTGTGCAATGCCTGATCGACCGCCAGGCGCAGTTGCTCGAGTTCGAACGGTTTTGCGAGAAAATCCGCCACGCCGCGCCGCACCGATTGGTGGAGATTTTCAAGCGACGCATACCCGGTCATGATGATAATGGCAATCTCCGGGTCTTTTTCGCGCGCGATTCGCGCCAGATCGAGACCACTCATCGCCGGCATTTTGATATCGGTCAGCAGCAGATCGAAGTGCTGCCCATTGTTGAGCGCCTCAATGGCGACAAGCGGATCGTTGGTGGCAAGCACGTCGTAGCCGGCGCGTTGCAGGGTGCGCGAGCATACATCGCACATATGCTGTTCATCATCGACGATCAGCAAACGTGGCGGTGAGGCGCCGGCTGGCGTTTTGGAAACCGCAGTACCGATTGCCTGACTCATAACCGTGCAGCAGCGTCTTTCAATTCAGCGCCTCGACGGCAATGGCCGCCGCTGTCACCATCGACCCGTCTTCAAGTGCAATATCGGCAGCCGGAGTGCGCACACGTGAGGGTAACCGCTGCGGTGCGGACGAAATCGTGCGCACCTGCCCCAGGGCGCCCAGATAGGGTTGATGCAGGATGCGAACGAGTGCGCCGGGACGAACTGCCGGGCGCGGCGCTTCGATCGACAGCCCGGCGGTGCGGGTTGAAAGTGGAATAACAACCCGTGGCCGCTGTGCTCCATTCCACAACTGCGTCGATCCTTCAACCAGCGCCTCTTTGCCATCGTGTGATGCAAGCAGTTCAAACAATGGTTGCGACATCGGACGGTTGCCGAACCCTTCCGTAACGATCACGACCAGATCGCCAGGCGGCGGCGGGGTTGCCGGAACCTGCCAGTTGGGTGGAATGATCTCCCACGCGGCGTATCCCGCCGCGCCGAGAAATGCGCGCAGTTCTGCTTCGTCAATGCTGCCGACGATGATGCCGCGCACCTGTTGCTGCACTGCCCGCTGGAGCGCAGCGGCGCTGATCCCGCTGCCACCAATAACGACCGCGTATGCGCTTCGTGGATTGATCATCTCCTCGGTGATCGGCTCGGCAGGATCGGTCACCAGCAACCGCAATACGCCATACTGACTTGCGCCGATGCCGAAGATGCCATAAACCTGTGCGGCAGGCGTCTCGATCCGCACGCCTTCGTATGGGATAACCTCCATCACCACACCGCGAACCGTGGCCAACAATTCGTATCGCGTCGGTTCCGGCGCAATGGTGATATAACCCGTTGTTTCATCGACGCCGGCAAGCACGCCATTGACCGGTGCGAGAAAGACCCTCCCACCAAATCGGGTGGAACGGGCAAGCGGAACACCCTGCGCGACCTGTGCGCCAATCTCGTGGAGGAGTGTACGTTTGACGCGCGATGGCGGGATCATCAACGCGCGCGCCAGGTTCACAATCTGCGGCGCCGCAGGAACGAACGCCTGTGCAACCACGTCGTCCGGTTCGACGCGCTGCCCGACTCGAACAACAACTTCTCCGGGATGCGGCAACCGGCGCTCGATGCGCGCCAGAGCGCCGGGGATGAGTGGCGACGCGCCTGAAGGAACATACAACGACATACCGCCCCCACGCGCTGACCTGAAAAGTATAGCCAAATTATAGCACACCCTGTGTGTCGTATGAGACCTCCTGCAACTCTTGAACGTTTTCGACCGTCTGAGCAGTAGATGGCGCAGAAAGAAGCACAACGCTCATCAGCAACGTTTGGGGGAACATCATGGACATCTCAACCTCACGATTGATGCGCAGTCGTCACGACGCGATGATTGCTGGCGTGGCAGGCGGGATTGCAAAGTATCTGGGGGTCGATTCGACCATTGTGCGTCTGGTTTTTGTTGCGCTGATCTTTACTGGTGTGGGGGTGCTGCTCTACCCGGCGCTCTGGATCATTATGCCGCTCGAAGCGCCGCAGAACCGGGCGCAGGGCGATCAGCGCCAGGTGTTCGTGAGCGGCGGGGCGGTTCGCTCCGATCCAATGACCGGCGCCGCTGCCAGTTCCGAGTCGGAGGTGCCGATCAATAACCTGAATGAGCGCGGACCGGCGCAATCGTCGCCACACGTGCAGCGTAACCGGCAATTGGGCATTATTCTCATCGGTGTCGGCGTGTTGGTGCTGTTGAGCATTGTGCTTGGTCCGGCATTTGGCAAACTGCTGTTTCCGCTTGCGCTGATCGTCGCTGGTGCGATCATACTGATGCGCAGTCGGCAGTGATAGGGTCATGCGCACAGGTGGACGATAGCGGCGCGGGTGCGCGCCGTTCCCTCACTCACACTGCTTTCTTCGTTCCTGTACCCCTGGAGTCTCCGCCACGACCTAAAGATCCAGGATACGCGCGCCAAAGAGTTTGCGCCGGGCAGGCAGGGTCTTGATCCCCACCCCGATGGTGCACGTGGCAATGGCGTATTTGACCAGGCTGTCGCCGACAATGACGGAGGCGATGAGGTCGTTGGTCCAGACGCCGTAGAATGCGAGCAGGGTAAAGAGGGTTGTGTCAAGCGGAACCGAAAGGGCGTTGCTCGAAAGGACGCGGACGATCCAGACCCGGTGGCGCAGGGCGTGATACACCTCGGTATCGGTCAATTCCGAGAGAACAAGCGCAAGTGCGGAAGCGACAATGATGCGGAATGGCATCATTGCCGCCGCAGCAGCAACAATGTTGACACCCATTGCCGCCAGAATGGTCGCATAGACGACCATTTTGTCGTAGCGCTGGTGGATCATGTCGCGCAGGGTGAAGATCGCCCCAAAAAACAGGGTGCCCAGCGCAAATTGCAGGAACCCGACGGTCAGAATCGTCTCGGCGGTCAGATTCGCCGCCAGAATTGCCAGGATGTAGAGAACGATGGCGATCATAGGCGTTCTGTGATGGCTTTATCGTCGCCATTATACACGAGCGCCGACGCGCTCCCTGGTCGGCGGCGACAGTGTGACCGGGTGTCTTGACAATATATCTCTGTTCATGTATACTCCGCTTAATCGTTTCACCGCTTAATCGTTTCACCATGCAGGCGACGATCAAACAGGTTGCGCAGCGGGCTGGCGTATCGGTTGCCACTGTGTCGTATGTGCTCAACGGCACCGGTGTGGTGACGGACGAAACACGCCAGCGGGTGCTCGATGCCGTCGCTGAACTCAACTATCAACCGCAGCACGCAGCGCGTAGCATGCGTGGTCGAAGTCGCACGCTCGGCGTGACGCTGTCTGCGCTGCCAGGGCGTCTGGCGGAACCGGCGCTGACCGAGGTGTTAGCCGGTGTGGCGGACGCCGCCGCTCTGCGTGGCTACTTTTTGCTGCTGGCAACGGCTGGCGCGGATCAGGATGAGACGGAATTGTGCCTGAGCCTGGCGCGCACCAGACGGGTTGATGGGCTGGTGTTGTTTGACATGCTGGTGGATGATCCGCGTGCGCAGGCGCTCGCCGGGGCAGGTATTCCGCATGTGTGCGCCGGTCCGCCTCCGGCAGGCATTGATAGCCCCTCAGTTGCCATCGATATGCACACCGCAGCCGTTGATGCCGTGCGCCATCTGCTCGGTCTGGGGCATCGGCGGATCGGCTTGATCCAGCCCCCTTCGGAACTGGCGGTGAGTGAGCCGATTGTCGAAGGGTATCGGCAGGCGTTGACCGAAGCAGGTCTGCCGTTCGACCCGACGCTGGTTGTCGAATCGGGGCGCGCGGAGGAAGATGGCTACCAGGCAATGACTGAGTTGCTCGCATCTCCCAAACCGCCAACCGCTGTGCTGGCGGGAAGCGACGAACTGGCGTTTGGCGCTATGCATGCGCTCAACGACGCTGGTCTGATCGTTGGGCGCGATGTGTCGCTGGTCGGGTTTGATGATCTTCCACAGGCGGCGCATGTGAATCCGCCGCTGACGACGCTGCGCCAGCCGCGGCGTGTGCAGGGTCAACAACTGGCAATGCTGCTCGATGATGTGATTTTGAAACGCAATACCAGTTTGCGCACGGTAACGTTGAGCGCGCGCCTGATCGTTCGCAGGTCGAGCGGCCCGGCGCCTGTATCGTAGATGATAACAGGCAAGTGGAGACGCTGAAGAGTCAAGCAAAGGAGTACACGCGCATGGCATCCATTAAGTTCGACCACGTCTGGAAGCGCTTCGGTGATTTCGCCGCCCTCAAAGACCTCACCCTCGATATTGCCGACCAGGAGTTTCTGGTGCTGGTGGGACCATCGGGATGCGGCAAGACAACCGCGCTGCGTTGCCTTGCGGGGCTGGAAGAGGTGACGGACGGCAACATTATGATCGGTGATCGGGTGGTCAATGATGTGCCGCCCAAGGATCGCGACATTGCGATGGTGTTCCAGAGTTATGCGCTCTATCCGCATATGAGCGTGTACGATAATATGGCGTTTGGCTTGAAATTGCGCAAAACGCCGAAAGCCGAGATTGATCGGCGCGTCAAAGAAGCGGCGGAGATGCTCCATATCGGGCACCTCCTTGATCGGAAGCCAAAAGCTCTGTCTGGCGGTCAGCGTCAACGTGTCGCGCTCGGTCGCGCAATCGTGCGCCATCCGTCGGTCTTCCTCATGGACGAGCCGCTCTCGAACCTGGATGCCAAACTGCGAGTGCAGACACGCGCCGAGATCTCGAAATTGCATCAGCGCCTGAAAACGACCTTCATCTACGTGACGCACGATCAGACCGAGGCGATGACCATGGGAACGCGCATCGCCGTGATGCGCGATGGCGTCTTGCAGCAACTCGATACGCCGCAGAACCTGTACGACCATCCGGCGAATATGTTTGTCGCCGGGTTCATCGGCTCGCCAGCGATGAACTTCTTCGAGGCGACGCTGGTGCGCGGCGATGGGCAGGTGCTGGTGGATTTCGGTCCGTTCCAGTTGCCGGTGCCGCCATCGCGGGTCGATGCGATTGCCGATCATATTGGGATGCCGATCTTCTTCGGCATTCGCCCGGAGGACATCCACGATGCGCACTATGTACCGCGCGGCGTCGATGAGACTGCTCGCCTGATGACGACGGTCAACGTCGTCGAACCACTGGGATCGGAAGTCTACGTCTATGTAGAAAACGGCGGCAAGGAGATGGTTGGTCGTCTCGATCCGCGTACCAAAGCGCGTACCGGGGAGACGTTCGAGGTGGTCATCGATATGACCAAGATGCACATCTTCGACCGCGATACCGAAAAGGCGCTGATCTGAGATGCACTATTCGCCGCACGACCTGAGTGTGCTGGCGCACCTCGATTTCTGCTATCTGACGACCAGCGGGCGTGTATCGGGCAAGCCGCATACGATTGAAATCTGGTTTGCGCTGCACAACCATACAGTCTACCTGCTTGCAGGCAACCATGCGTCCGATTGGGTGAAAAATGCGCGTCGCACTCCGACAGTGTCGCTTGCCATCGGCGACGCGACGTTTGTTGGCACGGCGCGCATTGTGGATCAGGAAGCGGAAGATGCGCTGGCGCGTCGCCTGATCCTCGCCAAGTATCAGCCCGGCTACGGCGAGGATCTCTCCGATTGGGGGCGCACTGCTCTCCCGGTGGCGGTCGATCTGCACGTGTCCTGACGGATCGCATTGGGGTTGGTGGAGCGTCAGCGTGACAGGCAGGCGTTGTTCCCATTCAGGAAAGCAGGTGCGCCAGGACGCGGAAAGGGGCGCAGCGAACCTGCGCCCCTGTAGAACTGTTCGTCTAACAATCGGGCGTCCAGAACGCTTCCGGTGCAGCACAGCGTTGCAGATCGCGCGGCGTCTGCTCCGGTCCCGGATTGCCCGCCGCACCGCCGAGGTTCGTCGGTCCGCCAAGCGTCTGGATCGGCGCTGCCGGGGATGCAGCGCTTCCGGGCGTCCCGCCGCGATTCGCCGCGTCGAATGTCACGATGACCAGGCGACCGCTTTCGACACCCTGCACGCTCACCCGGTAGCGCCCGGCTGCCAGGACGACCCCCAGATCGACATCCACGCTGAACGCGCCACTGGAATCAACGTTCAGACTCGCCATACCAAGGACATCACCATCGGGGAAGGTCATCCAGACGCCGATCGGTTCGTCAGGCGCATACCCGGACCCCTCGACTCGCACGACATCGGTTGCGCCGGATCGGTCAACGAAGGTCACAGCGACGCGCGCCGCTCCTTCGGTTGTGAGTGCGCTAAACGCTGAATTCCCCACATTCGACTCAACAACTGCCGGCACAGGTCCGGCGGGATTATTCACAGGCGCCGGTTGGAAACTCCCCGGCGTCACGTCGAAACTGGCAATCTGGAGTCGCCCGCTGGAAACTCCTTTGGCGGTAATACTGTAGCGACCGATCGGTAACCGCTCGTCCAGGTCGATCACAACGAAGAAATCGCCATTGCCATCGGCGACCTGCGTCGGCAGGCTGCGCACTGCATTGTTCGGCAGCGTCATCCACAAACCGACGTATTCGCCGGGAGAGAAGAGCGCCCCGGTGATTGCAATGCCGCCGTTCTGTCGGGTTGATGGTTGCGCCGGGTAGGCGACGCGCAGTTGCGCCCATCCGCTCGGCGTCGATGATCGCGCCCGCAGTTCGAACGGCGCAAAGACCTGATACCCGCTCAGCGTGCCCAGCGCCGTAAACGTATATTTGCCGGTCTGATGCACATTGGTGAAAATGAATGACGACTGGAAGTTGCCAATGTCGCTGGCGACCTGTTGCGGATAGTCGAGCACAGTGCCGTCTGGTTGGGTGATCCAGATCGAGATCACCTCGTTGGGGAAGAAGTTGGCGCCGTGGATGTTGATCAGGTCATCATGGAAGGCGAATGCGTTGAATGTACCGTTGTTCCACACTGCCAGACGCGCCGGACTGGGCGGGGGCGGCGGACCGGTGCGCGGAGTCACCACCAGGTACCCGACTGCCGTCTGGCGGCTGCCCTGCCCGACCGCAGTCAGTTTGTAGCACCCATAGGGCCATTTATTTGTCACCGGAAACTCGAAATAGAGATCGCCCGCCACATCGGCGCGGTAGGGCGGCAACGCAAAGTGCGGCGGCAGATCGACGACGCCATCGAGGAAGAAGGTATCGTTCGGGCTGAAGATGCGACCGTCGGGGAACTGGAAACTGATGGTCACTCCTTCCTGATCGAGGAATCCATGCAGTTCCGATCCAAAGATACTGTTCTGAAATGTCGCTGGCGCCGATTGACCGGTGAGCGCGCATGGCGCCGTCGTCGGACCGCGCACGATGTACACCGCAGCAGCGCTGGCGCGATAGGCGAAGATGACCGTGCCCACTCCGATGAGGAGCATAACGAAAACGATCCCCCGATAGAAGATACCCCGTGGTTTCATAAGCGATCTCCGTCCTGGTTGCAAGCAATATCCAACGTTCCTGCATCGCTCGCTCTGAATCTTCGGCATGGCGTACCGTCGATCCGCGACGAGCGGATTGTCCTCTGGCACGCGGTTCCTGGTTCCTGGTTCCTGGTTCTCAGTTCTCAGTTCTTGGTTCTCTTCAAGCCTAAAGAAGGCGCGCAATACTACCTAGCGGTGTATATGACAGCCGGATGACAGGTTCATCACAAACTGGTTGTGCTCGCCTGATACGATGCACAATCGCAGCATATGTGCACCTGGCAGTAGAAGCATGTTTGGTTGCATTGCACGCTTTTCAAGCGTATGGCGACGTGCTACAATGCGAAGCAGGCACGTGGCGCGGTGTTTCTTGTACAGCGCGAGCGCTCGCGCCACCGGTTTGACCATGCAGAAAGGGTTTTCATGATGCATTCTTTCCGCCTCTCCGCACTGGTGGCGCTGGTCGCTCTCGTTCTGTCCGGATGCAGCGTTTCACTTGGCACACCACCGACCGCCACTCCCGAACCTCGCCCGACCGCCACGCCCCGCCCGACCGCCACACCCCGCCCGACTGCCACACCGCTCCCGACCGCAGCGCCAACTGCGCAACCGCAACCGACGATCATGCCCACGAGTCCGTCAGGTGGAACGGGGACAGGCTCAGGAATGCTGATCCCGGTTGTTATTGATCGCCTGGAAACATTCAGCCATCCGCAGCGATTGTTCAGCATCGACGTGCCGGTCGGCTGGAGTTTGCAGGAAAACGCGAATGCGAACACGCTGGTCTATATCTGGACCGATGCTGCTGAAAACGGGCTGATCATCCTGAGCATCACCGAGTCGCAGGAAGCGTTGACGCAGGACGATCTGGTGGAGCGTGCGACTTCATTCGTCAACATCTTCAAGGACGAGAAGGATTTCTCGATGGACCCGCCGGAAAAACTGCGCAGCGGCGGCGTGCAGATCATCTGGAGTTACACTGCGCAGGCGAGCGGCGGGGTCGATGCGCCATTGCTGGCGAATACATTCGTCTACCGGGATGTCGATAAAGTGTCGCTCCTGACGTTCGGCATTCCGAGAGAACAGTTCGACGAACTCAAATCCCCGCTCGATGCCATCCTGCAATCGTATGTGATCGATCCCGCCGTTCCTCTCTCGGGTGATTCGTCCGTCACGCGCTTTGCGTTCGATTTTATCGACGATGACAACGCCTGGGTGACCGACTCCTCGGCGAGTCTCCAGGCAGTGATCGAAGAGGGGGTCTATCGCATTACGCTCAGCGATTCCGATCTGTACTACCTGACGGCGCCGGACGTCAGCCCGGCAAACGACCTGGAGGTGAGTGCGGATGTGCTGATCAACGGCAATTCGCGCGCTGGCGTCGCGGTGCGTTACAGCCCAGGCAGTCGAGGCAATGCTAAGAACTACTACGCCTGCTGGATCGATGGGCGTGACCGGTACGGCTGTTTCGTCTCGGTCGATGACCGCTGGACGACGCTGCGCGAGCCGATCAGCAATGCCGCCATCAAGCCGGGAAGGGTCAACCGGGTATCGCTGAGAGCAGAGGGGAACAGGATTAGCTTCAGTGTGAATGGCGTTCAATTGCAGACCTTTACCGATACCCGCGTCGCTGCCGGACAGGCGGCGCTCTATCTGGAAAACTTTGACACCCAGGCAGGCGCGGATTTTGACAACGTGGTTGTCACGCTGTTGAAATAAGATTGTGCGACACGTCATCGTTCGCGGCCTGAAAGCGCGCGGTTGCCGTATCGCGCGCTTTCATTTATAATACGCTGCGTCAGACGCGCCTGTAAGCGCAAGGCTCCCAGGAGAACGATATGAGCCAGCTGGGCGAGCGCCTGCGCGCGGCTCGCGAAAGTCAGGGCATCAGCCTGGCGCAGGCTGCTGCCGAAACGCGCATCCTGCAGCGGTATCTTGTTGCGCTTGAAGATGGCGATTACCAGAATCTTCCCGGTGATGTGTACACACGCGGCTTTATTCGGAACTATGCCGCGTTTCTCGGTCTCTCGGCGGACGAGTTGATCGAACTGTACCGCTATGAGCGCGGGCGTACCGATCCGATCCGGGTTGTTCCGGCGACATCCAATCCCCGCGTGCATGGATGTGTTGCTCCGAGCCTGATCGGTGTCTTCTTCGTAGTGCTGGCGATGGTCGGCGTGACATACCTGGTGTTGAGCGCGACCAACCGGATCGGCGAGAATGCGCAACTCGCGACGATCCCAACGGCAACCATCCCACCTGCGCCAAGTCCATTGCCGACCGTACCGCGCGAAGCGACGACCGCGCCATTGCTGCCGGAGACGGCGACGCCTGCCGTAGCTGGCGTTGAAGTTGCGCCGTCTCCAACGCCCACCCGTGAGCCAGAAGCGCCGATCGTGCTCGAAGTGCGGATCGATCCGGGCGATAATCCTGGATCGTGGCTTGAGATTAAAACCGATGGGGAATCGGTTTTTCGCCGGGTGCTGGCGCCAGGACGTTCGGTGCGCTTTACCGCTCGCCGGTCGGTATCGGTGCGCGCCGGAAATGCCGCGGTTGTGACGGTTGTGATCAATGATCAGGAACGCCGCCTCGGAACGAGACCCGGTGAAGTGGTAACGTTCGAGTGGCCGCCGTAAGCGGGAGGATATGCTATGCCTGCTGAAAGCACATTCGATATCGTCTCAGATTTTGATCGTCAGGAACTGATCAATGCGGTCGATCAGGCGCGGCGCGAAGTGGCGACGCGCTATGATTTGAAAGATACGAAAACTGAGATCGTGCTAAGCGAGAAGGAATTGACGATTACGACCGAATCGGAAATGCACCTGACCGCAGTGCGCGATCTCATTCAGACGAGGGCGCTGCGGCGCAATCTTTCGATCAAGATTTTTAAGTTCGGTCCGATCCAGGAAGTCAGCGGCGGTCGTGTACGTCAGGTTGCGCTGTTACAGCGCGGTATTCCTGAAGATGTGGCGAAAAAACTGGCGAAACTCATTCGCGATCATTTTCCAAAAGTGCAACCGCGCATTCAGGGCGATGTACTGCGGGTCGGGAGCAAAAGCCGCGATGAGTTGCAGGCAGTCATTCGTCTGGTCAAAGAACATCAGGATGAGTTCGCTATTCCGCTCCAATTTACCAATTATCGCTAAGAGATGAAGTTTCATATTATTACCCTTGGGTGTCCGAAAAATCAGGTTGATAGCGAGGGCATGAGCAGCATTCTGGCGGCACAGGGGCATACGCCGGTCGCACATGCCGACGATGCCGATGTGGTCGTCGTGAATACCTGTTCCTTCATCGCTGCGGCGCGGGAAGAGACCCTCGACGTGCTGCGTGAAGTCGCTGCCCGCAAAACGCCTGGTCAATACCTGGTCGCAGCCGGTTGTATGGCAGAAAGCCACAGCGCGCTTGTTGCGGCAGCGCCCGGGGTCGATGCGCTGCTCAGCACCCGCGAGTGGATGCGCATCGGGGACGTGGTCGACACCCTTCAGCGTGAACCGGCGGTCGCTGCATCCTCGGCAGCGCGCGAGATCATTCCTCTCTCCAGCGCTCCCGCCTCGTCCGACGATCTGCGCGTCCCTGGCGCATACGCCGACTGGCGTACCGCGCCGATCCGTCGGCGCATTACCGGTCCCTCGGCGTATCTGAAGATTTCCGATGGGTGCAATCTTCGCTGTGCGTTCTGCACCATTCCGTCGTTCAAAGGCGATATGCGCTCCAAAGCGGTAGGGGCGATCCTTGGCGAAGCGCAGGAACTGGCAGACGCCGGGGTGAAAGAGATCGTGCTGGTGGCGCAGCACCTGACCGACTACGGGCGCGATCTGGGGTTGAAGGACGGTCTGGCGCTGTTGCTCGACGAACTCTGTGCGGTGTTGCCGAAGGATAGATGGGTGCGCCTGATGTACGCCTACCCCCACGGCATCAGCGAGCGCCTGATTGCCACGATGGCGCGCCATCCGCAGATCTGCCATTACCTGGATATGCCGTTGCAGCATGCCCATCCCGAAACGCTGCGCCGGATGCACCGCCCGCCCGACAGTGATCGCACCAGACGCCTGATTGCCGACCTGCGCGCGGCGATGCCCGATATTGCGCTGCGCTCGACATTCATCATCGGCTTTCCAGGGGAGACCAGTGCCGAATTTCGGGCGTTGACGGCGTTTCTCGAAGAAGTGCAGTTCGACCGGGTAGGGGTCTTTCGCTATTCACGCGAGCCAGGCACGCCAGCAGCAGCGTTGCCGGATCAGATACCACAGCGAGTCATTGAGCGCCGCTGGCATACGATCATGCGCTTACAGCAGGGTATTTCGCGCCAGCGCAACCGTCGCTGGGTCGGGCGTGTCATTCGGGTGCTGGTGGAGGGACAGGGACAGACCGACGACGGGCGCCTGCTGAGCGTCGGACGCTCTTTCCGCGATGCTCCCGAAGTCGATGGACAGGTGTTGTTCTGGGGAACCGCCGCCACTGGCACATTCGTTGATGTGCGGGTGACGCAGGCACTCGACTATGACCTGTGGGGTGAGATGGTCGAAGCGCCTGCGGACGATGCGAGGAGTGAAAACGGGACGTAGCGTGCCCGGTGTTATGTGCGCTACTCCCGTTTTAATGTTCACACTCCTCGTCTTCTCTTCAAGCGGCGATGCGTGCCTGGATGGTCTTCTGGATGCGTCGCAGTTCGTTCGGGTTCCGGCGCGCAAGGTAGTCGATCATATAATCGACCGCCGTTGTGCTGTAGTCATCCAGCAAGCCGTCGAGCACCTGCTGCACCACCATGGTGACGAAATCGGACTCGCTGATCGCTGGTGTGTACACATATGCCAGTCCTTCGCGGTGGCGGCGCAACACACCCTTTTCGGCGAGGCGGCTCATAGTCGTCATCACCGTGGTATAGGCGATCTCACGCTGCTGCGATAGTTTGCGATGGACTTTCTTGACCGTGCTGCGCTCGTCCTGCCAGATGATCTGCATAATGTCCGTCTCGAGCGGTCCGAGCACTTTGACCAGTCCATCCTTGGTGGGGCTGAAGCGAAAACGCATGTTCAGCGGCATCGACGCTACTCCTTTCGGTGGCGTTAGTGGCGCTACGGATTGTACCGACGAGCGCCAGCATGTTCGGAATATCGGGTGCGCTCTACTCATATGCAGTGTACTAACGCCGCGCGCAAACCTCAAGAGCAGCGGATTACTGACCGGTTACATAAGATTACGGTAGGATGACACCTATGAAGCACTCAGATGAGCGAACAGCGATCGAGGCGGCGATGCGTGCGGCGTTTCCGCTGGCGGATGAACGGGTGGCGCGCTTCTATGCGATGCAGGAGTATCACCTCGGCTGGCGCGACGAAGAATTGCGTCCGGCGACGTTCGATCCAGGCAAACTGTTGCGCCCGCGCCTCTGCCTGTTGAGCTGTCGTGCTGTTGGCGGCGACCCGCGCGATGCCCTGCCGCTGGCGGCAGCGATCCAGTTAATCCACGATTTCTCGCTGATCCACGATGATATTCAGGATCAGAGCGATACGCGTCGCGGTCGCCCGACGGTGTGGAAACTGTGGGGTCTGGCGCAGGGGATCAATACCGGCGATGGCATGTTTACTGTTGCGCATCTGTCGCTCCACCGCCTGGCGCTGACCAGCCTGCCAGCGGCGACGATCCTCGATGTGCTGCGGCGGTTCGATGAGACCATCCTGACCATTTGCGAGGGTCAGTTTCTTGATCTGAGCTACGAGGGGAACCTGGAGATCGATGAAGCCGCCTACCTGGCGATGATCGAGCGCAAGACAGCGGCGCTGATCGCTGCTTCTGCCGAACTTGGCGCACTCGTCGGTGGCGCCGATGAAGAGACGATCCAGGCGCTGTCCGATTTCGGGCGTGCGCTCGGTCTGGCGTTTCAGATCGAGGATGATGTGCTGGGTATCTGGGGCGATCCCGCTGTCACCGGTAAGCCGTTCGCTGCCGATCTGTACCGTCGTAAACTCAGCCTGCCCGTCATTCACGCATTGACGACCTCTCCCGACCGTGAGCGTCTGATGAACCTCTATGCGCAGGCGACACTCGACGATGACGCTGTGCGTCAGGCGCTGGCGATCCTTGATGCTGCGGGATCGCGGGTGTATGCGGAAGCAACCGCTGCGGCGTACCACGGCGAGGCGTTTGCTGCGCTTGATCGCGCGCGCGGTGATGCGGCGGCGCTGGAAGAATTGCGCGCGATTGCAACCAGCCTGCTGGGACGGCGCGCCTGAACGTTTGAACGTTCCTGCCTGCTGCGCGGGTGGAGGCAAAAGAGGCGCGCTGAAAGCGAAGGGTAACTACCGCCCGCAGTATGCTGCCGGTCTCAGCAATCGGCGTTGGTGGCGCGGTCGCTGCGCTCTGCTTCTCCGGAGAGCGCTTCCCCGGCTTCTTCGGCAAAACTGTACATGTCGATCTGCAACCGGCGCGCTGCCTCGCGCGCTCTGGCGTCGATCATCGGCGAGATGATCATCAACCGATCCGCCTGCCGCGCATGGCGCTGTTCATACCAGCGCGCCTTGCGTTCAAAGGCGTAGACGTCTGCTTTGCTCACTGAGGACTTGATTTCACAGATGATCAACAGCCCGTTTTTGATGATCAGGTCGAGTTCGATCTGATCCGGACGACCGAAGACGGCGCCGGTATCGTCATATTCAATGACGTTGATGACTTCGATGTTGAAGAACCCGGTTAGAATCCCCCTGAGAGCATTACGGAAGGACTGTTCGGAGTACAACCCCCAGCGTGCGCCCAGAGCGCCAATAGTGGAGTCATATTTGCGATCCAGCGCTTCCATGCGCCGGATCATCGCCATGATTTCCCGGTGATCTTCTTCCCATTTGCGGTTGGCTTCATCTTGCATGGCTTTAAGGGCGCGCTGATTTTCGTCCCACGTGCGGCGGGCTTCATCTTGCGCGGCTTTGAGGGCGCGCTGATTTTCGTCCCATTTGCGGTTTTGTTCTTCCCATTTGCGGTTGGCTTCGTCTTGCATGGCTTTGAGGGCGCGCTGATTTTCGTCCCAGGTGCGGCGGGCTTCATCTTGCGCGGCTTTGAGGGCGCGCTGATTTTCGTCCCAGGTGCGGCGGGCTTCATCTTGCGCGGCTTTGAGGGCGCGCTGATTTTCGTCCCATTTGCGGTTTTGTTCTTCCCATTTGCGGTTGGCTTCGTCTTGCATGGCTTTGAGGGCGCGCTGATTTTCGTCCCAGGTGCGGCGTTGTTCTTCCCGGTCACGGCGCAATTCTTCCAGCACGCGGTCGAACCGGCTCTCGGTTTCGCCGCGATTGGCGAAATGTTGCTGCGCCAGCCGCAGGATAAGTTGCCGGACGTCAGCGTCCTGCTCCAGGATAGCGGGCAATTCTTGAAGAATGATGGCTTTAACGTGTTCGCGCTCCAGCGGCATGGCTCACCAGTCTTTTCCGAAATGTGCCACCCATGGCCTGGTATTCTAGCATATCCGCTCGTTTGTTGCTCTGTTGGGCGCGAAGCGGGTGCGCGTGACGACCGAAATCGAATTTCTTACGAACAGTTCGCTGAAATGTGTTCCGGCATCAGAGGGGCATGAGTACGTGGGTGTCGCGCCGACACGCAGCGATGCGACCTATCCCAGGAGCGAGGGCATCATGTCCTCGATCAGGATACCCGTCGCTCGTGGCAAACAGCGCAGATGGTGAAGGAACACCAGTGTACGGCGGATTATAGCAGTTCTCACAAAGATTGGTCTTGTTGGGCAGGGTTGCACCCGCCATTGAACGCAGACGCCGTGTGCGCCATCCCTCCGCATGCTCCGCGTCTCTGTGTGCATCAGACCAGTTCATGCGGAGGCGCGGAGATGGAGAGCGCGGTTCCTACAAGGACCGTTGGATGGGGCTGCACCCGTCGCCGGACGCGGGCGCCTTGTGCGACACGGCAGACCCGGACGATGGTCAACGTATCTGAGAACTGCTGAGGGTGCTCACGGAAACAACCCATCCACCGCTGCGACGAGCTGGCGCAGATTGCTGACGTGGTGCACCGCATCGCACATCGGACCGTAGATGTGCATATGGTTATCATCGCGTCCCCAGCGGTAGGGTGGCTCCGGGTTGAACCACACCACACGGTGCGCGCGCCGTTTGATGATCTCGAACGCGCGTGGGTTCGGCGGCGACAGGTGATCGTCCCCGTCTCCGAGGAAGATCACGGTCGTGCGGCGGTCTACCGCGTCGAGGTGATCGCGGGTGAAGGTTGCCAGACACTCACTCAGGTTTGTCTGCCATGGACCGCCCTGCACCCGCTCCGGCACGACGCGGATCGCCTCTTCGGGGCGCAACCGTTGGAAATCAGCCTGCACATCGGCGATGGTGCGGTAGTACACAAACGGTCGGGTGCGACTGATCTGATCCTGGAGCGCGTAGACCAGCATGAGCATAAAGCCGGTAACGGCGCGCATCGAGCCGGACACATCGCAGATGACGGTAATGCGCGGCTTCAAATGCTTGTGGCGATAGCGAACATCGAGCGGGACACCGCTGTAGCGCAGGTTGGCGCGAATCGTGCTTTTGGCGTCGAGTGCGCCTTTACTTGCGCGTTTCTGCCGGAGCGCGACGCGGGTGCGCAACTGCGCCGCCAGGCGATTGATGACGGCGCGCATATCATCATCGTTCTGGTGCTGCAACTCCTCGAACGGGCGATCCTGGAGGTCTTCGATAGGGCGACGGCGGCGCTCCTCGGCTTCGTACTGCTGCAACCCGTTGCCGACCTCCTTGCCGATCTGCTGCGCCAGTGCTGCGCGGTTTTCGCGCGCTTCCTGCTCCAGTTGCTGCAATGCCGCCTCGCTGACCCCCGCCTGACGCAGACGTTCGAGCAATTCCTGGAGCAACTGCTCCAGACGGTCGAAGTGCAACTCGCGCAGCGCACGGCGTGTCGCCCATGGCTGAAAGCCGGTGACCATCTGCATCGCAGTGGTGTTCTCGCTGAGGAACTGGCGCATCTGACCGCCACTCATGCCCTGTCCGGTCATCATCATCTCGAACAGACGGCGGAGTTGCTCCGGCGTCAACGACGCCAGCATCTGCTGGAGCATGCGCTCCAGTTGTTCGCGCTCTTCGGGTGACATCCCGCTACCGGGTTGGTGGAGCGGCGGCGGTGTGTCAAGCCCGAAGAAACGCGGGAAGAGTTCATCGAACGTTGGCAGGTCGCGCGGCTCTTTCACCAGCGACGCACGCAGCGCCGAGCGAAAGATCTGTTTATCGGCAACGCCGGCGATTTCGATGCAACGCATGGCATCGATGCTTTCGGCGAGCGAGATGCGCACACCTCTGGCGCGCAGCGCCCGGATAAAATCAACCACCCGTTGATCCATCCCATTCCTCCCCTAGTTGCCGCGGAAGCGGCCACTCTCGTCGTCGCGGCGCAACCGCCCGAATTCATCCCGTTCGCGGCGTGTTCGATCACCCTCATCACGAACCATCGCGCGGCGCGCGCGCTGCAGATCGCCCTCAAATTTCAGCAGCACATTCAAGGTATTCTCGATCGTCGCCCGGTCGAGGTGGCGCGCGTTAAGTTCGAGCAGCGCGCGCGCCCAATCGATCGTCTCCGAGACGCTGGGGTGTTTCTTCAGATCCATACCGCGCAACCGCTGCACCAGTTCAACTGCCTGCTGCGCCAGTTTGGGCGGCAGCCCCGGCACCTTCAGATTGATGATCTGCAACTCCTGGTCTGCGGTGGGATAATCGACGTGCAGATAGAGGCAGCGCCGTTTGAGCGCCTCAGACAGTTCGCGGGTGTTGTTGCTGGTGAGCAGAACCATTGGTTGATGGCGGGCGCGGATGGTGCCGAGTTCCGGTACGCTGACCTGAAAATCGCTCAACACTTCGAGCAAGAATGCTTCAAACTCAGCGTCGGCGCGGTCGATCTCGTCGATCAGCAGGGTCACCGGACGCTCGCTGGTGATCGCTTTCAGCAGCGGGCGTGGCAGCATAAAACGGCTGGAGAAGAACACATCCTCTTCGGCTGCCAGTCGGTCGGCAGCCTCGGCAAGGCTCGTGACGCCCGCCAGCAGATCGTTGAGTTTATCGCGCAGCAACTGCGTATAGAGGAGTTGCTTGGCGTATTCCCATTCATAGAGCGCCTTGGTTTCGTCAAGACCCTCGTAGCACTGAAGACGGATCAGGTCGCGCCCGGTCGCTGCCGCCCAAACCTTTGCCAGTTCGGTTTTACCCACGCCAGCCGGACCTTCGGCGAGGATCGGCTTGCCGAGTTTCTCCGCCAGAAACACAGTGGTGGCGATTTCATCGGAAGGAATGTAGCGTTGGGCGCTGAGCGCCGCTTTGACATCGCTAATCGTGTTGAACACTGCCGATAGCCTTTCTACTCTGGTTGTGTGCCGTAGACGGTGTGCTCCATGCGAACCATGCCGTCCGTCAGTTCGATCAGAACGCCGTGGAAACGGCGCTGATCATGACCCGGATTGATGCACCAGGTTGCGCCAATCCGGGTTGCATACGTTCCGCTCAGCGCTGGCGCTTCGTGAATGTGCCCATGCAGGGTGAGCGGCGGTTGGTAGCGTTCAATAAAGGTGCGGAGCGCTCGACTGCCGACGTGTCGCCCGCGTGGCATCAGGTCGAGCGGCGTGTCGACCGGCGGTGTATGACAGACATACACCGTTCGTTGTGGGTCGCTGCGCCCGGCAAGTGCAGCCAGATCGTCTGCAATTGAGGGCAATCCTTCGAACTCGTGGCGTTGGAGCGGTCGAATAATACCGCCGCGACTGACGAAGGCGTGATCGAAACTGAACGCTGGCAGCGCCCCCTCGTCGCAGCGCTCGAAATCCTTGATGCTGAACGGCGTCGGCGGCACACAGGCGTACCCTGCGATCCAGAGATCGTCGTTCAACCGGTAGACCCGCTCGTGGAGAGGGTGCGCCAGCCCTTCAACCGCGAGTTCTTCCACTGCGACATACGCCGCTGCCCAATCATCGTTGCCGGGCAGCAGATAGACGGCTACCGTCGGATGGAGTGCGCGAAATACACGGAGCGCCGGTGCAAGGTCACGCTCGACAAACCTGCGTTGCGTCTCCAGTGCATCGTCACGCCGCATCGCGTGCGGCAGAAGATCTCCCGCAACAACGACCGCATGCGCCTGACGCTGCGCCGCAAACTCGAACAACGCACGATAATCGGCAATGTTCCCGTGGAGATCGGCAGTACAGGCAATACGCATATGCTACGGTCACGAAAATAAGCCGTCTGGCGACAACCCTGAACGCTATGCGGACAGAGAAGAGCGGGGATCTTCACGAGAAATTATAGCATGGACGGTGGTGAAATGGGGAAAATGATACCATGTTTCTTTCTGTCTTCGCGTGATCGTTGGTAGATGCAAAGTGTATGTGCCGCTTCCCTGTTTCTTCCCCAGACGTGGTACAATACGTCGTCAGCAACGCAAACCACTCGCGCGCGACCCGCTCACCTTCCCATGAGACGCTGCTCATGCGCTGGACGACCGTCCATCGCCCCCGGCGCCGGACACGCCGCCCGAAACCGATCCGTTCCGCTACGGCTGGCGTCTCTGGTCTCTATGATGAACATCCGCCCGATGCGCACTTGACCGTCTTGCATGCAGCGGCACAGGCTCAGTGCTGTCTGCCATTCAGCGGCATTTCGTCATACGTGCAACCGTCCAGTTCCCGACCGGTCAGGTCTTTGCGCACCCCGCCCCACTGCTTGAAGAAGAACGGCACGTGTGCGCGTCGGCACTGTTCCAGAATCGCGCGCACCCAATCTGCCTGCATCGGGCGCGCACCGGGACCCGACTCACCGCCGACGATCACCCAGTGGATCCCGTCGAGCGGAAGGTTGTCTAGTGGACCCAGTAACGGTTCACACGATAAAAAGCGCACATGCGCAGGAACCGTTTGAAGATCGTGAATCCGTTGGATCACGCGCCGGTTTTCGACGCTGACCCCCATCCAGATATTTGGCGCCCAATCGAGATACTGCGCCAGGTCGCGCAGGCGTGCGCTGCGTTTGGTCAGGATCTGAAACGTATGCTGCGGACAGTCGCGCATCGTTGCGAACACACGCTGAATAGACATCATCAAGATTTAGTGATATACTATTTTTGTACAATCTGAAAATGGAGAAAAACGATGTGTAAGTATCGATCCATTATCGAAAATCCGGAGAAATTACGCTCTATGACCGGACTGACCGTTGAAGAGTTCCACGCGCTGGTTCCGATCTTCCACGCCGCATTTGAAGCGTATATGAAACGTCGCACGATTGATGGCCGCGTCCGATATTGTCGTCGCTACGTCTCGTATGCAAACTCGCCGCTTCCGACAACAGAAGATAAATTGCTCTTTATTTTGACCTACTTAAAACAAAACCCAACGCAAGTGATGCACGGACACCTCTTTCAAATGAGCCAATCAAACGTAAGCAAATGGGTGCATCTTTTGCACGGAGCGCTGAACTATGCGCTTTCACAGCAAAATCTCCTGCCTGCGCGCACTGCCGACGACCTGGCGAGGCGATTGCAGGAAGAACCGTCGTGTGAAGAACCGTCGTGTGAAGAACCGTCGTGTGAAGAACCGTCGTGTGAAGAACCGTCGTGTGAAGAACCGTCGTGTGAAGAACCGTCGTGTGAAGAACCGTCGCATGCGACAAAAGCGCCCCCCTTTTTATCCATGACGGCGTAGAACGTCCCATTCGCCGTCCAAGCGACAAAGTCGACCGGGAGTTGTATTACAGCGGTAAGAAGAAACGACATACGCTTAAGAACGTTCTCATCATTGATGAGTTTGGCTCTATTCACTTTTTGAGTGACACCTACGAAGGAAGGGTCCACGATAAATGTATTGCGGATGAAGCGGGATACACCCTTCCAAACGCGAGCATTCTCTATCAAGACGCCGGATTTCAAGGATTTACCCTGCCTGGCGTCCAGATTATGCAGCCAAAGAAGAAGCCGCGCAATGGAACCCTCACGCCGCAGGAAAAGGAGGAAAACCGGCGTATCTCATCCGTTCGCGTTCGTATTGAACATGTTATCGGCGATATCAAGCGGTATCGAATCATTCACGACATTATCCGCTTCAGTTGTTCCGAATTTCGGGATATGGTCATGGAAACATGTTGCGGGCTGCATAACTTCCGAATTTGGCTGAAACGCAAAAAGCAGTCCAAAAATCAAAACGAATCTTGATGAAGTCTATTGAACAAATTTGAACGGCGATTTTGCTTCGAGCGCAATACGGGCGCTGCCCTTGAGGAAAGCCTTGGTTTCGGGTTCTTCCAGTTCTGGAAAAAGCGGCTTATCCGGGGGTGGATCGGATGCCGGTGTGCGGTACCCCGTGCCAGCAAAAGCGTCGACGTAGATGGGCGTCAACTTCCTGGCTCTTTCATTGCCGCTGAAAATAGTCATGTACGCTTTCAGGTACTTGCGCACACGCTCCAGTTTGTCGGCTGTCCAGTCGCCGCCGAAACGATGGTCGGTCATGACGTTGCTCCAGGACAAGGTTAAGACAGCATGCCAGAACAATTGTACGATAACTTGTATAACAGGTCAACACTCGTTGCTCAATTCGATGGCGTTATGTGGTATCATCGGGGAGGACCCGATTGCTTACACCTGCGCATCGCATACGATGAACCATAACGTCGCCTGCACGCCGTCGTTTTCGCGCCACAGCCCAACTGCCCGACGACCAGATCAATCTGGCGGAGGCGGCGCTCTGTATTTCCTCGGAAGATCAGGGTGAGGGCAACCCGTCTGCATCGTTGCGGCGCATTATGAGTTGTGAGAATGAAATCCGGTATAGCCCGCGCAGCGGGCGTCGCCCCGCTTAGCCGAGGGGTTCACTCCGACGGCACGCGGCACATACCGGAACTTAATGCTCCAATCTTCACAGCCCTCCCTGAGCGCGTGGGAGCCCCTGCGGGGCTGGAGCGTCTCTGCGGGGGTGCGCGCCTCCGGCGCGCACCTGAGGTGGCGTCTCTCCCGCTCCTGGAGTAGGGCGCACGACTCTCGCCCGCGCAGGCGGGCGTCGCCCCACAGTCCCCCACGCATGCGGGGCTTCCACGGGTGGGTTTTTGGGAAGCCCCCGCGTTCCTTCTCTCGTTTTGGTCATCAGGCGGACCAAACTTCCCCTTCTCACTTTGTGGGAGCAGAGGGTCGGAGGATGAGGGGCAAACGCGCACAGGAATGCCGCAAACCGCTCATTGACATCCCTCCCCCCGCCTGCTATCATTGCGACATCCGTAAACGATTTTATACCAGCAGACGATGACTCCTCCATGGAAACAGCGTCTCGATGCGCTGCGGATTCGTGATTTGAGCGCAATCTTTCGCACGCCGAAGCCGATCATCGGCATGGTGCATCTCTGGCCCCTGCCGGGTGCGCCGGGGTATACCGGCTATGGGATGCAGACGATCATTGATCAGGCGTTGTACGATGCCCACACTCTCGCTGAAGGCGGCGTCGATGGGGTGATCGTCGAGAATATGTGGGATATTCCCTTTCGCGCCGGTCCGAATGTGCAACCGGAGAGTATCGCGGCTCATGCTGTCGCGGCGCATGCTGTTCGCCGTGCAATCGATCTGCCGCTCGGCATCAATCTGGTGCACAATGGCGGTGTTGCGCTCCTGGGGATCGCCCTTGCCGCCGGCGCCAGTTTCATTCGCGTCTGCATGTTCACCGGGGCAGGGGTCTGGGATACGGGCGCCTGGGACGAGGGGTGCGCCGCCGACCTGATGCGCCGACGCAAGGAACTTCACGCCGAACATATCAACATCTTCGCCGATGTTGACAAGAAGCATTCGGTGCGTTTCCCCGGCATCGACCTGGCAACCCATATCGAATGGACGCGCTTCTTCGGTGCGGATGCGCTGATTGTCTCCGGGCGCATGACCGGCGATGCGCCCGATCTGGAGAAGGTGCGACAGGCGAAAGCGTTGTCCGGCGATCGACCGCTCCTGATCGGCAGTGGCGCCGATGAGTGCAACATCGCCGCCTTTATGGACGTGGCGGATGGTGTGATCGTCGGGTCGAGCATTAAAGAAGACGGTCGGATCGAGAATCGGGTGGATGTCGAACGGGTGCGGCGGTTCGTTGCCGCAGCGCGATCATCGATGTAAATTCATGACTTCACTGCAAAAACGCACCGCCGAGACGCCGAGTGCGCAGAGAACTTCAACAACGAAATGTATGCGCTGCGTTGGAGCGACTCGCTCAGCATCTTCCTCTGTGAACGCTGCGCCGTTGTGGTGACACGCCCTTTTTGCGGTAGACTCAATGCATGGAAAAACCAGAGCGGCGTAAAGGACGCAGAGGTTGAAGGCATACCCAGGCGACGCATGGGGGTAGAAGGCGGCAGGTTGTGCGTTGAAGGCGGCAGGTTGTGCGCATACCCTGCGCCACGTGCAAGGGTTGACCGTTGGGCGCTGGCGCATGTGTTGATCCATTTGTTTCCTTGCGGACGACAGGAGACGCGAGACATACCATGAGCCTTCACGGCAAAGCAGCGCTGGTTACCGGTGGTGCGCGACGACTGGGGCGGGCGATTGCGCTGGCCCTCGGACGCGCTGGTATGCGTGTTGCGATTCATTATCACGCATCCGCAGCGTCAGCGGAAGAAGTGATATCAGAAATGCGCACGTATGGCGTGGAGTGCATCGCCATTCCCGGCGACTTAAGCCGGGTCGCCGACTGCGAGCGCGTGGTGGATGCAACGCTGGAACAGTGGGGCAGGCTTGATCTTCTGGTGAACAACGCTGGCATCTGGGGATCAACGCCGGTTGGGAGCGTGACGGAAGAACGTTGGGATGAGTTGCTGAACACGAACCTGCGCAGCATGTTTTTCGTCGCGCAACGCGCTGCTGATGCCCTGCGCGCATCGCACGGCGTAATCATCAACATCGCCGACGTGGGCGTTGAACGACCGTGGCGCAACCACACACCATACCTGATTAGCAAAGGTGGTGTGGTGACGCTCACCAGAGCGCTGGCAAAAGACCTGGCGCCGGAAATTCGGGTCAACGCGATTGCGCCGGGTCCAGTCCTGCTTCCTGACGATTGGGGCGCTGAACAGGCGGAACGGGTCGCGCGCACCACCCTGCTGCGGCGCATCGGTAGCCCTGAGGATATTGCCGATGCGGTGATCTTCCTGGCACAGGCCGGGTATATAACCGGTGTGACGCTCCCGGTTGATGGGGGACATCTTTTGCACTAATCGTTCACGAAGTCACCGCTTCGCCCGCCGCTTTTGCGCACAAGACGGATCGCGCCAATCTGCATCTCGCGATCGATCGCTTTGCACATGTCGTAGATCGTGAGCGCTGCGACACTCACCGCAGTCAGTGCTTCCATCTCCACGCCTGTCTTGCCGACAGTGCGCACGGTTGCTTCGATCTGAACTGTCGAGGTTGCGACATCAAGACGTGCGTCAACGGCGACGTGGGTGAGCAGCAGGGGATGACAGAGCGGAATCAGGTCTGGAGCGCGCTTGGCGGCCATGATACCGGCGATCCGCGCTGTGGCGAGCACATCGCCTTTGGGCATATCGCCTGCTGCGAGGCGTTGCAATGTTTCAGGGCGCATGCGCACCTCGCCGCGCGCGACCGCCTCGCGCAGCGTGTCATCCTTCGCGCCGACATCGACCATCCGCGCGCGTCCCGATTCGTCGAGATGGGTCAGGTCACTCATAGGCAGCGGAGAGAAGAAATTCAAAAGCCGCTCATTCGAGCGGCTTTGTTGGAGCGGGAGACGGGATTCGAACCCGCGACCTATACCTTGGCAAGGTATCGCTCTACCAGCTGAGCCACTCCCGCATCAGCGCTGATGATTATAGCACAGAGAAGGAGAAAATGCAAACACGGCAAAGGTGCGCAGCGTGGCAGGATGGATTGTCGGATTGCAACCCAGGTGGCAGAATTTTACACCTGGACACAATTCCGGCTCTGAAGATAACAAATATTCCCGGAAGATTGTCACACATTAAGGAGCCGGAGTAACCGGATGTGTCTTTTTACTGATATACTACAACTACCCTGATAGACAGCAATCATTGCCGGCGAGGAGCACTGCCATGAGCGAAGAGGCGCAGACGACAGCGGCTGGCGATACGGCGGTACACCCCCTGTTCGACATGTTCCCTCCTGCGACCTACGAGGAGTGGCGCGCTGTGGCGGAAAAGACGCTCAAAGGTGCGCCATTCGAGAAACGGTTGATCACCAAAACGTATGAGAACATCCTGCTGCAACCGATCTACAACATCGAGGACATTGCGGGTCTGCCGCAGGTCAACTCGCTGCCGGGATTTGAGCCGTTTGTGCGAAGTACTCGGGCGCTTGGCTATGTCATCGCGCGCTGGGAGGTGTGCCAGGAACTGCCCTACCCCCTGCCGCGCGAGGTCAATGAGGCGGCGCGCAGCGATCTGTCCCGTGGACTGACGTCACTCAACCTGCCGCTTGATCAGGCGACCCTGCAAGGACTCGATCCTGATGCCGCTCCGATGGCGCTGGTCGGTGCGGGTGGCGTGTCGCTGGCGACGGTGGACGATGCGGTGACGCTGCTGGAGGGCGTGACGCTGGATCGAACGCCGCTGCTGGTGGCAGCCGGTGCGAACGCAGTGCCGGTTGCGGCGCTGATCCTGGCTGCTGCCGAGCGCTCCGGTGTGGGATTCGACCGGATCGGCGGGTGTATTGGTGCCGATCCACTCGGTGCGCTGGCGGTGCAGGGGTCGTTGCCGCTCTCGCTGGAGCGCAGTTACGACCTGATGGCGCAGTGGACAGCCTGGGCGCATGTCCACGCGCCGCTCCTGCGCACCATCCTGGTTGCGACGCACGTCTATCACAACGGTGGCGCCTCGGTTGTGCAGGACCTGGCGTGCGCTCTGGCAACCGGTGTGGCATACATTCGCGCGATGCAGGCGCGTGGTCTGGATGTGCATGTCGTCGCGCCACGGATGCAGTTCGCCTTCTCGATCGGGTCGCAGTTCTTTATGGAGATCGCGCGTCTCCGCGCTGCGCGTATGCTGTGGGCGCGGGTGGTTTCCGCCTTCGGCGGCGACGAGCAGGCGCAAAAGATGCGCATCCACGGTCGAACGTCGGCATGGACAAAGGCGCGCTTCGATGCCTATAATAACATGTTGCGCGCAACCGGTGAGGCGATGGCGGGAGTGATGGGCGGCATCGATAGTTTGCACGTCAGTCACTTCGATGAGGCGCTTGGGTTGCCCGATGAGTTCTCACGTCGCATTGCGCGCAATGTGCAGATTATTCTCCAGGAGGAGTGCAATTTCATTCGCGTGATCGATCCGCCCGGCGGCGCTTGGGCAATTGAGACGCTGACCGATCAGGTGGCGCAGAAGGCGTGGGCGCTGTTCCAGGAGATCGAGCGCAAGGGAGGGATGGCTGACGCGCTGGTCGCAGGTTTCCCTCAGTCGTTCGTCGCTGCGACGCGCGCTGAACGCTTCTCCGCAATTGCCCACCGCCGTGAGGTGATCGTTGGTGTGAATATGTACCCGAACCTGAAGGAGAAACCACTGACGGTGCGAATGGTGGATCACGCGGCGGTTCAGGCAGAACGCTCTGCCGAAGTGCAGCGCGTTCGTCACGCGGTCGATCCACAGGCGCGTCAGGATGCGCTGGGCGCGCTGACCCAGACGCTTGCCGCTGCGCCGGATCGTCTGGTTGAACGGGCAATCGCCGCAGCGCGCATCGGTGCGACCCTTGGCGATCTTGCGACCGCCCTGGCTTCCAGTGATGCCGCCGGTCCAACCATCGAACCGATCCCGTTCCACCGCGCTGCGGAGCAGTTCGAGACGCTGCGGACCACGGCAGAGGCATACATGGCGCGTACCGGCGCACGTCCGAAGGTCTTCCTTGCCAATATGGGACCGATACCGCAGCACAAAGCGCGCGCCGATTTCTCAACCGGCTTCTTCGAGGCGGGCGGCTTCGAGGTGATTGGCAACAGCGGGTTCGCCACCGTCGAAGAAGCGGCGCAGGCGGCGCTCGAATCAGGCGCAGGGATTGTGACGATCTGCTCTACCGACGAGACCTACCCGGAGATCGTTCCGGCATTGACCGGTCTGATCAAATCGAGCCGTCCCGATGTGACCGTTGTGCTGGCAGGCTATCCGACCGATCAGATCGAGACCTATCGAGCTGCCGGGGTTGATGAGTTCATCCATTTGCGCGCGAATTGTTACGAGACCCTGGTGCGGTTGCAACAGTTGAAAGGAGTTGCTGCGTGAAAACCCCGGATTTTACGACGCTTCCCTACCGTGACGGCGCTGCTGCACCGGATCGTGAGCAGTGGCGCGAACGCGCCGAACGTGAGGCGGGACGACCGCTTGACACGCTCGTCTGGCGCACGATGGAACAACTCGATATTCGTCCGCTCTACACGGCGGAAGATATTGCGGGTCTTGAGCATTTGCGCTTTACCGCTGGCATTCCGCCTTACCTGCGCGGTCCGTATCCGACCATGTATGTAACCCAACCCTGGACGATCCGCCAGTACGCCGGCTTCTCGACGGCGGAAGCCAGCAATGCGTTCTACCGGCGCAACCTGGCGGCAGGGCAGAAAGGGTTGTCGGTTGCGTTCGATCTGGCGACCCACCGCGGCTACGACTCTGACCATCCCCGCGTCGTTGGCGACGTGGGCAAGGCGGGGGTAGCGATCGACTCGGTGCTCGATATGAAAATCCTGTTCGACGGCATCCCGCTCGATCAGATGTCGGTGTCGATGACGATGAACGGCGCCGTCATCCCGATCATGGCGTTCTACATCGTCGCTGCCGAAGAACAGGGGGTGCGCCAGGATCAGTTGACCGGCACGATCCAGAACGATATTCTCAAAGAGTACATGGTGCGCAACACGTACATTTACCCGCCTGAACCGTCGATGCGCATCATTGCTGATATTTTCGCCTACACGGCGAAGCACATGCCGAAGTTCAACAGTATCAGCATTTCCGGCTACCATATGCAGGAAGCCGGTGCGACCGCCGACCTCGAACTGGCGTATACCCTGGCGGACGGTCTGGAGTATGTGCGCGCCGGGTTGAAGGCGGGTCTTTCCATCGATGCGTTTGCGCCGCGCATTTCGTTTTTCTGGGCGATCGGGATGAACTACTTCATGGAGATCGCCAAGATGCGAGCCGCACGGATGCTGTGGGCAAAGATTATCAGGCAGTTCGACCCCAAAGATCCGAAGTCGATGGCGTTGCGCACGCACTGCCAGACATCGGGCTGGAGTCTGACCGAGCAGGATCCGTTCAACAACGTGGCGCGCACGTGTATCGAGGCGATGGCTGCCGCGCTGGGGCACACGCAGTCGCTCCACACGAATTCGCTGGACGAGGCGATTGCCCTGCCGACCGACTTCTCGGCGCGGATTGCGCGCAATACGCAACTGTACCTGCAAGAAGAAACCGGCATCTGCAAGATCATCGATCCGTGGGGCGGGTCGTACTATCTGGAGTATCTGACCGATGCGCTGGCGCGGCGCGCCTGGATGCACATCCAGGAAGTCGAGGAACTGGGCGGCATGGCGAAGGCGATCGAAGCCGGGTTGCCGAAACTCCGCATCGAAGAAGCCGCTGCGCGTCGTCAGGCGCATATCGACTCTGGGCGTGAGACGATTGTCGGGGTCAATAAGTATCGTCTGCCCTACGAGGCGCCGATTGAAATCCTGGAGGTTGACAATACTGCCGTGCGCCTGGCGCAGATCGAGCGATTGAAGAAACTGCGCGCCGAGCGGGACGAGTCGCGCACGCAGGCGGCGCTCGATGCGCTGACTCGCGTGGCTGCCACCGGTGAGGGCAATCTGCTGGAAGCAGCGGTTGAAGCGGCGCGGGCGCGCGCGACGCTGGGAGAGATTTCGATGGCAATGGAAAAAGTTTTCGGGCGCTACAAAGCGACCATCCGCTCGGTTTCGGGCGTCTACAGCAGCGAATTCAGCGATGTCGAGCAGATCCACCACGTGCGCGCGCTGGCGGATGCGTTCGCAGCACGGGAAGGTCGTCGTCCGCGCATTCTGGTCGCCAAGATCGGGCAGGACGGGCATGATCGCGGCGCAAAAGTGGTAGCGACCGCCTTCGCCGATCTCGGATTCGACGTGGACATCGGATCGCTCTTCCAGACGCCGGAAGAGGTGGCGCGTCAGGCGGTCGAGAACGATGTGCACGTGGTGGGCGTCAGTTCGCTGGCTGCCGGGCACAAGACGTTACTGCCACAACTGGTTGAGGAATTGCGCAAACTCGGACGTGAGGACATTATGGTGGTGATCGGCGGTATCATTCCGGCGCAGGATTACGATTTTCTACGCGCACATGGCGCAGCGATGATCTTCGGTCCCGGCACGATTATCCCGGTCGCTGCCGAGAAACTCTTGCACGAGTTGGAACGGCGACTGCACGGTGATGGCGTCGAGACCGGTCCGACAGTTCAGACGCGAGACGCAGCATGAGCAACGGTCAACACTCTGCTTCCTCTGAGGAGATGCCTTTTGCGCTTTCGGTGGTGGAAGGGGTGACCGGTGGACACGACGGGTTGCCAGGTCAGCAGGTGAGCGCGCCGGCAGCGCCGCCGCCCCGTCGTCGCCTGCTCACGGTCGAGGAATATGTTACCGGTGTGCGTAGCGGCGACCGCTCGATCCTGGCGCGCGCAATTACGCTGATCGAGAGCAATGCCCCGGCGCACATGGCGCTGGCGCAGGAGGTGCTCCGTGAACTGCTGCCGTACACTGGCGGCGCACTGCGCGTGGGCATCACCGGTGTGCCTGGCGTTGGCAAGAGCACCTTCATCGAGGCGCTCGGCACAATGCTCTGTGACCGCGGGCATCGCGTGGCGGTGCTGGCGGTCGATCCGTCGAGCAGTATCTCGCGCGGCAGCATCCTCGGCGACAAAACGCGCATGGAGCGCCTGGCGCGCCACCCGAACGCCTACATCCGTCCCTCGCCGACAGGTGGCAGTCTGGGCGGGGTGGCGCGCAAGAGTCGGGAAACACTCCTCGTCTGCGAGGCTGCCGGGTTCGACATCATCCTGGTCGAGACGGTCGGCGTCGGTCAGAGCGAAATCGCAGTGCGCGGGATGGTCGATTTCTTTCTGCTCCTCATGCTGGCAGGCGCTGGCGATGAATTGCAGGGGATCAAGAAGGGAATTATCGAACTGGCAGATGCGCTGCTGATCACCAAAGCCGACGGCGACAACCGCACGCGCGCGCTGGCGGCGCAGGCGGAGTACACACATGCCTTGCGCTACCTGACGCCTGCCACGGAGGGGTGGCGTCCGCGCGCCTATATCTGCTCGGCGCAGACCGGCGAAGGGATCGCGGAAATCTGGCGAGAGATCGAACGCTTCCGCGACGAAACAACGGCATCGGGCGTGTTCGCTGCGCGACGGCGCGATCAGGCGCGCGATTGGGTCTACACCCTGATCGAAGATCACCTGCGCACCCGCTTCTTCGGGCATCCGGTCGTGCAGGAGCGATTGCCCGCCATCGAGAAGGCGGTCGTCGAAGGGACGCTGCCGGTGACGACCGCAGTGCAGGACCTGATCCGGGCGTTTGAGAGCGCGTTGCAGGGGGAGGAACAAGGGTGAACATAGTTCTATGATCCTGCTGTGGATGGGCTGTATACTCCGTGACTCAAGCTTGTGAAACAGCACACCGGGCATGATCAGGCAAATAAGAAAACGCGAGAAGAGCATGAAAACTATCACCTTACAGGTCCCCGATGAGGTATACGAAGCATGTTTACATATGGCGCAGAAGTATGGACGCAGCGCTGAAGAGTGGGTTATGGAATTTTTGCTCAAGCATGCACCTGGTTCACTACAAAGATCAGATGACGAACAACGAAAAGCGGCAAGGGAGCGTCTGCGCCCGTATGCAGGCGCCCAAAGCCTGGGATATCCTACAGGCGTCGATAACGAAAGCATTGATACTAGAACACAGCAAGGTTTATTGTGATTTTCAGACCAACCACCCGCCATCCGGCACGAGATGGGATGCCTGACGCAGGTCTTCGATGGAGCGAGGAGGAATGTAACCTGATGGATGCTGCAATGAAAAAAGAAGAGGTCATTCGACGGTTAACCGATCACCGGCAGGAACTTGCTCAATTCGGCATCAAATCTCTGGCGCTTTTTGGCTCGGTGGTCAGGGATGAAGCCCGACCGACCAGCGATGTAGACCTCCTGGTGGAATTTGAAGGCCAGGCAACGTTTGACCGATACATGAATCTTAAGTTTTATCTGGAGCAGGTATTGGGCTGCCGGGTAGACCTGGTCACGCGCAAAGCCCTCAAGCCACGCCTGCGCCCGGTGGTGGAAGCGGAAGCGCTGTATGTCACGTGACCCGCGACTGTACCTGGATGACATTCGCGAATCCTGCGAAAAGATCGTGCGCTATTCCCAGGGGTTGGACCTGAACCAGTTTGTGCAGGACGAAAAGACCTTCGATGCCATTGTACGCAATCTGGAGATCATCGGAGAAGCAGCGAAGCGCATTCCGCCCCAGATGCGAGCACGCTATCCCGATGTAGAATGGAATAAGATCGCTGGCTTGCGCGACATCGTAGCCCACGAATATTTTGGTCTGGACGAAGATATCTTGTGGGATGTAGTTCAGAATCGGATTCCTGTACTTCTTGATCGGACCCGGCAGATTCTGGCTGCGGAAGGCGGATGAGGATGGAACGTCTGACGTAAAGGAGACCCGCAATGTTGCACCGTCATCTTAGAGAGCGATCAGAAACCCGGATTTGTGGTATCGTAACGGTGAACATAGCTTTCTGATGGGGAGCAATCTGTCATGCCGAAACGTGAGCATCGATTCTATCCAAACAAATGCAGAAGGAATTGCTGCTGATTATGACCAGGAAGGTCGATTGGCAGGCATCGAGATTCTCGATGCGCTCAAACGCTTCGGTGACCCAAATATCCTGCGACGTATTGTTCTGGAAGATATAGGACTGATTCGAGCTTAGCGTCTCTGGAAGCGGTTTCACCAGAGCATGGCAGCACGCCAGGAGAAAGAGACGTGTGATATGTCGCCATCGATGAAACGCCACATCCTGGCGGCGCTGCGAGAGCAGTTTGAGCAGTGGGATACAGTGCTCGCGCGCTTGAGCGATGGGGAGTCCGCCGCCCCGCTCCCCTCATCGTCCTGGACGATAAAAGATGTCGTTGCCCATCTGTGGGCATGGCAGCAACGCACGATTGCCCGCATGGAAGCCGCACTCGCCGACCGTGAACCGGTCTTTCCCCAATGGTCGACGGACATCGATCTTGCGACTGAGGACGGTGTGGATCGGCTCAATGCCCGCATCTACGCAACTCACCGCGATCACTCATGGTCATCGGTATACCGGCAGTGGCGTGAAGGATTCCTTCATCTGCTCGACATAAGTGAACGGGTCAATGAACAGAACCTGCTCGACCCTTCACGATACTCCTGGCTCGACGGGCGGCCGCTGGCGTTGATCCTCCTGACGACCTATGATCACCACCAGGAGCATGGCGAAGCGTTGGGCATCGGGTACAGTTGACAGCCTGCGCTCGCCGTCGTATGCTACACGTAGATTTATGGCATGCCCAAACATTGCCGGAGGCGCGTGTGAGCGAAAGCGTCGAAATGTACCTGGTCATGACTGCGCTCCTGCGCAGTGCGCCAGATCAACCGGTGCCGCTGTCGTTGCTGGCGAACAAACTTGGCGTCTCACAGGTATCAGCGAATGAAATGTGCCACCGGTTGGAAGAGCGGGGGTTGCTGGCGTACCAGCCCTACAAGGGTGTGACGCTCACGCCGGATGGCGAGGAGTGGGCGCAACGCATTCTCTCGCGCCGTCGGCTATGGGTCATCTTTCTGGTCGAGAATCTGGGCATCGATCCAGAAGAAGCTGATGATCTGGCATGCCAGCTCGAACACATCACTTCGGATCGTCTGGTTGCGGCGCTCAAAGCCTTTCTGGAGCGCGCCCCCAATGCGCGTGCGCCACTCGAACCGGTGTCTTCTTCTGCTTCGCTACGACCGCTCACCGCCTGCACCGCAGGGACGCGCGGCGTTATTGCGGCTGTCGACGTTGAACCGGCAGCGGCGACATTCCTGGCACGGCAGGGAATTGCGCCAGGCGCCGATGCCGAAGTGCTGGCGGTTGGCGCCGATCACGCAGTGTTGCTCCAGATCGGGACACAACAGGTTGCGCTGGCGCCGTCGCTTGCCAATCGCATTACGCTTGATGACAACGCAGCGCTGCACGCTGCACGCCACGCCGCCTGGCAACGTTGCAGCGCCTTCTGGTCGTGCGTGCGCGGCGAACCGCATGTGTGCCCGATAAACGATTCGCTGGAATCGTCCCCCTCGATACCGGCGACGCCGTGATTGGGGGCGGAAGTGACACGCGCTGATGATCCCGGCGGATGTGACAGTCGCCGCCAGGCGCATGGACGACGCCGGTCGGTTGTCCTGCGTACTGCGGAGTCACCCAGCGCGGGCGCACCTGTCGGCGCCTGCCTGCACGTTGTCGTCCGCCGTTCAACGTGCAACGGTCAACCTTCAACCTCTCTCGCCCCTCGCCGCCGCCGCTGCCCCCGGTACAGGCGCAGCGGCGCTGCGCCCTACATTGCCCCTCGCCTCGCCCCTCGCCGCCGCCGCTGCCCCCGGTACAGGCGCAGCGGCGCTACGCCCCTACATTGCCCCTCGCCTCGTCCCCCTCGCCGCCGCCGCTGCCCCCGGTACAGGCGCAGCGGCGCTGCGCCCCTACACGTTGTCGTCCGCCGTTCAACGTGCAACGGTCAACCTTCAACCTCTCTCGCCCCTACTCGTCCCTTGTCACCTTTTCTTTCCTTCTGGTTGTGTGTTTTCCACTTGCAGTCATGAGAATGAGTCTGTATAACGAAAGTTAAGGTGTACCCTAACTATTCACGCGACTTCGATGAGGAATGCCAGAACATTCCTGGCAAAGGAAACGCGTATGTCCGATGGAACTTCTGTGACCCTCGACCAGCTTCCCCGTGGTCGCAGCGCAATCATTGTGCGCATTGGCGGCGACCGTGCGTTGCGGCGGCGATTGCTCGATATGGGGCTTGTTCACGGTGAAACGGTGACGTTGACAGGGCTGGCGCCGCTCGGCGATCCGCTCGAACTGACCGTCAAAGGGTATCATCTGTCGCTGCGGAAGAGCGACGCACGTTGTATTCAGGTGGAGCCGATCAATGCAACTGCATAATCACTCTATTCCTCTGATGTTCGTCGGTCAGGGCGTGCGCGCGCGACTGGTCGGCATCAACGGCAGCCAGCGCACGGCGCATCGCCTGGCAGAACTTGGCTTCATTCCCGGTGTTGAAGTGTCGGTCGTCGCCGATAGCGGCAGCGCGTTAATGGTTGCCGTCGGCGATACGCGCATGGCGCTTGGGTATCCACTGGCGCAGGCATTGCTCGTCGCCGTCCTGGAGAAGGGGAGTTCTCGATGAAGGACGTGATCGTTGCGCTCGCCGGTAATCCGAATGTCGGCAAGAGCACCATCTTCAATGCGCTGACCGGTTTGCGGCAGCACGTCGGTAACTGGCCCGGCAAGACCGTCGAGCGGAAAGAGGGTCAACTGGCACTCGATGGGCGTGTGGTGACGATAGTTGATCTTCCCGGCGCGTATAGCCTGGCGGCGCGTTCGCTCGAAGAGCAGATCGCACGTGATTTCATCGTGCGCGACTGCCCCGATCTCGTGATCAATGTCGTGGATGCCGCCAATCTGGAGCGCAACCTGTATCTGACGACGCAACTGCTCGAAACCGGTGCGCGTCTTCTGGTCGCCCTGAATATGATCGATGTCGCGGCGGCGCGTGGGATGACACTCAACCCCGATGCCCTTGCCAGGGGATTGGGTGTGCCGGTTGTGTCGCTGGTCGCCAGCAAGAACGAAGGGGTGGCGGCGCTGAAAGCGGCAATGACGACGCTGATTGAAGGGCTGGAGGTTCGTCAGACGGTACGAAAGGTGGCATGATGACAACAGTCGAGATGTTTATCAATCAGGCGCCATTCCGTTATCCGTCGCCAATCGAGACGGAACTGAACCATCTGGCGGAACTGTTCGCGCAAACGCCTGCTCTGGCAGTGTATCCGTCGCGCTGGCTGGCGATCCAGGCGCTTGAAGGAGACGAGTCGCTGCTGAACGACATCCGTGAACTTGGCGGTCCTGCGGTTGCTGCGGCGCTGGATGCGAGCCTGGAACGACTGCACGCGATCTACGGCGATGATCTGGATGTTGCTCTTGTTGACCAGCGGTATCGTTTTGTCCACACAATCGCCACGCAGGCGGTGCGTCGTCCGGTTGAGGCGCCGGTGACTCTCTCCGATCGCATCGACCGTGTGGTGACGCATCGCTGGCTGGGCATCCCGATTTTCCTGGCGGTGATGTGGGTGGTGTTCAAGTTGACCACCGACGTTGCTGCGCCGTTTGTGGACTGGCTCGACGGTGTGTTGAGCGGTCCGGTCAGTCGCTGGACGGTTGCGCTGCTGGCGATGGTCGGCGCCGATGGCGGGTGGGTCGAGTCGCTGCTGGTCGATGGCGTCATCGCTGGCGTCGGTGGGGTGCTGGCATTCGTGCCGGTGCTGCTGTCGCTCTATTTTGCTCTCGCGCTGCTGGAAGACTCCGGGTACATGGCGCGCGCGGCGTTCGTGATGGACCGGTTGATGCGCGCGCTCGGTCTGCATGGCAAGAGTTTTCTGCCGATGATCGTCGGGTTTGGATGCTCGGTGCCGGCAATCTATGCTACCCGGACGCTCGATAGTCGTCGTGACCGGATACTGACCGGTCTGCTGGTTCCGTTTATGAGTTGCAGCGCGCGTCTGCCGGTGTATGTGCTGATTGCGATGGTCTTTTTCCCCGCCTCTGCAGGTCAGGTGATCTTCGGGTTGTATCTCACCGGCATTGTGGTGGCGGTTGGAATGGGCGCGTTGCTGCGGCAGACGCTGTTCCGCCGCGAGCCGCAGGCGCCGTTCGTTCTGGAATTGCCGCCGTACCGGATGCCGACGTTGCGCGGCGTCTGGCGGCAGATGTGGGAGCGCACGTCGTCCTTTGTGCGCAAGGCGGGAACGATTATTCTGGCAACCAGTATCGTCGTCTGGTTGTTGCTCGCCATGCCGATCGGTGAGGGATCGTTCGCCGAAACGCCAGTCGATCAGAGCGCGTTTGCTGCCGTTGCGAACGCAGCAACGCCGGTGTTTGCGCCGCTTGGTTTTGGGCGCTGGGAAACGAGTGGCGCGCTGGTGACCGGTCTGATCGCCAAGGAAGTGGTTGTCGGCACGCTGATGCAGGTCTATGGCGGCGCTGTGGAGGAGGACGGCGCTCCAGGCGACGAACCGGCGACGCTCGCCGATGATCTGAGCGGCATCGTCAATAGTTTCGGTGCAGCTGTCGCCGATGCGCTGCGCGCCCTGCCGGGGATCGTCGGCATCAACCTGGTCGAGGCGGAGGAAGAACCTGTAGCGGAAGGACTGGCAGCCGCCATCCGAACCGGCTTCGCAGCGAGCAGCGGCGGCCACAGCACACTGGCGGCGCTGGCATTCCTGGTCTTCGTGCTGCTCTACACCCCGTGCGTCGCGGCGCTCGCGGCAAACCGGCACGAATTTGGCACACCCTGGATGCTGGTCAGTCTGCTGGGGCAGTTCGCCATCGCGTGGCTCGCGGCGTTCCTTGTGTTCCAGGGCGGGGTGCTGCTGGGGATGCAGGGGTGAGGGGATGAGGCGCGAGGCGCGAGGCGAGAGGGGTTGAAGGTTGAACGTTGCACGTTGAACGGTGGACGACAACGTGTAGGGGCGAGAGGGGATGAGGCGAGGGGGACGAGGCGAGGCGCCCAGGAGCACATTGCAGGTTACAGGTGAACAAGGATGCTCTACCAGATTCTCGAAGCGCTTGAAGCGGCAAACGGTCCAGTGTCGCTCGATGAATTGAGTCGGCAGTTGCAGATCGAACCGGGCGCGCTCGAAGGCATGATCGCATTCTGGGTGCGCAAGGGTCGTCTGAAGGATACTGCGGTCAGCGGATGCGCTGGCAGCAGGCGCGGGTGCACCTGCGGCGCATATCCGAAGGGTTGCGTCTTCAGCACTGCCGGTCCGCGCGTCATTGTGCTGAACGACTCGTGAGCGGCGGGTAACTGTTTACACCTGGGGGAACACACGCGCGAAGCGAGGGCGTACCGCCCTCGTCGCGGCTACGAGGGCAAGATGCCCTCGCTCCCATTTGAAGCCGAATCGCGTTCGTTCGTTGCACAGCCTGGCAGTCGGGTTGTGCTATAATAGCTCCGCACGCGACTCTGGAACACAATACGGTGTCTATCTCGCCGGACATAGTGGCGGAGTCAGTGCATGTGCACCTGTCCAATGCAACGACCGTCGCGGTGACCCGCAGGGCCCGGATGCCAGGGCGTAAAGGTGGAAGCTGGTGCAAGTCCAGCGCTGTGCCGCAACTGTAACCGGTTCGTAGTGCCGGAAGCCAGGATGCCTGCCGCGATGTATGTTGTTCAGCCCTTCTCGAGCCAGGGAGGGTGAACAGAATGCGCGTTCCTTTTGGATCGCATTGTACTCTGTCGCCCCGGTTCTCGAAAGAGGCCGGGGTTTTTGGTTGGATGGCACATGTGCATACTTGCCCTGTGATGGCGTTGCACCAGGAGAACAGCGAGACGCATTCGTGTGTATGCTGAGGGATTCACAAATTCGCGAATTGGTTGAAAGGTTTGCACGATGACTTCTGAAGAACACCTGAGTCAGCAGACCCCAGAAGCTGCAAACGATGCTTCGAACGGTGATGAGCAGACCGACACATCAACCGGCGCGGCGCAGAGTCCCGGCTCAACGCCCGAAGCACAGGAGCGGCGAGAGGCTGCGCGCGCCAATCGTGTGCAGAAGGGGCTGGTCATTGTCAATACCGGGAATGGCAAGGGAAAAACAACCGCAGCGCTGGGCATCCTGCTGCGCGCGTGGGGCCGCGATATGCGCGTGGGAGGAATTCAGTTCTTGAAGCACGAAAACGCGAACTATGGCGAACTGCGCGCACTGAAGCGCATGGGGATCGAACTGACGCCAATGGGAGACGGCTTCACCTGGACGAGCCGTGATCTCGATGAAACCCAGGCAAAGGCGGTCCATGGCTGGGAAACAGCAAAAGCGCGGATCGTCAGCGGTGCGTATGACATTTTCCTGCTGGACGAATTCACGTATGTGCTGAACTACGGTTGGGTTGATACGACCGACGTGATCGACTGGTTGCGTCAGCACAAGCCGCCGATGCTCCACCTGATCATCACCGGGCGGAACGCGCCGCAGGCGCTGATCGATTTTGCCGATCTGGTGACAGAGATGCGCGAGGTGAAGCATCCGTTCCGTGATCAGGGCATCCGGGCGCAAAAGGGCGTGGAGTACTGACACGGGCGTGGCGGCGCTCCGGACAGGTCGCGTCTTTATGGCGGGTGAAGCGTTGCCGACCGGTTGTTGCCTGTGATCTGCTGAAGGAAGGCGCATGGCAGAACGGCTCAAACGCAACATGGTTCAGCGCATCGATGGGCGGATGGTCAATGCCGGCGCGCGCCGCGGCATGCTGATCGTCTGCGCAACCGGGTGCTGCTGTGGTCATACCGAACGCGGCTTCGCCCCCGTTCCAACCTGGCGCTACCACCATGAGTGGGAGCGCCGCAAACTGCGCAATCAGGTGCATTTGAGCCAGGGCGGATGTCTGGGTCCGTGCCCGCTTGCGAATGTCGCGCTCTTGATCCTCGATGGTCGCCCCTACTGGTTTCATTCGCTCAACGATGAGGCGCTCGTTCCCGTGCTCTACGATTACATCGAGGCGCTGCTCGCCGCCGACCATGATCTTGCGCCGCCGCCTGCGCTGGCGCCGCTGATGTTCAACGGTTTCGCCTGGGATGGCGGTGGTTCACTCACGCAACGCCACGAGCCGCTGCCAGCCATGATCGGCGATGGGATTCTGGTGCTCAGCCAGGCGGATACCGACCTCCTGGCGCTCGAACAGGCGCGTGCGCTGCTGCCCGATGGGTTTGCACCGCTGCGGGCGGCGCACGTCGGGCGCCTGGCGGATGACACGGCAGTTGATCGCCTCCTGCGCGAAGCCCTGCCAGGTGTGGCGGTCGTTGTCGCGCGTCTCCATAGCGCCAGCGCATTTGCGTATGGCCTGGAGCGACTCCAGGAGTGGGCTGCGACAACCGGCGGCTTTTTGCTCTGTATTCCCGCCGTCGAAGCGCTCGACCCGGATCTGATGGCGCGTTCGACGGTCGGCGTGCCGCTTGCGTTGCTCGTCAGCGCCTACTTCCAGTACGGCGGACCGGCGAACCTCGCCAGCGGGCTTCAGTGTCTCAGCGATCACCTCCTGCTGAGCGGGTGGGGGTATGAGGCGCCGGTGGAACTGCCGATGCACGGCGTCTACACACCGACCTTATCGTCGTGCTGCGCTGATGCGCCTGATGACAAACGTCCGGTTGCCGGAGTGCTCTTCTACCGGGCGCACCTGTTGAGCGGCAATACCGCATTTATCGACACGCTGATCACAGCGCTCCACAACCAGGGAATGCGCGTTTGCGCCGTATATACCCAATCGCTCAAGGATGCGGCTGGTGGTCGTGGTCCCGAAGCGCTGCGGGCGCTTACCGACGCGGGACCGGTGGACGTCGTGATCAGTACGCTGAGTTTTGCGCTTGGCGAAACCGATCCTCACCCCTTTGCGACCCTCGACGTTCCGGTGATCCAGGCGCTGGTGAGCAGCACATCACGCGACGAGTGGCTGCGCAACGGTCGGGGGCTTGGTCCGCTCGACACGGCGATGAATGTGGCGATCCCGGAGTTCGACGGGCGGATCATCGGTGTGCCGGTCGCATTCAAAGAGCAGCAAGGTGAAGCACCGGCGCGCTCGGTCGCCGACGAAGAGCGGATGGAGCGCCTCGCGGGGCTTGCCCGTCGCCTCGCGCGGCTGCGCCACAAACCGAACGCGGAGAAACGGATCGCCTTCATTTTTACCAACAGCAGCGCCAAAGCGCAGCGCATCGGCAACGCGGTCGGTCTTGACGCACCTGCTTCGCTGATGCGCATCCTCCGGGCAATGCAGGCTGCCGGTTACCGGACAGGCGATCCGCCCGATTCTGGCGACCGGTTGATTGCCGACCTGATTGCGCGCTGTTCCTACGATGAAACCTGGTTGACGACCGAACAACTGATCCGGGCGTACCGTATTCCCGGCGCGCAGTACGCACGCTGGTTCGCCGACCTGCCAGGTGCGCTCCAGGACGCGATGATCCGGCAGTGGGGTCAACCGCCGGGCGCGGCGTATGTCCACAACGGCGATCTGGCGCTTGCCGGGCTGGAGTACGGCAATGTGTTCGTGGCGCTGCAACCGCCGCGCGGTTACGACATGGATCCAAACGCGATCTACCATCGCCCTGATCTGCCGCCGCCGCACAATTACTACGCCCTCTACCGCTGGTTGCGCGATGAGTGGCAGGCGGATGCGATCGTGCATCTCGGCAAGCATGGCACGCTTGAATGGTTGCCGGGCAAAGGTGTGGGACTGAGCGCAACATGCTTCCCCGATCAGTTTCTCGGCGATCTGCCGCTCATCTATCCCTTCATCATCAATGACCCCGGCGAAGGGACGCAGGCGAAGCGCCGGGCGCACGCCGTCATTGTCGATCATCTGACCCCGCCGATGACCAGCGCCGGGGCGTATGGCGATCTGGTGGAACTGGCGCACCTGGTCGATGAATACTACCGCACCGAGCATCTCGATCCGGGGAAACTGCCGCTGCTCCAGCGCCAGATCTGGGAGGTGTTGCAGCGCTCGCACCTGGATGACGACCTGCGCTACATCGCGCAGGCAGACCATGGCGACCACCGGCACGAGTGGGACGGCAGTTTTCTCGAAGACGGCACGCCGACCATGCTGGCGGAGATGGAGGGGCGTGAGGTAGCGCATTTGCTGGAAGATATCGAGGGGTATCTGTGCGAACTCACCGGTGCTCAGATCCGCGATGGGTTGCACATTCTCGGCGAAATGCCAGCCGGTGAGCAGTTGGTGGAACTGATCTATCACCTGCTGCGTTTGCCGAACCTGGATGCCCCCAGTTTGCCGGAGAGCGTCGCCGCAGCGCTGGGCGAAGACTGGAACGCCCTGCGGGAGCGTCCCGGCGCGCGGCGGGAACGGATCGAGGGTGCGTCGGAAGACGGCGCCGGTGCAGTATTCCAGACGAATGCCGACGTGATTGCGCATATCGAGGCGTTGAGCAAAGAGTTGCTGCGACGTCTGGAAGCGCTCGACTGGCATTCTGAAGCGATTGAGCGGGTGATTGCAAATATAGACCGGTATTCGTCCTCATGCCGTGGGGCTGAAACCCCCGGCTATACAATGCAAAGCCCGCCTGCGCGGGCTATCCCCGATTTAGGGACTCACTATTCCGGTCAACCGGGCGCGCGCATCGCTGCGGCGTTGCGGTATGCGTGCGATACACTCGTGCCGAATCTGCGGCGGAGTGCGCATGATGAGATCGCGCACCTGCTCGCCGCTCTGGAGGGGCGTTTTGTGCCGCCGGGACCGGGCGGCGCGCCGACGCGCGGCATGGCGCATGTGCTGCCGACCGGACGCAACTTCTACGGCGTCGATCCGCGTGCGCTTCCCAGCGTCGCCGCGTGGCAGACTGGCGAGGGGTTGGCGCGTGACCTGATCGCCCGCTACCAACGCGAGTATGGGCAGATCCCCGAAAGTGTCGGGTTGAGCATCTGGGGAACGAGCGCCATTCGCACGGCAGGCGATGATCTTGCGCAGGCGCTGGCATTGCTTGGCGTGCGTCCGCGCTGGCAGCGCGAGAATCGGCGCGTGGTCGGGATCGACATCATACCGCTGGAAGAGTTGGGGCGTCCGCGCGTTGATGTGGTCTGCCGCATTTCCGGGTTCTTCCGCGACGCCTTTCCGCACCTGATCGCCCTGATCGATCAGGCGGTACAGGCGGTTATTGCGCTCGACGAGCCGCCGGAGATGAATTTCCCGCGCAAACATGCGCTGGAGACGGCGCAGGCGCTTCAGTCAGCCGGGAAGACGGTCGAGGAGGCGCAACGTGAAGCCGCCTACCGCATTTTCAGCAGCAAGCCGGGCAGTTACGGCGCTGGCATTCTGCCGCTGATCGATGCCCAGAATTGGGAGCGCGACACCGACTTCGCCCGCGTGTATCTTGCGTGGGGCGGGTATGCCTACACCGCCTGCGAGCAGGGAACTCCCGCCGAAACGGCGTTTGCTGCGGCGTTGAGCAAGGTTCAGGTTGCAACAAAAAACCAGGACACGCGCGAGCACGACATATTCGACAGCGATGACTATCTGCAATTTCACGGCGGGATGATCGCAACCATCCGCGCGCTTACGGGGAAGAATCCGGCGCGCTACTTTGGCGACAGCAGCGACCCGGCGCGTCCGCGCACCCGCGATCTGCGCGAGGAGGCGCGTCGCGTCTTCCGCGCGCGGGTGACGAACCCGAAGTGGATTGCCAGCATGCAACGCCACGGCTACAAAGGCGGACTGGAACTCGCCGCCACGGTCGATTATCTCTTCGGCTACGATGCGACTGCGGAGGTGCTCGATGACTGGATGTACGAGCAGGTGACTGAACGCTATCTGCGCGATCCGGGTGTACAACAATGGCTGGAACAGGTCAACCCCTGGGCGTTGCAGGCAATGGCTGAACGTCTGTACGAGGCGATCGGGCGTGGGATGTGGGCGAATCCGTCTCCCGAAGCCTGTGCAACCCTGGAGGCGCTTCTGGAGCAGGGTGATGCGTGGCGGGAGGGGGTTGAACGTGGCAGCGTTGAACGTGGCGGCGTTGAACGTTGAACATTATAGCATTTTCCTCTGTGCACGCTGCGCCTCTGCGGTGATAGAGCCTTTTTTGCAACGGACTCAAGGGTGCAAAAGTTCCAATTGTTGTACAGGAAGGTGCGAAGGTTGGAAGGTGCGAGATTGACCAACGTCGCGCAGGGGCGCGCGGCGGTCGTCGGTTTGAGCGTCTTATGTGTCCCCAATCCATTCATCCGCAACCAAAAGAAAGGAGACCATACCCATGAGTCTGCTGTCCGAAACAATCGCACGGATCGGTCCACTCGATGATGCTGCGGCAGCGGCGGCGCAGGCGCGGCAGGATGTGCTGACCAAGCCGCAGGGTGCGCTGGGGCGCCTGGAGGCGTTGTCGGTCCAGATTGCGGGGATCACCGGCAACCAGCGTCCGCGGTTGACCAACCCGGCAGTCATTGTGATGGCTGCCGATCATGGCGTTGCGCGTCGTGGGGTGAGCGCGTATCCGTCAGAAGTCACGGCGCAGATGGTGTTGAACTTCCTCAACGGCGGCGCGGCGATCAATGTGCTTGCCCGTCACGTCGGCGCGCGTGTGATTGTGGTGGATATGGGAGTCGCGGCCAACCTGCCGTCGCATCCTGAACTGATCAACCGCAAAATGGGCATGGGCACGGCGGATTTCTCGGTCGAACCGGCAATGAGCCGCACACAGGCGCAACAGGCGGTCGAGGCTGGCATCGCATGCGCAAATGACGCCATCGATGCTGGCGTTGATATTCTGGCAACCGGCGATATGGGCATTGGCAACACGACTGCATCGAGCGCGGTCGTTGCCGCAATCACCGGTCGTCCGGTCGCCGATGTCACCGGGCGCGGCGCCGGCGTCGATGATGCCGGTCTTGCGCGCAAGATCGCGGTGATCGAGCAGGCGCTGGCGCTCCACCGCCCCGACCCGAACGATGGACTGGACGTGCTGGCGAAGGTCGGCGGTTTTGAGATCGGCGGGTTGGCGGGGGTCATGCTGGGTGCTGCGGCGCGGCGCGTGCCGGTCGTCATCGATGGGTTCATCTCCGGGGCGGCGGCGCTCATCGCCTGGACGCTGGCGCCAGCGGTGCAACCATACCTGATCGCTGCACACCGTTCGGTCGAACGGGGGCATGAAGCGGTCTTCACCCGTCTCGATCTCGTGCCGCTCTTCGACCTTGGGATGCGTCTCGGCGAAGGGACTGGCGCGGTGCTTGGCATGTCGCTCTGCCAGGCAGCGTGCAAGATTCTCGACGAGATGGCGACATTCGGCGAGGCGGGGGTGTCGGGGAAGGTGGAGAACTGAGAACCAAGAACTGAGAACCAAGAACTGAGAACCGACGCGGGGCATACTTTGTGTCTCGAGGCGAAAGTCTTGAGGGCTTCGTGACTGCAAAACCCTGCCCTTGCCAGGCAAATACAGGTTATTGCAGAGAGGAGTGCTGTATGAAACCACTGCACCGCTGGCTGCCGGTTGTCATCGGCGCTGCGCTGCTCATCATCTTCGAGTCGCGCGCGGCATATGCCATGCACATCATGGAAGGCTTTCTGCCCCCCGTCTGGGCAGGGTTCTGGTTCATCGTCGTTCTCCCATTCTGGGTGCTTGGTCTGCGCCGGATCAACCGCCTGATCGCCGGGAAGCCGGAGACACGCCTGTTGCTCGGATTTGCCGCCGCCTTCGCCTTCGTGTTGAGCGCGCTGAAGATACCAAGCGTCACCGGTTCGAGCAGTCACCCGACCGGCACTGGTCTGGGGACGATCCTGTTCGGTCCGCTGGTGATGAGTGTGCTGGGGAGCATCGTTCTTCTCTTCCAGGCGCTCCTGATCGCTCACGGCGGTCTGACAACGCTGGGCGCGAATGCGTTCAGTATGGCGGTCGTTGGTCCATTCGTGGCGTGGTTGATCTGGAAAGGGTTGAAGGATCGCGCACCAATCTGGCTGACGGTCTTTCTTGCGGCAGCGCTGGCGGATCTCTTCACCTATGTGGTCACGTCGGCGCAACTGGCGCTGGCATACCCCGACGCTGTCGGCGGATTTGCGGCATCGTTCGCCAGGTTCGGCGCGATCTTCGCCGTCACGCAGATTCCACTGGCGATCAGTGAGGGCATCCTGACGGTGCTGATCTTCAACGCATTGCAGGCGAACGCACAGACGGAACTACAATCGCTCGGCGTACTGAAAGGAGCGCAGGCATGAGCAGCAAACCGTTTGGGTGGACGACATCGCTGATCCTGCTGCTGGTCGTCGTTGTGCTGGCGATTGTTCCGTTGTTGATGGTCCGCGACTCGGAGTTCGAGGGTGCGGATGCGATTGCAGAAACGGCGATCACCGAAGTTGCGCCGGATTACGAGCCGTGGTTTGCGCCGATCTTCGAGCCGCCGGGCGGTGAGACGGAGAGCTTGCTTTTTGCGCTTCAGGCGGGGCTTGGCGCCGGATTGATCGGCTACTTTTTCGGTCTCAAACATGGCGAGCGCCGCCGCCGCGATTAGCAGGCGTTGATTGTGATGCGTGTCATTGATCGGTATGCGTTCGGGAATGCATTGCGCGATGTTGATCCGTCGCAGAAAGGCGCGCTGGCGTTGCTGGCGATCATCCTGTGCCTGGCGCTGGATCATCCTGCGGTCGGCATACTCACGTTGATCTGGATGCTGGCGCTCACAACGTGGCGGGCGCGCACGCCGCTGCGCGTGTCTGGCAGCGTGCTGCTGACTGAAGGCGCCTTTCTGAGTCTGTCGGTCGCCGGCATCGCCCTGAGCATTGCTGGCGGCAAGCCGGAAGCGCCGGTTTTTGCCTGGCAATTCGGTCCGGTCTGGGTAAGTGCCACGCACGAGTCGCTGATGCTGGCTCTGCATGTTCTGACACGCGCCCTGGGGTCGGCAGCCGCGCTCAATTTTCTGATCCTGACGACGCCGCTGATCGATCTGATCGAGATGCTTCGGCGCATGCGGCTGCCGGAAGGGTTGATCGACATCATGGCGCTTACCTACCGTGCGATCTTTGTTCTGCTGGACAGTCTGGAGCGGATGGCGACAGCGCAGGATGCGCGCCTGGGGTATCACACGCCGCGCACGGCGATGCGTAGCGCAGCGTTGATCGGCAGTTGTCTGTTCCTTGATGCCTACCGGCGCAGCCAACAGATTCAGACGGCGCTGGAAAGTCGGGGGCTTGATGGTTCATTGCGGGTTCTGCCGCTCGATTATCGGCGTGATCCGCGTATGTGGCAGATCGGCGTCGGTCTGACGCTCAGCCTGGTGCTGGTGAGAATGATTGCATGAGTGCGCTGCTCGAATTCGATGACCTGCACTACACCTTTCCCGGCAGCGCTATCCCGGCGCTGCGCGGTGCGTCGCTATTGATCGCAACCGGGCAGCGTATCGCCCTGTTAGGACGCAACGGCGCCGGCAAGAGCACGCTTCTGCTGCACGCCAACGGCATTCTCCGCCCGGCGAAGGGACAGGTGCGTCTGGAGGGCGCGCCGTTGGAGTATACCCGTCGTGGTCTGTTGCGTGTGCGTCGTCAGGTAGGACTGGTCTTTCAGAACCCCGATGATCAACTCTTCAGCGCCAGTGTTCTTCAGGACATCAGTTTTGGTCCGATGAACCTGGGGCTAAGCATCGCCGACGTGCGTCGCCGGGTGGCGGAAGCGGCTGACCTGTGCGGCATCAGCAACCTGCTCGACCGCCCGACCCATGCCCTGAGCGGCGGGCAGAAATCGCTGGTGGCGCTGGCGGGGGTGCTGGCGATGGCGCCGCGCGTTCTTCTGGTGGACGAAACAACATCCGGACTGGACCCGTGGATGCGCCATCAGATCTTTGCGATCTTTGATCGACTGGTTGAACAGGGTGTGACGGTGCTGCTCGCTACCCATGATCTCACCGTGGCGCGGCAATGGGCTGATACTGTTGTGGTGATGCACGAAGGGCGCGTGGTTGCATCCGCGCCGCCGATGCAGGTTTTCGCCGATCCCGATCTGCGGGCGTTGGTGGGCCCGGCGCTGCTGTAGGGGCGCGGCGCCGCTGCGGAGGAAGGGCGCAGCCGCGCTGCGGGGGAAGGGCGCAGCGCCGCTGCGGAGGAAGGGCGCAGCGCCGCTGCGGAGGAAGGGCGCAGCCGCGCTGCGGGGGGCGCAGCCGCGCTGCGGGGGAAGGGCGCAGCGCCGCTGCGCCCGTACAGGTTGTCGCGTGATAAAACCAATGTATCTATCACACCGAATATCACACCGAAGTCAAACGCTCCTGATTGCGCTGATTGCTGATGCGCTGCTTGGTGATCCGCCGAATGCCTGGCATCCGGTGGCGCTCATGGGGCGCTGGATGCATCTGGGTGAGCGGTTTGCCCCCCAGGGCGCAACGGCGCGTCTGCTGTGGGGTGGAATGTGGCTGACGGCGGGCGCGGCGGCAACCGGATCGGTCGTGGCGCTGCTGCCGGATCATCCGGTCGTGCGGGGACTGGCGGCCTCGACCCTGATGGCATACCGCGGGTTGGATCGGGCGGTCGGCGAGGTGCAAACCGCGCTGGAGCGCGGCGATCTGGCAGAAGCGCGGCGTCTGCTGGGATGGCACCTGGTGAGCCGTCCAACTGCCGATCTTCGCGCCGATGAAGTAGCAGGCGCGGCGATTGAGTCGCTGGCGGAAAACTTGAGCGATAGTCTGGTTGCACCGGCGCTGGCGCTCCTCGTCGGCGGGTTACCCGCCATCGCCGTCTATCGCCTGTCGAACACGGCTGATGCGATGTGGGGGTATCGGAACGAGCGCTACGAATACCTGGGCAAGACAGCGGCACGGCTCGATGACGCACTCAACCTGCTGCCAGCGCGTCTCACGGCGGCGCTCATTGCTGCGGCTGCGCAGATTGTGTGTGGACGGGGAATGATCGCGTGGCAGATTGCACGCCGTGACGCCGGGCGTACTGCGTCGCCGAATGCAGGGTGGCCTATGGCGGCGATGGCGGGGGCGCTCGACACGACCCTTACCAAACGCGGACACTACACCCTCGGAAGCGGATCCCGCCTGCCCGACGCTGCCATGATCGGCGAGGCGCGCCGGATTGCGCGCGTCGTGCCGCTGCTGCTGGCGGGCGGCGTTCTGCTAGTAACGTTCAGCGTTCAACGTTACGTTCAACGTTATAGAGTTATATCGCAGTTCTCACAGAGGAAGGCGTCAGCATGTCCAACTCCGATCACACCGCACTTCTCCTGATCGGTCACGGCACCGACGATCCCGATGGTCTGGCAGAGTATCGCCAGATGGCGACGCTGGTTGGCGAGCGGTTGAACACCGTGGTTCAACCATGTTTTCTTGAACTTGCCGATCCGCCGATTGCACACGCAATCGACGATTGTGTGCGCGCAGGGTTCCGGCGAATTGTTGCTTTGCCGTTACTCCTCGGCGCCGCCGGTCACCAGAAGAACGACATTCCGGTGGCGCTCAATCAGGCGCGCGCGCGTTATCCAGACCTCGACATCCGCTATGGGGCGCCGCTGGGCGTTCAGTACACGATGCTCCAGGCAGTGGCAGATCGAACCGAAGCGGCGTATGCGTCTGTCGCCGCAACCATTCCCCGCGAAAAGACAGCGCTGGCGCTTATCGGGCGCGGGAGCAGCGACCCGGACAGCAACTCCGATGTTGCGCGCATGGCGCGTCTGCTGTGGGAAGGGCGCGGATTTGGGTGGGTTGAGTACGGTTTCTACAGCGTCACCCGCCCCGACGTTGCAACCACCATCCGGCACTGCGTTGCGCTGGGAGCGGATCAGATCATCGTCATTCCCTACCTGCTCTTCACCGGGCGCATTCATCAACGCATCACGCAGCAGGTTGACATGGCGCGGCAACAGTATCCAGCGATACGCATCCTGCTGGCGCACCATCTGGGGTTGCACGACGGTGTTGTGCGCGCCATTGTGCAGCGTTACGAAGAAGCGCTTGATGGCAGGGCGACGGTCAACTGCGACCTGTGCAAGTATCGTCGGTTGATGCAGGGGTTCGAGGACGAGTACGGTCAACCGCAAACGAGCGACCATCACCACGGCTTGCGAGGAACAGCGAGCAACCTTCCACCGGGACTCGCCGCAATCCTCCCGCCGCGCTACCGGAATGGCGCGCCGGTAAGCGCCGCACCGATGGGCGCGGCGCCGCTCATCTATAATGACGATGGGCGGGTGGCATGGGATCGCGTATGGGGTAGGGACGATCCGAACAGTCCATTCTGTGAACTGGCGCTGGCAGGCGGTCCACCGCACCGTGGCACACTCCTGGAGCCGGTTCATCCCGAATCGGTGACTGCCAATCCGGAACAGTACCGGGACGTTGTCGCAGAACTCGCCCGTGGTCTGCGGATGGTCACCGGGTTGCCTGTCGTGACCGATGGCGCGCCTGGATGGATCGGGATTGTCTGCGACAGCGAAGAGATGGCGATCTGGTTGCTGCGGGCGATTGTTGTCGAAAATGTGAGTGTGCGCCGTGAAGGAACGACTCTCTATCTCCCTGCCGGACCCGACTTCCGGCTGGACGGGGAGATCAAGAACATTATCACTGCTATCGCCAAGACATACCACTACTGGAAAGAGCATGTTCTGGGATGAGCAGTGCGGTATAATAAGAAGTATCATCCCCGTTGTACAATCGACGCTTCCCTGTCGTACCGGGTCAGGTAAGGAGACTGGCGATGACTGCTTCCTGTCACGTATTCATTCTGCACGACGTCGGGAATCAGGTCGCGGCGCTGGCGCAGGCCATCGCCGAGGGCGCTGCCAGCGTGCCTGGCGTCACTGTGACGATCAAACAGCCGACCAGGGCGGAGAAGAGCGATCTGCTGGAGGCGGACGCGATCATTATCGGAACGCCGAACTGGACCGGTATCAAAGGAACGCTGAAGCGCTGGCTCGATACCACCGGCGATCTGTGGGAAGAGGGCAGCCTGGCAGGCAAAGTCGGCGCGGCATTCACCAGCAGCGCCGGGCGTCATTCCGGCACAGAGTTTACGTTGCTGAATGTGCTGCACTGGTTCCTGGGTTCGGGGATGATCATTGTCGGTCTCCCCTGGAGTCCGACGATGGAACGCGCCGGTTCGTACTACGGCGCAACGGCTGTCGGCGTTTTGACGGAAGAGGATCTCGCGCAGGCACGTGCGCTGGGTCGCCGTGTTGCGCGTGTTGCGTCCCGAATGAAGGGTTGGGAGGAGTGATGAGTGAATTTCCTGCTGAAACGCTGACCGCTGCGAAAATTGCTGCGCGGTCGTTTGCGATCATTCGCGCCGAACTCGAGCAGCGTGGTTTCCATGTCGAAGCGCCGCTCAACGCGGTCGTCGAACGGATCATTCACAGCACGGCGGATTTCGAGTTTGCAACCATTACGCGCGCCAGTCCTGGCGCCGTTGAAGCCGGGGTTGCAGCGCTGCGTCGCGGATGCCATGTGCTCGCCGACGTGCAGATGGTGCGTGCTGGCATCAATGAGCGACGGGTGCGCGAGTTTGGCGGTGCGCTGCACTGCCTGAACGACTCGCGTGAGGCGCTGTCGATTGCCGACGATGATGGGTTGACCCGCAGTGCAGCCGGTATTCGCGTCGCCCATGCGAATGGTCTGCTCGACGGCGCGGTCGTCGCCATCGGCAATGCTCCGACTGCGCTGTATGAACTGTTGCGCCTGATCAACGGCGGTGCGCGTCCGGCGCTGGTCATTGGTGTGCCGGTCGGTTTTGTGCATGCCGTTGAGAGCAAAGAGGCGCTGATGGCGCGCTCCGATGTTCACTGGATCGTAACGATCGGGCGGAAAGGTGGCTCGACGGTCGCTGTTGCAATTGTGAATGCACTCCTGCGTCTTGCTGCCGGGGTCGATAACACAGCCGTCTACTGATGAGTGACACTGTTCCGCCGCGCAACAAACGCGGACTCCGCACCGGCTACACCACCGGCAGCAATGCCGCCGCCGCCGCGAAAGCCGCGACCATTGCCCTGCTGACCGGTCAGTGGCCCCCACAGGTGACCATTACGCTGCCAATCGGCGAAACCGCAACCATGACGCCGGTCGAGATGCGGCAGGGCGAGGATTGGGCTTTTTGCTGCATGGTCAAGGATGCTGGCGACGACCCGGATGTCACCCACGGCGCCCTGATCTGCGCGCAGGTGCGGCGTGTACCGGGTGCAGGCATTTCCATCGACGGCGGCGTTGGGGTAGGACGGGTCACGCTGCCGGGTCTGGGATTGCCGGTCGGCGGTCCGGCGATCAATCCGGCGCCACGCCAGCAGATCACCGAGAATGTGCGCGACGCGGTTCGTGAGTTCGCGCCCGACGGTGAAGCCTTCCTTGAATGCAACGGACTGGAGATCGTCATCAGCGTGCCCGACGGTGAACGTCTGGCGCAGAAAACGCTCAACCCGCGCCTGGGGATCGTTGGCGGGATCAGCATTCTCGGCACCACCGGCAAGGTCTTTCCATACAGCACTGCCTCCTGGCGCGCCAGCGTCATTCAGGCGGTCGAAATGGCAGCGCGCAACCATGTATCAAAAGTCGTGCTGTGCACCGGCGGTCGCTCGGAGAAGTTCGCCATGCGCATCTTCCCCGAATTGCCGGAACTGGCATTTGTCGAGTTGAGCGTCTTTACCGGCGATGCGCTGAAAACCTGTGTTGCATGCGGCGTGGAGGAAGCCGTATTTGTCGGCATGATCGGCAAAATGGTCAAAACGGCTCAGGGACATATGCAGACCCACGTGGCGGGGAATCAGGTCGATTTCGGGTTCCTGGCGCAGGTCTGCCGTGATGTTGGCGCGCCTGATGCACTGGTCGAGGCGGTTGCGCATGCCAACACCGGGCGACACTTTCTGGAACTCTGCCAGGAGTACGGTCAGACTGCGCCGCTTCAGCGCATCGTCGAACTGGCGCTGGCGAGTTGCCTGCGGTTTATCGAAGCGCAGGGCGGCGCGATGGGGTTCGAGACCATCCTGGTTGATTTTGACGGCAGAGTGCTTGCCCGCGCCAGCGTTCCCAGACCCCTGCGCACCATCGCCCCTGTCGGCGATGCCCGTCCACTGATTGAGCGGCTCGCTGCTGCACCGTTCGACGCCGATGACGATGACGAGATGCTGGAGGAGTCATGACGGTGCGCCGCCCGATTCTGGTGGTTGGAATGACCGATGCCGGCGCTGCGGGTCTGCCTTCCGCCCTGTACGAACGGATCGTCCAGGCGACGCTGCTCGTCGGCGGGCAGCGCCACCTGGCAGCATTCCCGGCGTACACCGGAGAGCGACTGGTCATCGGCGCCACGGTCCAACCGGCGCTAGAGCGTCTGAAGCTTGCGTGGGAACGCGGTGAGTCGGCGGTCGTGCTCGCATCGGGCGATCCGCTGTGGTATGGGATCGGCGCCTCGCTGCGGCGCGCGCTGCCGCCTGATGCGCTCGACATTATCCCGGCGCCGACATCGGCGCAACTGGCATTCGCGGCGCTGGCGGAACCCTGGCACGATGCAGCGCTTCTCAGCGCCCATGGGCGCCCGCTCGATGCGGTGATTTCTGGCGTACTGCACGCGCCGAAAGCCGCCATTCTGACCGATCAGCAGCATACGCCTGCCCGGATCGCAGCCGTGCTGCTGGAAGCCGGTCTGCCCCCAACCACACGCTGCGCCATTTGCGAGCATCTGGGCGGTCCTGCGCAACGGGTGGTGCGCACAACGCTCCGTGACGCAGTGGATCAAACCTTTGCGTCGCTCAATGTGTTCGTGGTCTGGAATGATGACGTCGCCCGCCCGTCTGCTGTGCCGCCTGGTTTACCCGACGAATCGTTCAGCACTGAAGCCGGGCAGATCACCAAACGCGAAGTGCGCCTGCTGAGCCTGGCGGAACTGGCGCTGCAACCGGGCGAGACGTTGTGGGACATTGGCGCGGGGAGCGGTTCGGTGGGCATCGAGGCGGCGCGCGCCTGCCCGACTGCGCGGGTGTATGCCATCGAGCGACGTGAACGATTTGTTGCGCATATGCAAGAGAATCTCCGGCGTTTCCCGGCGCCGAACCTGCGGGTCATCCACGGCGAAGCGCCGGAAGCCTGCGTTGGTCTTCCTGATCCACACGCCATCTTCATTGGCGGAAGCGGCGGACGCCTGGCGGAGATCATCAGCATGGCGCAGCAACGCCTCAAACCGCATGGTCGCCTGGTCTTGAACCTGGTCACGCTGGAACACGTGCATCGGGCGACTGCGCTGCTCCCCGACGCGCGGCTGACTCAGGCGCAGTTCAATCGCGGGACGCCGATTCAGTCGCTGCTGCGCCTCGAAGCGCTCAACCCCGTTTTTATCGTTGTATGGCGGAAAGAGAACCGGCATGACTGAAACTGCGACATTGATCGCCATTGGCATGGGACCGGGCGATCCGGAATTGATCACCCTCAAAGGGCTACGCGCGCTCCAGGCGGCGGATGTCATCTTCGTTCCCCAGAGCCGCGACGGCGATCAGAGCCTGGCGTTGCGCATCGCCGAACCCTGGATCGACCGCGCTCGTCAAACGGTCGTTGCATTGCCGCTGCCGATGACCCGTGATGCCGGACAGTTGCGCCCGGCATGGCGCGCTGCCGCCGAAACGATTGCGACCGAACTGAACGGGCGTCGCCGGGGAGCGTATCTGCTGCTGGGCGATCCACTGCTCTACGGCACCTTCGTCTATCTCTGGCGCGAACTGGCGGCAATTCAGGCGCCGGTGACGATCACGATCATCCCCGGCGTGACATCGTTTGCGGCAGCGGCAGCAACGGCTAGCATCCCGCTGGCGATGAGTGATGAGCGCATGATTATCATGCCCGCCAGTTACGAGACGGACGCGGCAACGCTGCGACGACTGTTGACCGACTTCGAGACGATTGTGCTGATGAAAGCGGGTTCGGCGCTGCCAGCAATCGTGGCGGCGCTCGCCGAACTCGACCTGCTCGACCGCGCGCTGTACGCCGAGCGTGTCGGGATGCCAGAAGAATTGATTGTGCGCGACCTGCGCACGATCGACCCGCAGCGGCGCCCCTATCTTTCGCTGGTGATCATTCGCCGTGGAGACCATATATGATGTACGCTGCCGTTCCCGGAACCGTCTATTTCATCGGTGCAGGACCCGGCGCGCCAGACCTGATCACAGTACGCGGACGTGACCTGCTGACGCAGGCTGATCTGATCCTCTACGCCGACAGTCTGGTGGATGACGCCCTGCCCGCTGCCTGCGCCCGCCCCGGCATCCAGATTATCGGCACAGCGGACATGCATCTGGAACAGATCGTTGCCCTGATGAGCGACGCTGCGCATGCCGGGAAAGTGGTCGCCCGCCTCCACAGCGGCGATCCATCACTCTACGGCGCCATTCACGAGCAAATGGCAGCGCTCGACGCACGTGGCATCCCCTACGAGATCGTTCCAGGGGTTACTGCGGCATTCGCCGCCGCCGCCCGTCTCGGCGTCGAACTAACAGTCCCCGAAGTGGTGCAGACCATCATTTTTACCCGTGCTGCCGGGCGCACTCCCATGCCGCCGCGCGAAGAACTGCACCGTCTGGCAGCGCACGGCGCATCGCTGGCGATCTACCTCAGCGTCACCCGCATGCAGCGCGTGGTGGACGAACTCCTGGCAGGCGGCGCATACACCCGCGAGACACCGGTGGTCGTGCTGCACCGCGTCACCTGGCCCGACGAAACGATCATCCAGGGAACGCTGGGTGATATTGCAGCGAAGGTCAGAGCTGCCGGCTTCACGCGCCAGGCGCTCATTCTGGTCAGCCCGGCGCTCGATCCTGCACTGAAACGATCGCCACAGCGGGCTGCGAGTCGCCTCTACGACCGGACGTATACGCACCGTTTTCGCCGTGCAGATCAGAGTGGAGATCAGGCGTGAATGCAGACACCGTCATCATTGCCGTCACCCGTGCAGGAACGCGCCTGGCGGCGCGCCTGGCGGCGGAATTGCGCGCCGCCGCGCACGTACCGGCAAAATTCGCTGCTGAAGCGCCGTATGCAACCCCATACACCGCCGCACTGCTGGACGAAGTGCGCACCTGCTGGGGCGACTATCGTGCGCTGGTGCTGATCATGGCGAGCGGCATCGCCGTGCGCGCCATTGCTCCGCTCATTGCCCGCAAAACCATCGATCCGGCAGTCGTTGTGCTCGATGAGAGCGGCAGGTTTGTCATTCCCCTGCTTGGCGGGCACCAGGCTGGCGCGAACGACCTGGCGCGCCGGATCGCCGCGATCACCGGCGGACAGGCTGCCATCACCACTGCCAGCGATACGCGTGGACTTCCGGCGCTCGACCTGCTGGGACGCGACAGGGGCTGGCAAATCGCCGATGACTCGGCGCTGACGCATACGATGGCGTGCCTGGTGAACGGCGACCTGGTGGGGTGCTTTGTCGATCCAGCGCTCCCCGATGCGCGTCGGTTGGTGATCGAACAGGGGGCGGATTGCCCGAACCTCGAATATGTCGATGATCCGGCGAGCCTGACAGATCCCCGGTTTGCGGCTGCGCTCCTGGTCACGCATCGTCGGATCGACGATCTCTGGCAAACGCTACGCGAGAAGAGTGTTCGCTACCTGCCGCCGGTCCTGATCGTCGGCATCGGGTGTCGGCGCGGCGTGTCGGTCGATGAATTGCACGACGCGCTGCGCACAACCCTTGCCGATGCCGGTCTCGACGAGCAGTGCGTGGGAGCGCTTGCCACCGCCGACATCAAAGCCGACGAACCGGGACTGGTTGAGATCGCCGGTCGACTCAACGTTCCGCTCCACGTGGTCTCGCGCTCTGAGATCACCGCCCTCGACGCTGCAAGGTTCAGCCCAAGCGCCGCCGTCACCCATTTCGACCTGCCAGGTGTTGCCGAGCCGTGCGCCATGATTGCAGGCGGCGGCGATCTGCTCGTTCCGAAGCGTGCCTTCCGGCGGTGCACCGTCGCCGTGGCGCTGCGGAACGATACGCCATACCAGCCATCGAATGTTGCGACGACCGCACCAGCAGCGCATCCTTCCGGCGTCCTGACTCTCGTCGGCATTGGACCCGGCGATCTGGGTCATCTCACATATGCAGCGCACGCAGCATTGCGCGATGCCGATGTGGTTGCCGGGTATCGTGTCTACATCGATCTGATCCGTCCCCTGTTGCAACCCTGGCAGGAAGTGATCGTCACCCCCGCGATGGGCGACGAGATCGGGCGTGCGCGGCAGGCAATCGCAGTTGCGCGTTCCGGTCGCCGGGTGGCGCTGATCAGCAGCGGTGATATTGGCATCTACGCCATGGCTGCGCCTGTTTTCGAGATACTGCGTGACGAAGGGTGGACTGGCGATCATCCGGCAGTCGATGTTGTGCCAGGGATCAGCGCATTTCAGGCGCTTGCCGCGCGACTCGGCGCACCGATCGGTCACGACATGTGCATCATCAGCCTGAGCGATCTGTTGACACCCTGGGATGTCATTGAACGCCGGTTGCGGGCGGCGGCGCAGGCGGATTTCATCGTTGCGCTGTACAATCCGCGGTCGCGCGGGCGCGACTGGCAACTTGACGCTGCCCTGAACATCATGCGCACCCACCGTCCCCCGACGACGCCGGTCGCATTCGGGCGCAACGTCTCCCGTGCCGATGAACGCATCACCCTGACGACTCTGGCAGCCGCAGACCCGTCGTGCGCCGATATGTTCACCGTCGTGCTGATCGGAAACAGTCAGAGTTACATTCTCGGCAACCGCATGGCGACGCCGCGCGGATATGCGCGGAAGGGGCAGGTCGTTCTGGAGGAGACGGCAGCCGACCGGCGCGATGCACCGATCCCCGGAACGCAGCGAGACTATCCGGTGACGCTGATCAATCCGGGCGATCTGTCTGCCGTGGTGATCGGCGGCGGCGCCGTGGGTGAACGCAAGGTGCGCGGATTGCTGAATGCAGGCATCCCGGTGCGCCTGGTCAGTCCGACCGCTACACCCCATCTGGCAGCCTGGGCGGATGCCGGGTTGATCGTGTGGAACCGGCGCGAATACGAACCGGGCGATCTCGCAGGCGTGTGGTTGGTCTTCGCCGCCACCGATCAGCGCGATGTCAACGCACAGATTGCGCGCAATGCCGCCGCTGCAGGCATCCTCTGCAACGTTGCCGACGCACCAGAGGAGGGAAGTTTCCATGTTCCCGCCGTCCACCGCTCCGGCGGAATCACGATTGCGGTCAGCAGTGGCGGGGTTGCTCCGGCGCGCGCCGTTGCCCTGCGCAACGCGCTTGCACAGTGGCTGGGGGAGGGGGATGTTGAAGGTTGAAGGTTGGAAGGTTGAAGGTTGAAGGTTGGAAGGTTGAAGGTTGAAGGTTGAAGGTTGGAAGGTTGAACGTTGAACGTTGAACGTTGGAATGTTGGAGTTATGAACGTTGAAGGTTGAAGGTTGAAGGTTGAAGGTTGAATCCTATGACCGGCAAAGCATACCTGGTCGGCGCCGGTCCTGGTCGCGCCGACCTGATCACGATGCGAGGTCTGACCGTGCTGCGTCAGGCTGACGCTGTTCTCTATGATCGTCTGATCGCTCCTGAACTGCTCGACGAAGCGCCGTCGCATGCTGAGCGCATCTTCGTCGGCAAGCGTCCGGGGCATCATGCGTTGCGGCAGGAGCGGATCAACGAACTGATAGTGCGCCTGGTGCATAACGGGTTGCAGGTGGTCCGGTTGAAGGGTGGCGACCCCTGCGTTTTCGGGCACGCAGGCGAGGAAGCAGCGGCGCTTGCTGCGGCGGGCCTGCCGTATGAAATCGTCCCCGGCGTCTCATCGGCAATTGGTGTGCCTGCCTATGCTGGCGTGCCGTTGACCCAACGTGGTGTCGCGTCGGCATTTGCAGTCGTGACCGCCCATGAGGCATCGGAGACTGCCAGTGGCATCGACTGGCGCGCCCTGGCTGCCATGCCGACGCTGGTGGTACTCATGGCGCTCACCCGCCTCGACGTGGTCTGTGCGAAGCTCATCGCTGCCGGGCGCGACCCGCTCACACCGGCGATCCTGATCAGCCGCGGAACGACGGCGCAGCAGCGAACTCTGCGCGCAACGCTGGCAACTCTTCCCGATGCCCAACAACGCGCAATGCTTCCGCCACCTGCCATCCTGGTCGTCGGCGACGTTGCGGCGTTGAACGACACCCTCGCCTGGTTCGATCCTGCGAGCATGCCCGCACACCATATGTTCTGGGAGGATGAATAATGCCTGCCCTGCCTCGTCTGCTGCTTGCTGCGCCAATGAGCGGCAGCGGCAAAACGACGATCACCGCCGGACTGATTGCCGCGCTGACTGCGCGCGGTCTGACAGTTGCACCGTTCAAATGCGGACCGGATTATATCGATCCGGGGTATCACGCGCTGGCGTCAGGGCGCGCCTGTTTCAATCTCGATGCCTGGTTGACGCCGCCGGAACAGATCGCCGGTATTCTGGCGCGGCGCAGCGCAGGCGCCGATCTGACGCTTATTGAAGGGGTGATGGGGTTGTTCGACGGCTACTCCGGCGCTGATGACACCGGCAGCAGTGCGCACATCGCGCGTCTGACCGCCACCCCGGTTGTGATCGTCCTCGATGCGCGAGCGATGGCGCGCACCGCAGCCGCACTCGTCGCCGGGTTGCGCGACTTTGATCGGCGGTTGTCGATTGCAGGGGTGATTCTCAACCGCATCGGCAGCCTGCGTCACGCGCAGATGGTGCAGGAAGCTGTCGAAGGAAGCGTCGGTGTGCCGGTGATCGGCTACCTGCAACGCGACGATGCGCTTACCCTTCCCGAACGACATCTTGGACTCATCCCGGTGGCGGAGCCGGGGCGCTGGCAGGCATGGCTGAGTGAGGTGCGCCAACGGGTCGAAGCGACTATCGATCTGGACCGGTTGATCGCGCTGGCGCGTGCGGCGCCGCCACTCGTCGACCACGACATGGCGCTTCCTCGTTTTGAAAGCGTACCTGCCGGTGTGCCGCCGATCATCGCCGTAGCGCGCGATGAGGCGTTCAGTTTTCTGTACGAAGACAATCTCGACCTGCTCCGCGCTGCGGGTGCGACGATTGCTTTCTTCAGCCCGTTGCGCGATACTGCACTGCCGGAAGGAACCGCAGCGCTCTACCTGTGTGGCGGTTTCCCCGAACTGTATGCCGAACCGCTCAGCGCCAACCGCGAATTGATGAACGCCATCCGCGCCGCTATTGCTGCCGGTATGCCGGTGTATGCCGAATGCGGCGGCTTGATGTATCTGACCGAAGCGATCATCGATGCCGCAGGACAGACGCATCCCATGGTTGGCGCGCTCGCCGGTCGTTCGGTGATGACGTCGCGCCTGACCCTCGGCTATCGCACAGTGCGCGCTGGATGCGATACCTGGCTCTGGCGGGAGGGCGAAACGTTGCGCGGTCACGAGTTTCACTATTCTATCTGGGAAGAGCGCCCCATGCACCTGCCCTGGCTCTACGCCTGCCTGCCGGATGCCATGCGTCCGGCGACCTTCAAGGAGGGGGCAATCGTGCATAATGCGCTGGCATCGTACATCCACATCCATTTCCTGGCGTGCCCGCACGCAGCGCAGCGGTTCGTCGCTGCAGCTGCCGCCTTTCGGCACGGAGCAACAGTATGAGCCGGATTGTTCTTTTCACCGGCGGCGCACGCAGCGGCAAGAGCATGCGCGCCGAACAGTATGCCGCGCGTCTCAGCGAGCACGTGATGTACCTGGCAACCGCCGAAGCCGGCGACGATGAAATGCGCGAGCGGATCGCGCACCATCGTCGCCGTCGTCCTGCCGCCTGGAAAACGATCGAAGCGCCGCGCAACGTTGCTGCGGCGCTGGCGTCACTTGCGCCCGGTTCGGTCGTGCTGCTCGACTGTCTCTCGCTTCTCGTCAGCAACCTGCTGCTGGCGCACGAAGACGACCCGGCGCCGTTCGTTGAGCAGGAACTCAGCGCAATCCTGAAGATTGCCGACGAACGCGCGTTGAGTCTTATCATCGTCACAAACGAAGTGGGTATGGGTATCGTACCGGAATATCCGCTTGGACGGCAGTACCGCGATCTGCTTGGGCGCGCCAATCAGCGGGTCGCCGCCGTCGCCGACGAGGTCTACCTGGTGGTATGCGGCATTCCGGTTGAGTTGTATGCGCTGGAGGCGGCATGGGCGCGTTCGACCAGGTAGCGCATGGCGCCATCGACCACGCCGAATGTGCGGCGCTGGGGATCGCGCCAGAACAGGTGACCGATTTCAGCAGCAACCTGAATCCGTTCGGTCCACCGTCCAGTGTGCGTGCGGCACTCTCGGCGCTCGACCCGGCGCCATACCCCGACCGGAGTTGTCTCCGGTTGCGGATGCGGCTGGCGCATCTCCACGGATGCGAACCGGATCGGATACTTGTGGGGAACGGCGCGAATGAACTGATCCACCTGATCGCCCACACCCTCGCCAGACCGCACGCAACGGCGCTGGTCATCGCGCCTGCCTATGGTGAATATGAGCACGCCAGTCGCCTGCACCAGATGCAGATCGTCGAGGTGCGGACACAACCGGAGGATGGGTTTCGTTGCGACATCACGACGCTGAGTGCTGCCATCCGGCGTATCAATCCGCGTCTGACCTGGCTGTGCGCCCCGAACAATCCCACCGGCGTCAGTGTAGAACCTGCTGCGATATGCGACCTTGCCCGGCTGTGCGCCGACTGCGACGGCTTTCTCGTCGTTGACCGGGCGTACCATGCGTTCCAGCGCGGTCTGCGTGATCTGCGCGACCCACTGGACGAGGGATCGCCGCCAAACCTGATCCGGCTCTACTCACTCACCAAAAGTTACGCGCTGGCAGGACTGCGTCTCGGCTACCTGATCGCGCACCCGGCGATTGTGGCGAGCATCGGTCGCTTTCAGCCAGCGTGGAGCGTCAACAGCGCCGCACAGGCGGCAGGTCTCGCCGCTCTGGCTGATACTGCGTTTCTGCCTGCCACGCTCCCGCAGGTATGGTCAGCCAGCGACGACCTCGAGACGGGGTTGCGCCGGTTGGGGCTGAAGGTCTGGCGTGCAGCGTTGCCATTCATGCTCGTGCATTGCAGCAACGGCGCAGCAGTGCGAATGCGCCTGCTTCAACATGGATGCGTTGTGCGCGATTGTGCATCTTTTGGGTTACCGGAGTGGGTGCGGGTAGCGCCGCGCCAACCGGAGGAGAACGCTCGTCTCATCGACGCCTGGAAGGAGATCGTATGACAGCGCCGGTCATGATGGTGCTCGGCACCGCATCCTCAGTCGGCAAGAGCGTGCTGGTCACGGCGCTCTGCCGCATCGCAACATGGTACGGATTGCGCGTCGCGCCCTTCAAGGCGCAGAATATGAGCAACAACGCCGCCGTAACCCTCGACGGCGGCGAAATTGCGCGCAGCACGGCGGTACAGGCTGCCGCAGCGCGGATCGAACCGACGGTTGAGATGAACCCGATCCTGATCAAACCAGAGGGGCATCGGCGCAGCCAGATCATTGTCGAAGGGCGCCCCTGGCGCACCCTCGACGCACGCGATTTCTGGCAGCGCAAGGAGATGTTGTGGAACGTCGTCACCCGCAACCTCGACGCGCTACGCGCCCGCTACGACCTGGTCATCGCCGAGGGAGCGGGAAGCCCGGTGGAACTGAACCTCAAGGCGGGCGACATTGTGAACATGCGGGTGGCAACCTACGCACAGGCGCGTGTTGTACTCGTCGGCGACATCGACACCGGCGGTATTTTCGCCCAACTGCTCGGCACCCTGATGCTGCTCGAACCGGAGGAACGCGCCCTGGTGCGGGGGTTGATCGTCAACCGTTTTCGTGGCGATCCGGCGCTTTTCGAGGAAGGGGTGCGAATCCTGGAACAGCGTAGCGGGCTGCCGGTGCTTGGCGTGGTTCCGTGGATCGAAGACCTGCGTGTAGCAGAGGAAGATGCGGTTGCGCTGGAGCGCGGCAGCAACACCCCGAACGCTGGACTGACGATTGCGGTCGTTCACCTGCCAGCCATCGCCAACTTCGACGATTTTGATCCGCTGGCGCGCGAGTCTGGCGTTGTCGTGCGCTACATTACCCGTCCCGATGAAATGGCGAACGCCGCTGCCGTCATCCTTCCCGGCACAAAGCACACGCTGGCAGCACGGCGCTGGTTGCGCGAACGCGGTTTCGACACAGCGCTGCGCCGGTTTCCCGGCGCGATTGTCGGCATCTGTGGCGGCTATCAACTGCTCGGCGAACGGATCAGCGACCCGGCTGGCGTTGAGGGGCAGGGCGGCGAAGAACCGGGGTTGGGAGTGCTTCCGGTCGAGACGGTCTTCAGCAGTGAGAAGCGCACCGTTCGTATCTCCGCGCAGGCGCATGCTCCCTGGGCATCCAGCGGACTGCTGGAAGGGTACGAAATCCACATGGGGCGAACGCGCGCAATCAGGGAAGAACGTCCACTTCTGACCATTGTGTGCCGTAGTAGCCAACCAACGCACGAAAGTGACGGACATATCAGCACTGATGGGCGTATATGGGGTTGTTATATGCACGGCATTTTTGCGAATGACGAATTTCGCCGTGCATGGCTACGTTCGCTCGGATGGTATTCAACCGGCGCCCCGGCGCCACCGACCGACCCCTACGATCACCTGGCGCGTCACGTCGCCGCAGCCCTGGGTGAGGGAGTGGTGGAGCGGTTGTTACAGGCGCCGTAGGGGCGCAGCGCCGTTGGGGCGCAGCGGCGCTGCGTCTACGGGGACTCCCGTACAGGCAATCATATGTGGCCTCTCGTTCGTCAGGCGCGCTACCTTGGTCGATACCGCCAGATTGCGCAGGTGTTCTGGCAGTATGGTTTCGGCTACCTGCTGGATCAATTAGGTCTCACAACCCTCCTCTCGATGCCGCGTCGGATCATGCGCCGTCCGGCGCCTGATCCGATCAGTGGTCCGGAGCGCCTCCGCCTGGCGTTGACCGATCTCGGTCCAACGTTCGTCAAACTGGGGCAGATGCTGAGCACCCGCCCTGACCTGTTGCCGCCAGCGTGGATCGAAGAACTGAACAAACTGCAGGATACCGTACCCCCGTTTCCTGCCGATGTCGCCATTGCGACCATCGAGGCGGAACTGCATCGACCGATCGACACCCTCTTTCGCTGTTTCGAGCGAGAACCGCTGGCAGCGGCGTCGTTGGGGCAGGTGCATGGCGCCGAACTGCCCGACGGCACGCCAGTGGTCGTCAAAGTGCAGCGCCCGGACATCCAGCAACTCGTCGTGATCGACCTGGCGATCCTGTCGGAACTGGCGGCGCTGGCGCAGCAGAATACCGCCTTTGGCGAGCAGTATGACCTGGTCGAACTGGTATGGGAGTTTGGCGTCACCCTGCGCGCCGAACTGGACTATCGCCGCGAAGGGCGCAACGCTGAGCGCTTTCGTGCTAATTTTGCCGGCAATCCGCATGTCTGCATCCCGCGTGTCTTCTGGAGCCACACCAGCACTCGCGTCCTGACGACCGAGCGCATCGCTGGCATCAAGATCACCGACATTGCAGGCATGGATGCAGCCGGTATGGATCGGAAGCGCCTGGCGCGGCACAGCCTGGAACTGATCCTGCAAGAAATCTTCGTTGATGGGTTCTTCCAGGGCGATCCCCATCCGGGCAATCTGTTCGCCCTTCCAGGCGAGGTGATCGGTGCAGTGGACTTCGGGCAGGCAATTGCGCTCGACCGTGAGATGACCGGCGATCTGCTGCTGCTTCTGGTGGCACTGCTTGAGCGCGACGCTGATGGAGCGTTGCGGGCGTTACAGCGGTTGGGCGTTCTGACACAGCGCGAACTCTCCCCAGCGCTGCGACGCGATATGCGTCGCTTTGTCGATCACGTCGTTGATCGGTCGCTGGCAGAACTGTCTGCGCGGGAAATGGGCGAAGAGTTGCTGACGCTCCTGCAACGTCACCGTCTGCGCCTCCCCGCGCCGCTGGCGCTATTGTTGAAGGCAATTATCATGATGGAGGGCATTGGCGTCCAGATCGATCCGCAACTCGACGTTTTCGGTATCGCCCGACCCTACGCGATGCGCGCCCTGGCGCAACTGAACAGCCCCGATGCGCAGTTGCGCCGTGCGCTGCGCGAACTCGAGGAAATGCGCGGGATCGTCAGCGCCCTGCCGGGTCAGATGAGCACCCTGGTTCAGCGGTTGAACGAAGGAGAGATCCGCATCCAGACGCGCGAGATGGAAATGCGGCGCCTGGCCGCAGCGCTGTCGCAGGCAGGAGCGCGTATCGCGCTCGGTCTTATCGTCCTGGCGGCAACGCTGGGACTGGCAGGTCTGGCAATCGCAGCAGCCATCGGCGGATGGGAAGGATGGCCCGTGATCATCCTGGCGGCAGGCGCGCTGATCGCCCTGATCAGCGCTGGCGCAACATTGTTCATCAGCATCGCGCGCGGATCGGGCGGATCGTCGTAGTGGCGCCGCGCTGCTGCGCTCCTGGTAGCTATGCACCTGGTAGGAGCGCCGCGCCGCTGCGCCTTGCACCCGTGGGGGTGTATCATGTCCACACAAACCATTTCCCGTCTATTCCGGCAATCGGTGCTGATTATCATTGGTGCGGCGATCTGCGCATGCGGTTCAGCGCCGCCCGAAGGAGGCAGTACGATGACATTCACGCTGACAAGCGCATCGTTCTCAGAAGGCGCGATGATTCCGCGTCAGCACACGTGCGACGGCGCCGACCGTTCGCCGCCGCTCCGCTGGGAGGGCGCTCCGCCAGCCGCCAGTTATGTGCTGATCATGGACGATCCGGACGCACCAGGCGGCACGTTTACGCACTGGGTACTGTACGATATTCCCGGCACGCACACAGAACTGGCGGAAGGAGAACAGGACACAGGGCTGGCAGGCGGCAACGATTTTGGCAGACGCGGCTATGGCGGTCCGTGCCCGCCGCGTGGCAGAGGCGCCCACCGCTACTTCTTCCGTCTGTCGGCGCTGGATATTCCTTCACTGAACCTGCCAGCCGGCGCCGCACGGCGCGATGTCGAGGCGGCAATGCGTGGTCACGTGCTGGCGACTGCCACCCTGATGGGCAGGTACGAACGTCGGTGAGGATCACTGCGGCGAACGCGCAGGAACGCGACGCGTGGCGTAGACGATCAATCCGGCGCCGATCAGCAACAGCAGCGCCAGACCGATCAGTTTGGCGGATGGGCTGATGTCGGCGATTCCGAGCAACCCGAAACTGGCGCTCAATCCCCAGTAGAGTGCCAGGATCTGGCGTGCTGACATGCCGCTATCGAGCAGGCGATGGTGAAGATGATCACGCCCACCCTGCGCAGGTTGCCTGCCAGATGCAGTGCGCGCCACGATCAGCCAGGCGACATCGAGGATCGGCACACCCAGCACCAGCAGCACCGTCGCCAGTTTCGCTCCGCCGATGATCGCACTGACGCCCAGCAGAAAACCGAGAAACTCTGCACCGCTATCACCCATAAAAATACGCGCCGGCGGCAGATTGAAGATCAGAAATCCGGCGCACGCCCCGGCGAGCGCAAGGGGCACGAGCGCAACCGTTCGCTGCGGCGGATCGAGGCGCAGCGCGTGCAGCGCCAGCATCAATGCTGCGATCAACGACACCCCTGCCGCAAGCCCGTCAAGCCCGTCCGACCAGTTGATCGTATTCGCCATCCACCCCAACCAGAACACCGTCGCCGCGATTGCCAGCCACGGGCTGGCATCCCACAGGCTGACCTGCCCGATGAACGGCACATTGAAGGCGGTCAACAAAATGCCGCGCGCTTCGGTTGGCAAGCCCAGCGCATCAGGGTAGCGTCGCTGATCCCAGAGGTACGGACCGACCGCAATCAGCCCTGCACCGGCTTGCGCCGCAAACTTGGGGAGCCACGAGAGTTCAACCACATCGTCCACCCACATAACCAGGAAGATTGCCGTCCCGCCAAGCAACAGCAGCCCAATACGCAAAACCTCGAATTCTGAACGTTGCAACGACGGCTCGGCGGAGGTGAATATGAACGTTGCGAGCAGTGAAGTCACGAAGCCAGCGTAGATCGCAATGCCGCCGACATTGGGAGTCGGTCGCACGTGGGAACGACGTCCACCGGGATGCTGCACCCACCCGCGTCGCTCGCACAGCCGGATGACCGGCGGAACGGTCAGCGCAGTCACGACGAAAGCGATTACAAAGGCGCTTATCAGCGCTGCCACGGTCAGGAGCGACATAGCGCCTCGCCTACTGATGCCGGACGCGCACAACTCATAGGTTAACCCGTCCCAAACAGGCGATCACCTGCATCCCCCAGACCGGGGACAATATATCCGTGATCGTTCAGACAATCGTCGATCGCCGCCAGATGGATCGGCACATCGGGGTGCTCCTGGTGCAATGCCTGCACCCCTTCTGGCGCAGCGATCAAACCGAGGAACTTAATCCGGCTCGCGCCCCACTCTTTCAGCACGGTCACCGCCGCCACCGCCGAGCCGCCGGTGGCAAGCATAGGATCGAGCACCAGGCAGAGATCGACATCCACTTCTGGAGGAAGTTTGTTGTAGTAGGTGACCGGTTTGAGCGTCGCGTGGTCGCGGTAGAGACCCAGATGCCAGACGTGGGCAGTCGGTATGAGATCGAGGATCGGATCGACCATGCCCAGCCCGGCGCGCAGAATCGGCACCAGACCGACGCGCTCGGCGATCCGATGACCGTGGTAGGGTGCGAGCGGCGTGTCAACGATCCGTTCCTGGAGCGGGAGATCAAGCGTGGCTTCGTACAACAGAAATTGCGACAGTTCGCGCACCAGTTCACGAAACTTCTTCGGTTCGGTCGTCGCCCGACGCAGCAGCGTCAGTTTGTGCTGGACGAGCGGATGCTGAGAGATCATCACCTGTGCCATGGCGCCTCCGGATTGCCAGACCATGCAATTGACATTATACCGCGATACGCGCGCCGCACCTGCGCTTATGGTCTTTGAGTGATTATTCCGCTCTAGCCCGCGCAGGCGGGCTTCGCTTTGCATAGCCGAGGGCTTCAGCCCGACGGCAAGAGGCGCATACCGGATTATAGCAGTTCTCACAAAGATTGGTCTTGTTGAGCAGGGTTGCACCCGCCATCGAAAGCAGACGCCTTGTGTGCCATCCCTTCGCGTGCTCCGCGTCTCTGTGTACATCAGACCGGCTCACGCGGAGGCGCGGAGAGAGCGCGCAGGTCTTGCAAGGTCTGTCAGACGGGGCTGCACCCGTCGCTGGAAACGAGCGCTTCACGTGCCACCTCGAGGCGGCGCCGTGGGGGGCACGGCATGCCGTGCCCCCACACCCGTCGCTGGAAGTGGGCGCCTCGCGCAACGCGGCAGACCCGGACGAGGGTTAACGTATTTGAGAACTGCTATAAGTTCTCAATCTTCTTCAGCGCCCCATAACGGCATTCATCGCCGTATAATTACCGGTGTATAGCTTGAATGTAAAAGAAACAATTGACCAATGACTGCTCTACAACGACTGGTGCGTCTCCAACTCCCGATCTGGCTGGTGATGCCCCTGCTGGCATTCGTGCTGGCGCTGGGGATCGGCGGCGGGTATCTGCTTGCGTTGCGGCTGACGCATCCATGTCCGCTGCAAGCGCACGAATGTGAGGCGCTTGGCAATTTCTGGCGCGTCTGGCAACTCGCGCGCGACAATTTTGTCGATCCGGAAGCGATAGACCCGCAGCGCATGAGCGACGGCGCCATTCATGGCATGCTCGATAGCCTGGGAGATCAGGGACACACACGCTACCTGAATGCGGAAGAAGCCCGTCGGGAACGTGAGGCGCTCTCTGGAAGGTTCGAGGGGATTGGCGCCTACATCGATGTGCGCGATGGACAGCCCCGGATCGTCGCCCCAATCGAGGGGTCGCCCGCCGAACGCGCCGGATTACGCCCGGACGACCTGATCCTGCGTGTTGATGGGTACGATGTGCGCGGCGTAACGGTCGAAGAATTGCGGAATCGCGTGCGTGGACCGAAGGGGACGCAGGTTGTTCTCACCATTCAGCGTCCCGGCATTGCCGCGCCATTCGATGTCACTATTACGCGCGAAGAAGTGAATGTTCCCAGTGTAACGTGGCGCATGTTGCCCGACCGTATCGCCTTGATCCGGATCAACCGCTTCGCCGAGCGCACCGGGTCGGAACTGCAACAGGCGCTGCTCGATATACGGTCGCAGGAAGCGCAGGCGATCATTCTCGATCTGCGCAACAACCCCGGCGGGCTGGTGACGCAACTGGTTGCGGTAGCAAGCCAGTTCATGCCGGAAGGAACCACTGTCCTGCTCGAACAGGAGCGTGATAGTTCACGTCGCCCATACACGACGAGCGAAGGGGGCCTGGCGCTCGATATTCCCATGGTTGTGCTGGTGAACGGCAACAGTGCCAGCGCCGCCGAGATCCTTGCCGGATCATTGCAGGAAAACGGACGCGCGCGCGTCATCGGTCAGGCAACATTTGGTACCGCAACTGTTCTACGACCGTTCGATCTGGAAGGCGGCGCCCAGGTGCGCCTGGGAACCTCGCAGTGGTTGACCCCCAAAGGCAGGGTGGTGCGCGGGGCTGGCATTCAACCCGACGAACTGATTGCGCTGGCGCCGGGAGTTGCGCCGCTCACACCGGCTGAAGCAGCGGCGCTGAGCCTGGACGACCTGCTGCGCAGCAATGATGTTCAACTGGTGCGCGGGATCGAGGTGGTACGCGAGGTGCTGGCGAGCAAAACTTCTTAGCCGATAACCGATAACCGATAGGCGATAGGTGATAGGCGATAGGCGATAGGCGATAACTGATAGCCGATAGGCGATAGGCGATAGGGTCACCGTTGGAGTTCGCGCGGCGCGCAGGCGTGCTCTGCATCGGAGAGCCGGAAGAGAACACGGATTGGCACGGATATAACGGATGCGCACGGATGGCAAAGAGTATCCCCTCCGCCGCAGCCCTCACAGGGGTGGATTTTTTGGCAAGCGCCTGCGTGCCATCTTCCGTTTCAGCCATCAGGACGCCCAAACTCCCCCTTCTCCCCTTGTGGGAGAAGGGGGCAGGGGGGATGAGGGGCAAAAGCGCACGGGAATGCAGAACATCGCTCATCTCTCCCAAAAACTCTACACTTGAGTGCCGCTGCAAACCGGATGGCAGCAATGCGGCGGGTAGCGCGCACCTCAGGCGGGCTGAAGCCCTGGCTGAAGTCGGGCAAGCCCTGCGGGCTGGATCAACCCAGGTTCCTCCGGCACATGGCCAGGATAACCGACACGCCAGCCCCGCAGGGGCTTCCATGCGCTCAGGGAGGGCTTCAGCCCGCACGAGCAACGTCGCGTTCCGCGCAGGCGGGCTTTGCCCTGGATGGCCGAGGACTTATGGTCTTTGAGTAATTATTCCGCTCCAGCCCGCGCAGGCGGGCTTCGCCTTGCATAGCCGAGGGCTTCAGCATCTCCATCAGCCCTCGCTGAGCGCCTGGAACCTGGGAGCGCGGGCGTCTCGCCCGCATGCCTGAAACCTGGGAGCGCGGGCGTCTCGCCCGCATGCGTTGAAGAATAACCCACGGATGAGCACGGATGGCAGGCAACCGGTCTGCCCTTCACTGATACAATGTACGTGTCTCCGCGCCTTCGCGCCTCCGCGTGAGCCGGTCTGATGCACGCGGAGACGCCGAGGACACGGAGAGATGTCGCACGAGGCGTCGTCCATTGGGTTCAACCTTTGTGAGAACCGCTATAAATTCTCAATCTCCATCATTTCGGTCATCGCGTCGGGCACGCAAGGCGGCGTGTAGACCGAAATTCATTTCGGTCGCCGCGTCGAGCGCGCGAGGCGGAGTGTAGACCGAAATTATGGTCTTTGAAGAAATAATCCGGTATAGCCCGCGCAGGCGGGCTTCGCCTTGCATAGCCGAGGGCTTCAGCCCGACGGCTAGCGCGGGATAGCGGATTTATTTCTCAATCTCTATAAGCCCTACCTGAAGTCGGGCAAGCCCTGCGGGCTGGATCAACCCAGGTTCCCCTGGCACATGGCCAGGATAACCGACACGCCAGCCCCGCAGGGACTTCCACGCGCTCAGGGAGGGCTTCAGCCCGCTGCGCCCCAGCCCCGCAGCAGGGGCTTCCACGCGCTCAGGGAGGGCTTCAGCCCGCTGCGCCCCAGCCCCGCAGGGACTTCCACGCGCTCAGGGAGGGCTTCAGCCCGCTGCGCCCCAGCCCCGCAGGGACTTCCACGCGCTCAGGGAGGGCTTATGGTCTTTGAGTAATTATTCCGCCATAGCCCGCGCAGGCGGGCTTCGCCTTGGCTAGCCGAGGGCTTCAGCCCCACGGCTAGCGCGGGATAGCGGATTTATTTCTCAATCTCCATCAGCCCGCACGAGCGGAGTCACGCCTGACGACGGGCGATGGCGGATGTCTTCTCCTACCGCCATAATGCTCAACCTTCATCATTTCAGTCGCCGCGCGGGGAATGCAGAGTGGGAAGTAGGGACGTCCGGCCCGGCGCAGGCGCAATGGCAGAATTGGGTATAGCGACCGAATAATCACCTTTGATCGCTGCAGATGGGCTATCGGCCCTGGTTGCGCTTTCGATTAGGCCGATTTCGGTTCCGTCGCTTCGAAGCCTGCTCAGACCGCTCAACATCCCTGCGCGCATCTTCAAGGGTGCGATTCAATACAACATCCCGGCGCGCATCTTCAAGGGCGCGTTTCAATGCCTGCTCATACAAAAACGCCGGATTCAATTGCTGCTGCTTCAAAGCCTGCTCATACCGCTCAATATCCCTGCGCGCATCGTCAAACGCGGGACTCAATTCAAGCGCGCGCCGGGCATCCGCGAGCGCCCGCTCATAGTCAGGGGGAACCTCGGCTGCCCACGTTAACCCGCGATTGCGGTAGGCGATGGCGTGTGCCGGCCAAAGCTCTATTGCGCGCGAGAAGTGTTGTCGCGCCTCACGAACGTTCTTCTGAGCGTAGGCGACATCACCCAGCCCGAGGCAGGCAGCAGCGTGGGTCGCGGGCGCGGCATCGGGAATGGCGAGCGCCTGCGCATACCACTCCGCTGCCTTCGTCCACTGCTGCTGTGCTGCGGCGACATCGCCCAGCCCGATGCAGGCATCAGCGCGGGTATCGGCAGCGCCAGACGTGTCGAAGGCTTTCTGATACCACTGCGCCGCCTCCGCCCACTGCTGCTGGCGCTCGGCGACATTGCCTTGCTCTAGACAGGCACGAGCACGGGTATCAGGCGCAGTGAGAGCCTGCTCATACCGCTCAACATCCCTGCGCGCATTTTCATATGCGGAGTCCAACTCGAGCGCGCGCCGGGCATCCGCGAGCGCCCGCTCATAGTCAGGAGGGTTCTCGGCCGCCCACGTTAATCCGCGATTGCGGTAGGCGATGGCGTTTGCCGGCTGAAGCTCGATTGCGCGCGAGTAGTGCTGTCGCGCCTCACGAACGTTCTTCTGAGCATAGGCGACATTGCCCAGCCCGTGGCAGGCAGTCGCGCGGGTGTCGGATGCGGCGCCGGGCATATCGAGCGCCTGCTGATACCACTGCGCCGCCTCCACCCACTGCTGCTGGCGCTCGGCGACAACACCCAGCCCGTGGCAGGCACGCTCGCGGGTATCAGGCGCGGCGCCGGGCATATCGAGCGCCTGCCGACGCCACCGCGCCGCCTCCGCCCACTGCTGCTGTTCTGCGGCGACATACCCCAGCCCGTTGCAAGCACGCGCGCGGGTGTCAGGCGTGGCGCCGGGCATATCGAGCGCCTGCCGATACCACTGCGCCGCCTCCGCCCACTGCTGCTGTTCTACGGCAACAGCGCCCAGCCCGTTGCAAGCACGCGCGCGGGTATCAGGCGCGGCGCCGGGCATATCGAGCGCCTGCCGATACCACTGCGCCGCCTCTTCCCACTGCTGCTGCCGCTCGGCGACAACGCCCAGCCCGAGGCAGACACGCGCACGGGTCGCGGGCGCGGCGCCGGGCATATCGAGCGCCTGCCGATACCACTGCGCCGCCTCTGCCCACTGCTGCTGGTGCTCGGCGACAATGGCGCGATGAAGCGCCAGCAGCAGCGCTTTGTTTGCATCATCACCGCGCCGTTTCGCAGCGGCCAGCCCGGCTTCGAGCCATGGCAAAAGATCATCGTACAGGATATACCAGTATGAGAAACGTGCATTGGCATAGATAACCAGTTCACGATCAAGATCCGGCGCCCTCTCCAGCGCTATCGCCTGGCCCTTGCTGATCGCCGCCCAATCGCGCTCGAAGAGCGTCTGTGCTGTCACGTCTGATTCCTCGCTGTACTGCTGCGCCTTCTGCGCGTAGTGACGGGCGAATGCGTCACCGACCGCCTGTTGCTGATCGGGCGGCATTTGGCGGAAGGCATCCTGCGCGTGGGCGCGCACAATTGAAGGACGAACCTCGTAACGACGCGCCTCGACCTGACGCAGGATGCCCATTGCTCGAAGGTTATCGAGTTTCTCGTCGTCCACCGTGTCCACAATCGGCGCGAGGACCGGACGGGCATCCGCCACATCGAACGAGCCGGGAAAGATGCCGAGTCCGGCATACAGCGCCCGATCCTGCGCACTCAGACGCTCAATGATCTGCGCGAGGGCGCGCGTGGCCACAGGCTCCCATTCGTCAGAGGAGCCGAGGGAAGCATTGTGAGCGTTACGATCGCCTGGGGTTTGCTGAATAATTCCAGGGACAGAGATGCTCAAGCGCAAGCGCAGGCCCGGCGCTTGTTCGGTTGGGAGCGTTTCTACCAGGATAGAAGAGCCAGGGGGAGCGTCGTGATCACCTGGAGTGTGCTGAATAATGCCAAGAACAGAGGCGCTCAAGCGCAAGAGCAGGACCGGCGCTTGTTCAGCAGTTGATTCGAGAAGCGCATCGCGGCAGCGACGCAGGTGGATCGCCTCTGTCGCCAACGCGCTGACGATTGCCTGGCGCTCCGCCTGATCGCTCGCAGCGCGGAAACGGGCTTCGGTCTGATCGGCAAGGTCGGCAAAGAAGGCGGCATACCGCGCAACGACCTCTTGCGGCTCATCGGGCGATTGATGCAGTAACGTGCGCGCGAATAATGCGATCGGGTCGTACAGGTAGAAGCGTTGGGAATCAGGCGCCCGCTCCACCAGACCACTCCGCAGGAGTTGCCTGAAGGTCTCGTCAGTTCCACTCCCAACGGTGACCGCCAGACGTTCGTCGAAATGAAGGCCGCTAAAGATAGCCAGCGACCGGAACATTCGTTGGGCATCCTCGGTCAACCGAACATAGCTGAGGCGAAAGACCTCTTCAACCGTTGCCCGGTTGGGTTCAGCACTATAGGGCAGCTGTAGCAGCCGGTTGAGAAACGCGCTGAATGTCCATGCGCCGGCCGCGTGGTCATGTTCCAGTTGAGAAAGATAACGTACAGCCGCTTCGAGACTCCCGCCATCTTCGGCTTCATTCTTCAACATCCGGCTGAGCACCAGCACCACAAGGGGAATGCCGCTGCCAAGCCGATGAATGCGCTGACAGACAGATCTGCCATCGGGCGAGTCAGGATTCCATGAAATCGTCTGATCTGCTGGCCACTCCTTCTTGATGATGCGCTGTGACTCCGGCTCGTCCATCGGTTTCAGTCGAAGCTGAGGCATGCGCCGCAGTTTATAAAGCGGGTGTTCGGGCCGGGTAATGACCAGCAGCGCATTGCCCTCTGGTGGCTCAAATGCGCTTAAGTCCGCCGTATTAGGAGGATTGTCAATAATGATCAGTCGGTGTTTCCCGATCAGCGACCGGACGTATAACCTCTGTAAGAAATCTGTTACATCAGGATCGTCTTTTTGAGCCGTCAGGCGCTCGAATTGCCTGGCTCGATCTTCTTCGCTGGCAGGCAGGCCAAGGGCCTGGTTGATCTGTTTGTTGTCAATCCCGGCGCCGACAAGGAAGCGAAACAAGACCTGGGCTGTTGTGTCACTGGCATGTTCAGGGTAGATGCCCGCAGCGTCAAAGTAGAAACGACCGCCAGGGTAAGCCTGTCTGATCCGCCGGTCATAACTGGTAAACAGTGCCAGCGACGTTTTCCCAATGCCGCCAATCCCGGTCACCACCGCAACTGGCACGCTTGCCGGACGAAACAGCCGCCGGAAGGTAATGGCATGGAGGAATGCCTTGAGCGCAGACTGTTTCGGCACGGTCAGGATCATGTCTGTCAGCGCCCGCTGCTCTTTCTGCCGGGTCGCCGGTATGAACTCTCGAGCCTTCAGGTCATCACTGAGATTTTCAGGCAACTGCAAAAGACGGATGGTAGAGGCTTCCTTGAAACCGGATAGATCAGCATTCTCAGGCTGCTGTCCGCGATATTGCTGGTAGGCAATCCAGATCGCGCCCGCTGCAATAAAAGCGAAGATCAGGATGCTGGCGACGATAAAGCGGAGCGGATCGGCATTGTACATCTGCACAATCCAATCCCGAAGGGGATCGCTGAACAGTTGCACTGCGTTCGCAACGACGAAAGCGATGACAGCAACGATTGCAACCACTCCCACATATAACGGAAACCGTCGCACGTGCATGTCCACGCTCATCAAGTTCAATCGCAGAAGGGCGACCTCTCTATTCTATATATTGTACGTCGGAGTGAACCCTTGGGTCGCCAGGAGCCGACCAGGGAGTAATGAAGATTGAGAATATAATCCGGTATGCGCCGCGTGCCGTCGGGGTGATGGCGATTGAGCATTATAGCAGTTCTCATAGAGGTTGAACCTCCTCGGACAACCGCAGCACGTGCGGGCTAAAGCCCTCCCTGAGCGCGTGGAAGCCCCTGCGGGGCTGGCGTTTCGGTTACCCTTGCCATATTCCGGGGGGACCGGGGTTGATCCAGCCCGCAGGGCTTGCCCGACCTCAGCCAGGGCTTCAGCCCGCCGGAGGCGAAGATGGAACGTTCCAGAAATCCAGTCAAGGGTTCAACGTATCTGAGAACCGCTATCCATCCGCTATCCCGCGCTAGCCGTCGGGCTGAAGCCCTCGGCCAGGCAAGGCGAAGCCCGCCTGCGCGGGCTATACCGGATTATTTCTTCAAAGTCCATCATTTCGGTCTACACTCCGCATCGCGCTCCCCAAGCGGCGACCGAAATGAACTTCGGTCGTAACTACTCAGGCTGCCTGGCGTTCAGCGATTGAAATCGCCTCTGGAAGGCTTTTAGCCGGGCGTCCACCTGCGTGGACGCTGCCACGGCGACCGCGTAGGCGGTCGCCCGGCGCGAAGCGTCCTCTCAGGCGCGGTTTCAACCGCATGCCTGAGCAGTTACCTTCGGTCTACACTCCGCATCGCGCTCCCCGAGCGGCGACCGAAATGAACTTCGGTCGTAACTACTCAGGCTGCCTGGCGTTCAGCGATTGAAATCGCCTCTGGAAGGCTTTTAGCCGGGCGTCCACCTGCGTGGACGCTGCCACGGCGACCGCGTAGGCGGTCGCCCGGCGCGAAGCGTCCTCTCAGGCGCGGTTTCAACCGCATGCCTGAGCAGTTACCTTCGGTCTACACTCCGCATCGCGCTCCCCAAGCGGCGACCGAAATGAACTTCGGTCGTAACTACTCAGGCTGCCTGGCGTTCAGCGATTGAAATCGCCTCTGGAAGGCTTTTAGCCGGGCGTCCACCTGCGTGGACGCTGCCACGGCGACCGCATAGGCGGTCGCCCGGCGCGAAGCGTCCTCTCAGGCGCGGTTTCAACCGCATGCCTGAGCAGTTACCTTCGGTCTACACTCCGCCGGAAGCGGGCATCTCGCACAATGCGGCAGGACCGGACAGGGGTCAGCATATCTGAGAACTGCTCATAATTGAACATCGCCGACCAGAACCGCTCAGGAAATGCACCACAATGCTGCGGCATAATTATAACATCCACATTGGTACGGTTCACGTGATGGTATAGTCCATATGAGATTGCCTGCTATTGATCAGGTCGGCAATCGAGCCATAGGATCTGCCTCTGCGTCCGCTGCGTCTAGTATAATCTAACGGGACACGGTATACCGTTCTGCGCCAGGTTCACGAGATCGCCGCGGAGTGTTGGGTAGCCGTGTCCTTCAACGCGACCAAGCCGAACAGTTATCTGGGCCCTCAAACCCGCATATGCTAGCAAGGCTGGCGCCGTTTTCCTCAGGAGGTTCTGTGTATGGCTTCCCGTGAGTCGCTCTTTATCGGCATTGATGTCTCCAAACAGACGCTGGATGTGGCGTTTGGCGCCGACCCGCACGCGCCACGCGAGACGATACCGTCTACCGACGAAGGTGTCCAGCTCCTGGTCACGCGACTCCAGCGCCTGCAGCCGACCCTGATTGTGCTGGAGGCGACCGGCGGGCTGGAGCGCATGGTGTTCGCCCAACTGCTCCAGGCTGGCGTGCCGACGGCGCGGGTGCAGCCACGCCGCGTGCGCGCCCTGGCGCACGCGGAAGGACGCCAGGCGAAGACCGACCGCCTGGATGCCCGGTTGCTCGCCCGCTTTGCCGAACGGGTGCGCCCGCCGCACCACCAAGCGACGGACGAGCAGCGCGCATCCTTGCGCGACCTGCTGGTCCGGCGGGCGCAGGTGATTCCGATGCGGACGGCTGAGATCAATCGGTTGACGGCTGCCGCGCCGAACCTCCGCCCGGGCATCCAGCAGCATATTGATTGGCTGGATCAGGAGATCCGTGCGCTTGAGCAGGAACGCGACAACGAGGCGGAGCGCACCGACGAGGTGCGCCGGAAACGGGAGCTGCGCGAAAGCGTGCCCGGCATCGGCGCGATCACCGCACTGAACCTGCTGCTCCGCCTGCCCGAACTGGGGACCATCAATCGCACGGAAGCGGCGGCCGTTGTGGGCGTTGCGCCGTATGCCAATCAGAGCGGCGCACAGCACAAACCCCGGCATATCTCCGGCGGCAGGAGGGATGTGCGCAGCGTGTTGTACATGGCGACCCTGGCGGCCACGCGGCGCCGTCTGGTCAGGCGCGCCTTCGATCAGCGCCTGTGTCAAGCTGGCAAGCCGCGCAAGGTCGCCATCGTCGCTGCGATGCGCAAGCTGCTGACTATTCTCGGCGCAATATTGCGTCAGCAAAAGCCCTGGGATCCGGCTGTGCATACGAGCGCCCCTTGACAAGCAACACAGTTACTCTGCGGTGAAATTGTGCATGCGTCGCCGCCGCAGGCGCGATACCACGATCTGCCTCTGCGCCTGCCACGTCTCTGCGGTGATATACCCTTTTTGCGGCGGACTCAGAAATATCAGTTGACCAGCCACGCATCGATCTCGTCGAGGGCGGCAGCGACGGTGAGGAGCAGTTCGGCGCCGCCGATGAGCGCCAGGGTGTCGGACGCCCAACCGATGCACTGAAGGGTTTCCGTGCGCCCAAGTGGTGCGATGGTCAGAAACGCCTGACCGAGGAGGCGCCGGGCGCGTTGCAGGTCGCCTGCCCCGGCTGCGGCGCGCGCGGTGGCAACGAGCGCGCGCGCACGCTCCAGCGGTCGCGGAATGAGCAGCGCCACTGCCCCGGCGTCGTCGGGCAATTCGTGGGCGGCGAGCGCCTGTGCTGCTGCAAGCAGGTAACGACTGCGTGTATCAGGTGGAAGGACACTTGCAATGTCGGTGAACACACGCGCGCGCGCGCCGGTTTCGACCAGCGAGTGTGCAATTGCCGCCTGCGCGCGCGCGCGCTCGGCGGGGACGGCGATCTGCCCGGCGCGCGCATGGGCTGCCGCCGCTGCGCCGGAACGCGCCCAGGCAATCGCCAGGTCTGCTTCCAGCCGCGCCCGCGCTGCATCATCGCCGATCTGCGTTGCCAGCGCAAATGCCTCACGATGACGACCGTTCACCGCCAGGATCCGCGCCAGTTCGTCGAGCGCCCAGCCACGTTCATCCTCGTCCGTAATGGTGAGTGCAACCGTCTCGGCGGTCGTGTAGTCTCCACGGCGCGCCAGGGCAATGGCAATGCGCGAATGGGCGCGGTCGCGCTCCTCGCCCTCCGGCAGGAGCGCCGCCATGCGCATCCCTACCTGGAACTGCCCACTGGCAGCTTCGGCGGCTGCCAGCGCCGCGATGACCGATGCTCGTTCTTCGCCCTCAACCGCCACTGCTGCGGTTGCCGCCTCGTCGAGCGCCTGAGCGGCAACCGGCGGATGGTCGAGCGCCATGTCGATCAGACAGCGGGCGCGGGTCTCATGGTCGTCGATCATGCGCGCCACTTCGAGCGCGGTTTCCGGCGCCACCTGGACGATCAACGCGCGCGCCACCTGCGCCAGAGCACGATCACGCAGCGCCGGGTTTGGCAGGAGCATCACCCGATCAACTGCGCGTGGGTTGCCGCGCCGCGCTGCGTCGCACGCCAGTTCGGCGGTCACCCACGCAACGGCAGTAGCGGCGCGCAGCGTATCGAGCACCAGACCGGCGCGTTCGTAGTCGCCAGCGCGTGCATGGGCAATCGCCACTTCTGCCATCGCCCAGTCGTGGTTGCCCGGATGACTGATTGCATAGGCGACCTCCTCAGCGCGACTGCGGCGTCCATGAGCGATGAGCCAGCGCACGACTTCGGTTTCGATCATGCCGCGTCGTTCGGTATGCACAATGCGTGTGGTGATGCCGAGCGCCGTGTCGGGAGCGCCAATGCCGATGGCAGCGCGCGCCAGGGCGACCAGCGTTTCCTCATGCTGGTCGCGCCACTGCCGGGTTGGTCCTGGCGCTTCCAGGTCAAGCGCCTCCGAAAGCATCCGCATTGCCGGTGCGCGCATGCGTAATGTATAACAGACTTCTCCGAGATGGCGCAGTGCCAGCGCTTTGTCACGTCCATCCGGCAGTTGATCGATCATTGCGCGAATACGCCTCATGGTGGCGTCGCGCGGTTGACCACGGTCAACCGCAGCGGCAAAGACTTCCGCAGGGGCGTGGGGCGGCAGGCTGCGTGACAGAAAGGTGAGCGCGCCAGCCAGCGCCGCTGCCCGCACCAGGTGCAACGCAGGTCCATCTTCCGCCGTCGCGCGCAGCATCCACAACGCATCATTCGCAGCATCGTTCAGATCACCGGTGCGTCGCTCCTGAGCGCGCACCCACGTCCGCCGAACAATGACATCAATCATGCTGCGCGTCGCAGCGCCTCCGAGCGTGATGTGCCGCGCAAATTCGCGGCTCAGCGTCTGCTCATCCTGCCAGCCTGATCGCTCAGGTGCGCCGTTCGACCGCGTTTGAACCAGTTCGACAAACCGCGCGTGCGCTGCCGCAATTCCATCGGGCGACGCATGCATAATAAATGCGCGCGTGGCGCGATGGTAAAGGCGAACCCCCTCATCGGTGCGTTCGATCAACTGACCCCAGCGTTGCAACAGGCGAATGATGGCGTCTTCGGCGCATGCTGCGAGCGCAGCAATCAGCGATACCGGCAACGGGTGATGCGCCGCAGCGAGAATATGCGCCAGGGCGCGCCCCTGTGCATCCAGCCCTTCCCACCAGCGCTGATGGAGAGCGGACAGTCCATGCGGAAGACGACGAATATCCAGGACGCGGGTTGCCGCCAGTCCCGGCGCCAGTCGGACATACAGCGGCGACCCCTGGCTTCGGCTGGCAATCACCGTCGCCAGGCGGCGATGGACGCCCCGATGGGCAGCCATTTCTGTCAGCCAGGTTTCACCGCTCTGAAGCGTCACGCGTGCGGTGATACGCTCGTCGATCACCGGTTGCTGTTCACCAGGAGTCGTAGCCATCACCACGACCACGCCAGGCGGAACGCACACCGGCAGCGGCGGCGGCGTCGGTGTGCGGGTTTCGTCCGGTATGCGCCCAATAACAACAACCAACGGATCACCAGACTGACGCTTCGCGCTGGCTTCCTCCAGCAGTCGTTCGATTGTCAGGGCATCACGCGCAGCGACAGGTGGTACGAGCGGAATGGGAAGATCAGAGAGCGCCAGCACCTGGGCGCAGAGCGCGGTCAGCCCTGCGCCAGCATCGTCTTCGGGCAGCCAGAATGCCCAACGGCGCGTGGCAGCGAGCCAGCAGATCAGCGCCGTTGCACCACCGCCGGTTTCGCATTCGAGGGCAACGATACCGCCTTCGCTCTCACCAACGGCTGCATCGATCTGCGCTACCGCCACCGGATGCGGCACGAACAGCGCACATCGCTCAGCGATGCGGTGCATCTGCGCCATCAGCGAGCGATGCGCCTGATGCTGAAGATGTGGATGCTCTGCCACTGCCGCAACTGCTGGCGGCATGATGGTGGAAGCCTGATGGGCAATCATTGCGTTTCCTGGATAACGATAGCAATGACACCGTCATGGTTCATCGCATTACGGTGTGCTCACTGCCTGTATGGGGCGCGCGTCACGCCCCAGATCGTATGCCGCCACCCCGTGTCGATGCGCCAGCGCAAGGTCATCGGTCAGCGCTTCGGCAATCACCAGTGCGACATTCAACCCGCGCTGCCGGAGCGCCAGCGCATGCGGCAGCATGTCGCGCGCACGCTGTCCGGTGATCATGACCACTGTGCTCCCCCATCCCAACCCGACAGTGGCACGGGAGAGGGTGACTGCCAGATCGCCCTCTTTCGCCACTTCGAGTCGCCCCAGCAGACCGAGGACCTGAATGAGATGCGCTCGCCCCGATCCAGGCGGCAGAATGCCGACGGGGGCGTGACTGGCGGCATCAAAGCCAGTGGTGCACAGACCAACCGATTGTCGCCGCTCGATCAGATGGGCAGCGATCGACGCCGCAGCCACCACGGCGCGTTCCATCGTATCATACGCAAAGCCGCCACCGTATTCGGCGCGCGAGAACGCCAGCGCAATCATCGTTTCGACAGCAATCGCCGGTTGATAGCGACGCACCTGCGGTTCGCCGAGCCGCGCTGTAGCCTTCCAATCGATCCGCCGCACCCCATCGACCGGTTGATATGGTCGTACGCCCATTGGACGCGCGGGATCGGTAAACAGTCGATGTGTTGCAGGCAGCGTGCCGAACGGGAGCGACGCTGGCAATCCCAGGTCTTCGAGCGGCAGCACGTTGGGATAGATTGTCAGCGCTGCGGGTGGCACTTCGCTCACGGTGCGTTCGCCGATCCCGAGCACATCGCCGGTCTGCGCCGTCAGCGGACCGATCTGATAGTATCCCCGCCGTCGGCTGAAAAGCGTGTAGCGCATCTCGCAACGTTCAGCGGCGCCAGGCGACATCACCTCGTACACCATCGGCGGTGAATGCAGCGCCGGTGGCAGCGTTTCGCGCAGGGCGAGCCAGGGAAGAGGCAGAAGACCGGTATTCTGCACTTCGACAAGAACCGGCACAGGATCGCCCGGAAACGCCGCTTCCGGCGCCACGCGCCGGATACGCAACCGGGACGCGCTGCGCCCGACCCACCAGCGCGCGGCGATATGCAATCCCGCGATCAGATAGAGCAAATAGAAGAACAACTCGCTGCGCAGGACGATAGCGAGAATGAACAGAACGATCATTGGCAAGAGAATATCCCGCAATCTGCCCCTCAGGAGATGAACGAAGACCCATCAATACACCGAATCAGATCTGTCCGATGCCAACATCCACCTCCGCCAGCACTGCGTCGAGGGCAGCGGCAGCAGTGCGCCCGCGCAGTGCGCTTTCCGGGCGCGCCAGCAAGCGGTGACGCCAGACAGGACGCACCAGATATTTGACATCGTCGGGAAGAACGTAGTCACGCCCCCGCAGCGCCGCCAGCGCCTGCGATGCGCGAAAGAGCGCCAGCGTCGCACGCGGGCTTGCGCCGAGCGCCAGATCGGGATGGGCGCGCGTCGCATGCGCCAGGCGGATGATATAGTTGCGCACCGCATCATCGACGTGCACCGACCAGATCGCACGCTGCAATGCCGGGATCTGTTGTCCGTCCACGACAGGCTTGAGCGTTTCAATCGGATGCTCACCCGCGAGCATCCGCAACATCTCTGCTTCTTCCTCTGGCGACGGGTAGCCGGGCGCCACCTCGACAAAAAACCGGTCGAGTTGCGCTTCCGGCAATGGGAAGGTTCCCTCGAACTCAACCGGATTTTGTGTCGCCAGCACCAGGAATGGGCGTTGCAGCGCATACGTGGTTCCATCCACGGTCACCTGCCCTTCGCCCATCGCTTCGAGCAGGGCGCTCTGCGTGCGCGGTGTTGCACGATTGATCTCGTCCGCCAGCAGAATGTTGGTGAAGATCGGACCCGGCTGGAACACGAACGACGCATCGCGCGGATGGTAGACCGACACGCCGATCACGTCGTTGGGCATCAGATCCGGCGTGCATTGCAGGCGGCGAAACGTCAACCCAAGCGAAATCGCCAGCGCGCGCGCCAGCATCGTCTTGCCAACCCCCGGCACGTCCTCGATAAGCGCGTGCCCGCCGCACAGCAACGCCACCAGCAACAGATCGATGGTTTCAGACTTGCCGACGATCACCCGCGCTATGTTGGCGCGAACCAGGGTCGCAAATTCGCGAAGAGACAGATCAGTCATAACGGTACGCTTATTGAACAGGAGGCAGCGCGTAGGAAGCGAATTCTCGCCCGATTTCGACCTCGCCGGTGAACCCGGCGGCACGGGTTTCTGCGATTGCCCGATCAGCGCTCATCGTCCAGCGTGGGCTGTAGTGAACGAGAACCAGGCGGGCGACGCCAGCAGCGGCAGCGACTTCACCCGCCTGGTACGGCGATGTGTGTCCTGGAAACGGTTCCGGCGTCGTTGCTTCGTGGATCAGCACCGAGGCGCCGCGCGCCAGGTTGCGCACCGCATCGCACGGCTCGGTATCGGCGGAATAGACCAGCGCGCGCCCATCCTCGCTGTCGAAACGCAATGCCAGACATGGGCGCGAATGAACCGTCGCTGCGGTGCGGATGCGGTATGCCGCATCGTCGAAGACGATCTCATCGCCTGCCTCGATTGGTGTCCAGTCGACGTCCGGTTGATACTCTCCAAGATCGAATGCTTCAACGATCCGCTGTGCCGCCGCCAGGGTGGGAGCGTTGCCGTAGATGACGAGGCGCCGGTTGTATCCCGACAGTTTCAACGAAAAGAGGAGGCCGGGAAGACCGTTCACATGATCAGCATGGGAATGCGTGAGAATGAGCGCCCGCAGATCGTGCGGATTGACCCCGGCGCGCAACAAACGTTGATAGGTGCTGCCGCCAGCATCGATCAGCACCGCACCATCCGGCGCTTTCCACACCATATGCGTATAGTCGCGGTCGGCATCCGGCACCGCCGTTCCGACACCCAGCAGAATCATGTGCATAGGATCCACTCCGTTGCGCCGCTCATACCGCAGACCGGTCATTGTGATCGATATTGTATCAGAGTCGTAACCGGTGTGATATGCGTGTGATACTTGAGGAATGGTATACTGAAGAAAATGTTCACTTGAGTCGGTCATCTCCACTCTTCCATCACATATCTCAAAACCGCAACGCAGCGCACGCGAGTTGTTGTAAACCGTCTGGCATCTTCATGCCAGTTTCGCTGCACAGCATATTTCGGAACCGGGCGCATTGCAACAGTACACACGGCAACGTTCGTCCATCATCGGCGCGGGTATTGTATCAACCGACATGCATCCAACTGCATATCTGGAGGCGCTGCCAGAACTATGGACGACTCCCTGTACAAGAAACTGCTCGATGAGATGTACGACGGGGTCTACTTTGTGGATCGTCAGCGGAGGATTATGTACTGGAATCGTGGCGCCGAGCGCATCTCCGGGTACAGCGCCGACGAGGTGATCGGTCGTTTCTGCGGCGATAATCTGCTGCGTCACGTTGATGCGTGTGGACGGCGCCTGTGCACCGGCATGTGCCCGCTTGCCGCCGCCATGCACGATGGTCAACCCCGGCAGGCTGAGGTGATCCTGCACCATAAGCAGGGGCATCGCGTTCCGGTGCTTGTGCGCGTCACGCCGATCCGCGATGCGCAGGGCGCGATCATCGGCGCTCTCGAGGTGTTCAGTGACAACTCACGCCAGAAAGCGGCGCAGGAAGAGATCGAGCGCCTGCGTGCGCTGGCGTTGCTCGATCCGCTGACCGGCATCGGCAACCGGCGCTTCATCGAAAGCAATACGCATAGCCGGCTGGAAGAACTGCGTCGCTATGGATGGACCTTTGGGGTCATCCTGATCGATATCGATCACTTCAAGGCGGTGAACGACAGGTTTGGGCATCTGGTTGGCGATGATGTGCTGAAGATGGTGGCGCGCACCCTGGCACACAACATTCGCGCGTTCGATGTAGTGGGACGGTGGGGCGGCGAGGAGTTTGTCGTTATTGCGCAAAACGTCAGTATTGCGACACTGGAATCGCTTGCCGAACGCCTGCGCGTTTTCATTGAACAGTCGTCACTCCCTGTTGCCGATAAGGTGGTTCACGTGACAGTTTCGCTGGGTGCAACGCTGGCACGGCGGACTGATACGCCTGCCAGCATCCTTGGGCGGGCAGATCAGATGCTGTATGTCAGCAAACAACGCGGGCGCAATCGGGTATCGGTCGAAGAAGACACTTCTGTTCTTATTTGAGGAGTGCATGCCGCGTGTTATCTATTTCGACTGTTTTTCCGGCGTCAGCGGTGATATGGCGCTCGGCGCGCTGATCGACGCCGGGGTGTCGCTCGATGACCTGCGAGCGATGCTGCAACGGCTCGGCGTTGGCGGATGGGAATTGCACGCCTCGCGCGAGGTGCGCGGTCCGCTCGCCGGCACACGCGCCCACGTCGTTGCTCCAGAGGATCATCATCACCGCACCCTCACCGACATTCGCGCCCTGATCGCCGGCGCACCCCTGCCATCGGCAGTCGTTGAGCGGAGTATCCGCATCTTCACCCTTCTCGCCGAGGCAGAGGCGCGCGTCCACGGGACGACCGTCGATCAGGTCCATTTCCACGAGGTCGGCGCACTCGATGCAATTGTCGATATTGTCGGCGTGGTTGCGGGTCTCGATCTCCTCGGCGTTGAACAGGTCTTCGCGTCACCGATTCCGCCCGGCGCCGGATGGGTCCGCAGCGCGCATGGTCCCATCCCGGTTCCCGCACCGGCCACGCTGGCGCTGCTGGCGTCCGTCGGAGCGCCGGTGACCGCCGATGAGACCCCATTTGAACTGACGACGCCGACCGGTGCGGCGATCCTGGCAGCGCTGGCAACCTTCCGTCGCCCACCCATGCGCCTGCGGGCAGTTGGATACGGCTTTGGCGCGCGCCGGATGGAACGTCCGAATGCGCTGCGCGTCTGGCTCGGCGACATGGATGATGAGACAGATGTTGATCAGGATCGCCAGGATCGAACGTCAGCAGAACACGCCGGTTCAGGCGAATCGTCGCCGGTGCTGCTGGAGACGAACATCGACGACCAGCCAGCCGAACAGATCGCATATGTCACAGAGCGGCTACGCGAAGCAGGGGCGCTCGATGTCTGGTGCACGCCGATCATGATGAAAAAAGGACGCGCTGGTGTCCTGATCGCAGCGCTTGTACCGGCAGACCTGGAAGATCGGATGGTCACAATCCTGCTGCGCGAAACGACGACACTCGGAGTGCGGCGGCGCGCTGTTGAGCGCTATGTGTGCGCACGCGACATCATCACGGTGACCACGCCGCTCGGACCGGCGCGTGTCAAACGAAAGTGGTGGCGCGGCGAACTGATCGGTGCGGCGCCGGAGTACGAAGATTGCGCCCGGATCGCGCGCGAACGCGGCGTACCGCTGACGACGGTGTATCAGACGGTGATGGGTCGGTTGGAGGACGCATCGTCTGTCACGGAGCATTGAGATATTGCCCTGTGTTCAGAAAAACCTGTTCCTGTGAGACGTTAGAGCAGGGCAACAGGGCACGTGAAGCGGAGCAGGCGAATACGCAACTCACGGTCGAAACCGGCGCAGGATCGCCGTCAGGCGGTCATAATCATCTTTGAGCAACGAGGCGATCTCACGCCCTGCACGCACCAGAAATGCGCGTTCATCGGCGGCAGCGCGAGCTGCCGCGCGAACAGCTGCAGCAAGGGCCTCATCGCCGGGGATGTGTGGCGTAAACAGCACTGTGCGGAAATAATCGAGCGCCTGATTGAAGCGCGCCACCTCATCGGCGCCGCACTCGTACACGCTGTAGTGGACCGGCGGCGGTTGCGGCGGCAGGAATTGGCGGATTGCATCACCTTCCACAAACCCGACGATAATGGCGGAAAACTCGGTCTGAAGCACCTCTGCCAGATCGGGATGCTCGTGGTAGATTTCGGCATCGTATAACTCGCGCCCGGCGTAAGTACGCCCGCGCACCAGCGCCCGCCCGCCAATATCTCGACTTCCAGTGTGGATCTTGTACACCAGACCGTAGATCGCCATCCCATTGGCGCGCGCCTGCGCGCGCACCAGCGCGCCAAATGGCGGTGCAGTCAGCAGTTCATACGTGCCAGCGGTGAACTCAGTGCTGGTTGCTTCGATCACTTCGGCGATACGCTGTGACATACCCGGCAATGCTCGCTCGCAAGAAGGTTCTCTCGCAGAGCAGTATATGACCTCAGCACACGTGTGTCAACCCTGGGGCTTCTCAGTTCGTGAGCGGTACGTGCAGCCAACGCAGGGCGATGCGCGGATCGATCAATAAGCGCTTCCACGTATCTGGAAGGAAATTCCGCCGCTCACACCCATCTTGACAAATGCAGGAACCGTAGTATACTCCCTTCAACAATGATATTTACTATCATTTACGGAGGGGATATGCTCAATCGTCCGACGTTGACCGCTGCGCGTGGATCGTTCGAGCGCGTGATGCCGATCATTTCACTTGCAGCGCTGGCGCTGATCGTCGGGATGGCGCTGTTCCAGAGTGCGAGCGCGTGGCTGGCAGGCGCCGAAGCCAAAAGTATTGTGCCGGTCTTTGAAGCGCCGATTGCACAGGCCGGGAAAGCATTGGGGAAAGCGCTGACCGAATGGATGCCAGCATGGATCGTGCCCACTCCGTTCGGACCGATCGACGTGAAATATACTGCATCGTACACGATCTACGAATGGTTCAAACTGCCGATCATCCTGTTTCTGACCACGTATGGCATGGCGCTGCTCCGCCTGCGCATCAGCACAACGTGGATCGAGCGCACCATCGGGCGCAACGACCTGATCGGCGCGGCTGGCGGGACGCTGATGGGGATGGTGACCCCGGTCTGCTCGTGCACGGTGACGAACCTGTATGTCGGGCTTGTTGCCGGCGGCGCCAGTCAGCGCGCTTCGTCCGCCTTTTTATTTGCCAGCCCGGCGTTGAATGAATTTGCGATCATTTTCATGTTCGTTATCGTCGGTCCGACCGGCGCACTCATCTACGTTCTGGCAGGGATCGCTGCGGCGCTGGCGACGGCGTATCTGGCGCCGTTGCTGGGACTCGATCCGGCGCGGTTTGTGCAACACCACCTGCCCGACCATGCCAGTTGCGGGTGTGTCAGAGAAAGCATCCTGACCCGTGCGCATCGTGAGGCTTGGACACTGTTCAAACGATTATTCGGCGTCGTGCTGTTCAGCGGATTGCTGGCGGGCATTCTGGTCAATTTCAATCTCACTCTGGTCGAGTACCTCAAGCAGGCTGGCGCCGTATGGTGGGGTCCGATCGCGGCTACGCTGCTGGGATTGCCGCTCGACATCAATGCTGCATCAACGGGACCGATCCTGGTGGCGCTCCACCAGATCGTGCCGATTGGGACATTGATAGCGGCAATGATGGCAACCACGGTCTCATCGATCCCGGAATGGGCGATGCTCGACCGGTTGCTTGGTCGCATCAACGCCATCAAGGTTGTGCTCTGGTATGCAGCGTATGTGATACTGCTGGGACTGTTGCTCAACTGGATGTTCGGATCATAAACTGTTCTGCGCTTCGCTGGATAAGCAGCACTCCAGCCGCTGCGCAACTTTAGAGCCATGCTGCAGGCGGTTGCCGGGTGTGCGCGTGGTATGTCGCGCCGGTTCAGGCTGTGATCGACTGACACTGTGGGCACAGACCAAACAGTTCGACCACATGGCTGGTGATGCGATAGCCGGTGGACTGTTCAAGCCCGGAAATAACTCCTTGCAAGCCACAGTTGTCGAAGCGCTCAATAACGCCGCACTGTGTGCATACCAGATGATGGCTGTGCCCGCCACCCAGACAGTACCGATGGCACTCGTCCAGACCATGGATGCGCTGGAGCATGCCAAGGTCGCAGAGGAGCCGGATAGTGCGAAAGATACTGGCGATTCCCGGCGACTCATCACGTTCGATCAGCCACTGCTCGACTTCCTGAACGCTGAAGGCGCCAGGCAGCGATGTAATCGCTTTGAGCACTGCGAGGCGCGGTTGGGTGACTTTGTACCCGGCGGCGGCAAGTTGTTCAGCGAGGGTTGTCACTGCGGGCGGCAGCGTGTGTCTGCGTTCGTCAAGAAAACGACTCATTGCATCGCCCTTCTCACTCCAGAGCAGCGTTTCCCTTCCCATTGTACCATATGCCGGGTATTGACTGATAGCGTCTCGCAAAATGAAGGGCGATTGATTTGCGCTTTCTTTCACAGTCTACTATCATAGCGGTGTGTCCGGTTGTCGCCTTTATCGATGAAGCGCGCGATTCGTCCGGGTCGACGCATGTATGGAGTCCACTGCAAAAAGGGCATATCACCGCAGCGGTGCAGCGTTCGCAGAGGAAGATGCCAGAGCGAGTCGTTCCAACGCATCATGCTTCGCCGCACGTACCTTTCGTTTTTGAAGTTCTCTGCGCGCCCGGCGTCTCGGCGGTGCGTTTTTGCAGCGAAGTCATAATGAAGATTGAGAACAGAAACCGGTATTCGTCCGATCGCCCGATGGCTCTGATTCTTCTTCGTCATCCACCAATACACACAGCACGGCGCGTGGTGCTGCGCGCGCTGGTGCTGTTCCTCGTGTGGTGTGTCACATTGCATGCCCCGGCGGTATGTATTCTTCACTGCCAGGTGATGCCGTGGGTGCAGCAACTGATGATACAGCCATTGCCGCTGTTCGTCTGCGATTTTGGCGAACGGACGTTGAATTCCGATACCCCAGCGCCATCGAGCAACCACCTGCCGGAGATTGTGCACCCGATCGTGCTGGCGACATTGCTGCTGATTGAGCATGTGCTGCTTCCTATCAGCGCAACTTCGGTTGTTCAAGAACGCCCCCGTTATCAACCTCTGCCGCCCCTGACCCCTCCACCGCGCAGCGGTTTGCCCTTTCCGGGTGTAGCCTTGCACCTGTTGGCGTCATCTACTCTGTGACGCGACACTCCTGCACTTCTTCTCCGTCAGTCAGCGTAACCGGCGGGAGACGTGAGACACGTCTGCTGCAGTCACCCTCAAAAGGACAATCTATGCACATGCTTGAACGCTACCGGCTCTTCGAAGGTCTCGATCCGCAGGCGCTCGATGATATTGCTGCATATGCGCGTGTATCTCACGCGCGACGCGGCGCAATCCTGTTCGAGGAACATACTCCGGCGGAGACGCTGTACGCGGTGCAAAACGGATGGGTACGTCTCTACAAACTCGCTGTTGATGGACGACAGAGTGTCATTCGCCTGTCCGGTCCGTCGGACGTAGTCGGGATCAGCGCGGTTCTGCCGGAAGGGATGTACACCCTTGCAGCGCAGGCGATTTCGCCATGCCGGTTGCTCGCCTGGCGGGCGCGCGACCTCCATCGTTTGATCGACCTCTACCCGATGCTCCAGAGCAACAGTTTGCGCCTGCTCTCCGAGTATCGCGATCATCTTCAGCAGCAATTTCTTGAACTGGCGACCGAGCATGTGGAGCAACGTCTGGCGCACACGCTGATCCGCCTCGCCGACCAGTATGGAGCGCCGACCGGCGCGCCGGGGCAGGTGAAGATACCGCTTATGCAGCGCGATCTCGCCGATCTTATCGGCGTGAGTCACTACACCGTCAATCGCTTGCTCCATCTCTGGCAACAGCAGGGTCTGGTGAAGAGTCGGCGCGGGTGCGTGGTTGTGACCGATCGCCAGCAATTGCTCACACGGGCGGAGACGCCTTCCGAGTCGTAATATCGCGCCGTTGCACTGTTGAGTCTCCCATAAAAAGGTCGTGCCACGGCAAAGACGTCAGGAGCACGGCGTTTTCCATCAATCGCTCTGCGTTCGCTGCGCTTCTGTGGTGCGTTTTTTACAATGGAATCGACTTGCATAGCAGACCACGCTCGTGGTGAAGACGGGTGGTTGCCGCTGTGCAACGACCTCCCCTGATCCCCTCGCAAACTTGCGCCAGCGCAACGACAGTCGGGTACTTTGTGATTATTATTGCAAATGATCGTGAAGTGTATCACGATGTATCGCCGCTGAACAATCACGAGGAGCGCCTATGTATCCGGTATGGGAAGGTCTCTTCATTCATTCGGCGATGTTCGTCGCTATCGTGTCCGCCTTCCACGTCCTTGCCTCGCACCTGACGGTTGCGGCAGCATGGTTCAACCTGTACCTGGAACGGCGCGCAGTGTACGAGAATCGCCCGGAACTGTACGTCTACCTCAAACGGAGCGCCCTGGGGTTGCTGGTGTTTGCCTATGTCTTCGGCGCTATGGCAGGCGTGGGGATCTGGCAAACGACAACCGCTGCCAACCCGCGCGGCATCTCTACCCTCATCCACAACTTTGTGCTCTACTGGGGTTCGGAATGGTACATGTTCCTGATCGATGTCGTGGGGATTATCGCCTACTACTACACCTTCGAGCGGGTCAGCCCGCGCACGCACCTGCGGCTGGCGTGGATACTGGCGTTGGGAGGCACCGGCACCCTGGCGATCATCGTCGGCATTCTGTCGTTCAAGTTGACGCCAGGTCTCTGGTTTACGACTGGTGAGAGTCTGAACGGTTTCTTCAATCCCACCTTCTGGCCGCAACTGTTCATGCGGTTTGCCCTGATGTTCACCATCACTGCAGCCTGGGCGCTGCTGATCGTCACGGGCTTGCCGAAGGGGTATTTCGCACGTGAGCGGATCATTCGTATAGCGGCAGTGATGGGGCTTGGCGGGCTGGTTGTTGCTCTTGGCATCTGGTTCTTCTGGTACTACCCCGCGCTGCCGGATCACGCAAAGACTATTCTGCGCTCTCCGGCTATCCCTCCTGTTACATTTACGATCATTATTGGCGGCCTGATTGCGACGTTTCTGGGGTTGCTGTTTGCGCTGGCGATGCCGCGTCGTCAGCATCAGATCATTGCGTTGGGAGCGATGCTGGTGCTGTTTGCCGCCATTTTTGGCGCGGAACGCACCCGTGAGGTCATTCGCAAGCCGGATATTATTGCCGGCTATATGTCCTCGAATCAACTGGTCTTCAACGACATTCCTGCGCGTGGCGTCCAGCGTGAGGAGCAACAGTTGAACGAGACCGGCATGCTCGGTTCACTGCCATTCCTGCCGCGTCCAGAGATGATTTCGGTTGGAGCGCCCGCCGGTTTTCCCAACCATCAGGTTGCGATGGGGCGGGTCCTGGTCATTCAGCAGTGCGCGGCATGCCACAATGTGAGCAATCAGACGGCGATCACCGTTTTTGATCAGCGCCTGGCGCTGCGTTCACTGGCGCAGTTGCTGGAGCGGCGCAAGATGACGACCGCGCCGAAAATCGAGACATACCTGAAGGGCATTGGCGCCTTCCCCTACATGCACCCGTTCGTCGGTACACCTGAAGAGCGGGCGGCAATGGCGCTGTATCTGGAATACTTCATTCAACAACAGCATGCGCCACAACCACAGGCGCAAGCCAGGAGGTGAAGCATGGACATCGGCGATATGCTCGAACGGATGCGCGACCCGCTGGGGGCGCCGTTTTATCCGCCTGCATTGCAGGTATTGCTGGTGGTGACGTGGGTCTTGCACATCTTCTTTGTCACCCTGGCGCTGGGGTCGAGCGCCTGCTCGATCACCTGCTTCCTGCGCCCGACCGACCATCGCCTGCGGCTGGCGCGCATCGCGGCGCGGCTGACGCCCAACGCGGTTGGTCTCGGTATTGTGACGGGAATTGCGCCGCTGCTCTTCGTGCAGACGATCTATGACCCGATCTGGTATGCCAGCAATACCCTGACCGGTTTCTGGTCGGTGAGTTTCATCTTTGTAGTGATGGGCGGCTACAGTCTGGCGTATCTGTTTTATCTCAAAGGGAGCGCCGACGGGAAACTGCTCTGGTCGGCAGTGGCGTCGTTTGTGCTGCTCTTTTTCGCCGGGTGGGTGATGCACGTCCTGGCGTCGGTGTCGATCCGCCCTGAGCGCTGGATGGAATGGTATGCGCCGAACGGTGTCATCGACACGCGCGGAATTGAGTTCCATTCCTGGAATATCCCGCGCCTGACGTTTCTCCTGCCGTTGCAGGCGGGCTTGAGCCTGGCAGTGACGCTCACCCTGTTCGCATGGTATTTCCGGCGCATCGAAGAGGATGCACCCTTCATGCAGTGGGTCGCCGGGCGGGGACGATTGATTGGTCTGGTCGTCAGTCCGCTGTATGCCCTGGCGGGACTGCTGTGGGCAGCGACGGAAGGTGTCGAGTTCGGCATCGGCATACCGCTCGGAGTTGCGCTGACGACTCTCGGTCTGGCGCTGACCGGCTATTTCTTCTTCCTGAAGCAACCCATGCGGCAGGCGCCGCGCACCCTGCTGGTCTGGTTCGTGTCGCTGATAACGGTTGGCGTTGTGCGGGAAGCCATTCGCGCCGTCTCTCTGGAACGGTTCGGGTATCGCGTATCTGAGTATCCCTATATCATGGATTGGGGATCGATTCTGATCTTTGGCGTAACCACCATCATTGGCGTTGCCGTCGTCACATACCTGGCGCTGGTATTGTATCAATCAGGCGGGACAAAGCGCGATGGCAGCGTGTCGCCGCGTGTGGAACGGTTTGGTTCAATTGCCACCGGTATGCTGGGCGCGTGGTTCGCCTTCTTCATCCTGGTTGGGCTGTATACCACCTTCTTCCTCAAGTAGCTGCGTTCTGATGCGCCGATGCAGCGCGCCAGCGATGGGTGCGCTGCATCAATATTCTGACGTTTTCCTTGACATGTGTTTCCTCAATCGGGTATGATAGAGACTGCAAATGATAGACGAGATCATTTGCACCCCGGCATCGGTTATCCACTCATCGCGGACAGGTTGATGGCAGGCGCACCGAACCTCACCTCGCTCGTCTTCCAGGAGGGCGACCGCATCCGGGATTATCAGGTCAACAAGGAGACAGTAAGGACACCCATCTATGAGTTTCAAGGACAAGCACATTCCCTGTAAGGATTGCGGCGGCGAGTTCGTGTTCACGGCGGGCGAGCAGGAGTTTTATGCACAGAAAGGCTTTACGAACGAACCGACCCGTTGCCCTGCCGGGCGTCGGGCGCGGAAGGAAGGGCGAAGTCTGACCGATATTACCGGTGGGCGTGTCTGCCCCCACGATGTATCGGGGAATGGCAGCATCACCGACGAAGCTATCGAGGCGAGCAGCGCATCCCGTCCACGGCGTTCTGATGACTGGTCGCGCTCATATGATCGACCACGCGGTGAGTCGCGTGGATGGTCAGGCGAACGGTCCCGGCGCGACCGGGAGCCGTACACCGGTCCGCTCCCATCCGGTCCGGTCAATGCCACGATTGTGCGTATCGACCCGGCAGGGCGGTTCCTCTTTGCGCGCGTCGATAATCCGCAGTTCGATGTGTATGTCCACGGATCGCTCTTCAGCCAGGTGCGGCGGTCGCTCCAGGAGGGCGATCAGATCTCAGTCACTGTCGAGGCGAGTGATCGTGGTCCTCGCGCGCGAACGTTCGATCTGCGATGATCGCGGCGAGACGTGTGGTGTTGAGTGATGTTCTGCATTCGGGGACGCTTTTGCCCCTCATCCCCCCTGCCCCCTTCTCCCACAAGGGGAGAAGGGGGACTCTGGGCGTCCTGATGCCTGAAACGGGAGATAGCACGCAGGGGCTTGTCAGAGAACCTGCTCGTGTAAGGAAGGGGGAGACGGGGCGTGCTCTTACCCGCACCTGAATGCGCAGCATCAGGGCTTCCACACCCTCAGGTCTGGCTCTCACTCCTTCGCTGCTGACATTCACCTACACCACAGTCACCGGACCATGGTCATCGCAGTGATCATCGTGGGGGTGGTGCAAACGTCCATCTACCAGATAGTCGTAGTGATCGCCGTGTGGAACAAGTGGATGTTCGCATCCATCATGTCCGCACTGACATGCAATGGGGGCGCAGATATCGGGGTTATCGGCGCTGACTGCAATCACATGCTCATCATAGTGCCCCTCATGCGGTAGCGCAGATGTCCATCGTGCAGATAATCCACGTGCCTGTCGTGAAGAACGCGAATGTGCCCGCAATGCTCGCTGTGGACATAGAGGATGTGGTTCGTGAACCGTATGCGACATCACTCTGGCTCCTTTCCACCTGGCATGCTCATCCGGCGCGCCTGCGTCTGTCATCTCCAGTATACAGAACGATACGCACGTGTCAATCAAGGTTGGGCGACTTCTGTTGATTTGGAAAGTAGCGTACAGGGTCGAGGGACAGAGAGCGGGGAAACAACGTCGCCTGACTGTCGGCATAAACGTGGAGATGCGCAACTGTTGTTGTCACCCGCGTGGTGACAACGACACGGGATGACCGAAATCACAGAGCAACCGGTATTTGCGCGGTAGCCCGGCGGCTCATCCGGTATGCCGAACGTTCGAGCCGTGAGGTTGATAAAGATTGCGGATTATAGCAGTTCTCACAAAGGTTGAACCTGATGGGCAAGGTTGAACGCTCCTGGGAATTGCGCGCCCCACGCGATGACCGAAATAATGGAGATTGAGAATTTATTCCGCTCTACCGCGCTAGCCGTGGGGCTGAAGCCCTCGGCTAGCCAGGGCGAAGCCCGCCTGCGCGGGCTGGAGCGGATTATTTACTCAAAGACCATAATTTCGGTCTCCCTTCCGCAGTTGAACCTGATGGGCAAGGTTGAACGCTCCTGGGAATTGCGCGCCCCACGCGATGACCGAAATAAATTTCGGTCTACCTTCCGCTGTTCAACGCCGCCGGTCAGTGATACTACGCTCGACGAATGGCAAAAGCGCCATGTGCCGCGCTCGTTTGATAGCAATGGTCAGTTTGCGCTGCATTTTTGCGCTCAGACCGGTACGACGACGCGGAAGGATCTTTCCTGTCGGACCAAGAAAACGTTTGAGCCGCTCCGGGTCTTTGTAGTCCGGCAAGATGCCGAGACGCGAAAATTCACAGACTTTTTTGCGTCCTCCCCGTCCGCGCATACGGCGAGATCCGTCCTGATACGTCATCGAAGATGCTCCTTGAGAAATGCCTTGACCGACAGCCCCTGATCGCGCACGGCGGCGATCAACCCTTTCTTGTTGATCGTCCGCAGCGCCTTCGTCGAAAGATTGAGCGTGATACTGCGCCCGATCTCCGGCACGTATATCGTGTGTCGGTGGACATTCGGTCGGAAAGTGCGGTTGGTTTTGGGGGCGCGGCGCGCCCATCCACCGGATGCTTTGTGGCGAATGTTGCGCCCGAAGGCAACTTTCTTGCCGGTAAGATCACACCTCGCCATATGGTTCCCCCTCAACAGGCATATCAGCGCAAAGGGCAGGTCTGCGAACCATCCAGCCCCAGTTCACGATCCGCGCTCAACAGGCGGTTGAAGCAGTCGCGTCGGTAGTACGTCTTGTTTCGCCGCCGACCGTCCATGATCACAACCATCTCGCGGTCATTCATAATCCGCTGCCCGCAATGGTTGCAGTACCGGTTGGTCACTCGACCCGTCTTATCGCGGGCAGTAACGTCGGTTTTCGATTTCTTCTCCGCCATGATCGGCATACTCCCCGTGTAACATTGATAGTTTTAATCAATGGTGGATGGTACACGACGATCGCATTGCTGTCAAGGCGATGTATGGTATACTTGAGCGCCCTGTATAAAGGAATAGGTGTTATGGTCACTGCCGGGTCTGCTGTCGAACAATCATCAGTGCGCCGCGCGCCGATCAGTTTATCGGCGTGGCGTTGTTTGCGGTATGAGGTTGCGCTAAACGGGCTGCGCATCCTGTGGGAAACGGTCAACGATTTCAGTCTCTGGCGCCTGATCGAGTACCCCTGGGCGACGCGGGTGCTGGGCGTGAGGCGCGGCGATACGGTGATCGACATTGGCTCCGGTACCTCATCGTTCCCGCATATGCTGGCAAAAGAGGGCGTGAATGTTGTCATCGTCGAGCTTGAAGCGCGTCGTGTGCGCTGGCAGCGCGATAAACGGCGCGCAACGGCACGCCCCGGCGACGGCGACCTGCTGCCGGTCGTGGCGGATGCTACCCGACTACCGTTCCGTGATGGATCGGCGCCATTTATCAGTGCGGTCTCGACGCTCGAACACATTCCCGACGATGTCGCAGCCGGGCGCGAAATCGGGCGCGTGCTCGCTCCAGGCGGCATCGTCGCGCTGACGTTGCCGTTCACCAGCTGTGAACGGCGTTCGTTCTTTGCTGGCATTCGACCGTTCCGACAGGTTGCCCGGAATGCGTTCGTGCAGGAAGGAAAACCGGGGTCGTTCTTCCGCTTCTACACCGATGACGATATTCAACGAACGTATATCGAACCGGCCCATGCCGATGTCGTCGAGCGACGCGCGTTTGGACGCAGCATCCTCAACGGAAGGTATCACGAAACCCGTCTCACCAGGTTCTGGCGGCGTTTTGTGCTGAAGGATCTGCTGCTGGCATGGCTGGTCCATCCGCTTGAAGAACGGTTCGACCGGTCAGATCCGCTCTATGTGATGCTGGCGTTGCGGAAGCGCTGCGATGGGTGAGGTTCCCTCGGACTGTGACGCCTCCGGCGGACCCCGGCATCGACCGGGCGATCCGCCTCGTTCCGGCACGCCTGTGGATGCACAGCGCACTTCGATGACCAGGATACGTTTCCACCTGATCGCCCTGGCGGTCTACTCGTTCCTCGGCGTGATCCTCTCATATGCTGGCTGGGAGCATATGCCCATCCACGACCACTCACCTGGGTGCTCGATGGCACGTCTCTGGGCACGTTCGATATTCCCTCTGGACGCATACTGGCGCGCTCACTGCACCTCCTGCTCCCTCCCGGTCAGCACGTCCTGACGTGGTATGCGCCTGCCACCCCCGATCCTGCGCGCGCTGGCGCTCCGATCAGCGTGCGTCTGTTTGCGCTCGATGTGCGGAGCCGGACTGATACGCGGTAGCAAACCAATCCCCTGTAGCAGACAGGAGGTTGCATTTTTGCCGGGATCGCTTAAACTTGCGTCAGTACCCAAACAGGCTCAACGACAGCGATCAGGAGCACCCCATATGTCATCAGCGAATGATCCTGCCGACGAACTGGAACATCTGCGCCATCGCGTTGCCGAACTCGAAGCATTGCTGGCGCAGCGTCGGCAGGAAGATGAAGTCACCGAACGACTGAAGGCGATCATTGAATATACACCGGACGTGATCAGCACTGCCGACAGCGAAGGGCGGGTGATCTTCATCAATCCGGCCGGTCAGCGTCTCCTTGGCGGAGCGGATAATCTGTCGGGTGAGAGTCCTATTCCCCGGTTTCATCCCGCCTGGGCGGCCGATCTGATCCTCAACCAGGGATTGCCGCAGGCTGCCCGCGACGGGGTCTGGAGCGGCGAGACGGCAGTGCTCGGCCCGCAGGGTCAGGAGATTCCGGTCTCACAGGTTATCATTGCGCACAAAAATGCTGCCGGAGCAGTCACCCACTACTCGACTATTATGCGCGACATGAGCGAGAGTCGCAGGGTCGAAGCAACGCTGCGCGACAGTGAGCAACGCCTGCTCCGTTTTCTCGATGCGCTGCCGGTCGGGGTCTTCGTCGTTGAGCCGGACGGTCGCCCCTTCTACGCCAACCGCAGCGCGATTGAGATACTCGGCAAGGGTATCATGCCCGATGCCACCACCGGTCAACTCGCCGAGGTTTACCGCGCTTTTGTCGCCGGAACCGATCAACTCTACCCCACAGAGCGCATGCCGCTGGTGCGCGCGTTACACGGGGAGACCTCATCGGTCGATGATATGGAGATCGAGCGCCCAGATGGTCGGATACTGATTGAGATCCACGGCGCACCGATTCGCAATGCGGAGGGGCACATTATGTACGGTATGGTGTCGTTCACCGACATCACGCTGCGACGACGCGCGGAGGAAGCCATTCGTGAACGTGCGCTGCAACAGGAAGTGATCGAAGCGCAACAGCTGGCGCTGCGCGAACTGAGCACCCCGCTGATGCCGATCGCCGAAGGGGTGGTGGTGATGCCGATCATCGGCACGATCGATAGCCGCCGCGCGCAGCAGATTATGGAAACACTGCTCGAAGGCATTGCGACCCATAGCGCCGATATTGCCATCCTCGATATTACGGGCGTCAGAGTGGTCGATACGCAGGTCGCCGGCGCGCTGATCCGGGCAGCGCAGGCGGCGCGGATGCTGGGCGCACGGGTTGTGCTCAGCGGTATCAGCGCCGAGGTCGCGCAGACACTGGTGCACATCGGCGCCGAAATGCAGGACATGATCGCGCTGCGCAGTCTGCAACAGGGCATTGCGTATGCGCTGGCGCAGCGGCAGCAGTTGTAGCACGCGCGCCAGATGCGCCGCACTGGGGATATTTTCCAGTCAAGGCGCTACGGCGCCCAGCGAGCCGCGTAGAGATCCGTTCCAGTGTACAGTTCGACCGCCGGTGATCCGTCGCTGGCGAGCCAGAGCACTTGTGTTTTGGTCGGATCATCGCCCCCGAATACAACGACCCCTGAGCCGTCAGGCGCCCAGAGTGCGTTGAACAGACTGTGCGTATCGTTCCGCAGCGCCGTCCAGGTTCCGCCGGTCAGCGGAACGCTGCTCAGTGTGTAGGAGAGTGCCGGCTCCGGAGCGGCAGGTGAGTAGACGGGATTGGTTCCATCAGTAGACGCAACGAATGCGTACAGTGTGTCGCCTGCAATGTGCGGTGCATAGATGATGGCGTTGTCCGGTTCAACCGGCAGGCTGCTGATGCTTCCACCGGAAACATCGTAGCGCCAGATACCGGGGTCGGGAAGCGCCAATGCTGGATCGCCGGTGTTGAACAAGACGGTCCTGCCATCCGGCGACCAGGCGGCAGGGGTGCAGGCAGATTTCAGGTTTGCGGCGCGATCACCCAGGTAGACCTGGTCGCCGCTCGCCACATCGACGATTGCCAGTTCACACAGTTCAACCGAGAGCGAGTAAGCGTTCGCCAGCAGTTTCGTGCCGTCCGGCGACCAGGCAACCGCTGTGAATCCTCGTCCGTCGCCTCCCTCTGTCGTGGGATCGGTTGCCGGAATGTCTGCCAGGATCAGGCGCGGTGCGCCGCCAGCGATTGGCAGTGCATAGATACCAGGGGTTTGTGATCCAGGGCGCTCATAGTCTTCGGAAACGCCCACTGCGATCGTTGTGCCATCAGGGGAGATAAGCGGCGAGGTGATGTACAGGTTGTCGCTCAGAACGGTGCGATTGCTGCCGTCGGCTGCGGTGCGCACCAGCAAGGGCGGCGCTCCAACGCCCTGAACGACATAGACGATCGTTCCATCCACCGGCGATACATCGAACCACACAATCGCCAGCGCGTCGGGGGCAGGCGGCGGTTCGTCGGTAATCTGTTTGCGCGTCACCCCGTCACGCTCGATGCGCACAATCTGTCCGCCAGCAAGGACGTAGAGCGGCGCAGGCAGGATGCCAGCAGTTGGTTGCGGCGCCGTTGGCGCCGGTTGCGGCGCAGGGGTCGCTTCGGCGGGGGACGCGGTGGCAGGGGCAGTCAGCGGTGCAGCGGTTGGCGCACCTGTCGGCGGCGCGGCGGTCGGCACGGCGGCAGAAGGTCCGGTGCAGGCGGTCAGAACAACCAGCGCAATAAGGAGAGTCGCTTGCCGGAGATGTTTCACATTCGTCTCCCTTTTGTTCGATGAAGCGGCAGGAGGCACACGCGCACCAGGCCGACCACATCTTACCACACCTGTGGGAGCGAGGGCATCCTGTCCTCACCATGGCGGGACATCCTTGCTCCTCTCAGGGGTAGAGTTCCTGGGAGAGATAAGCGGTTTGCTCCATTCCCGTGCTACAATTCTTCAAATTCGCAAGCGAACGCAGACGGCAGAAAACAGTCCTTCGGTCTCTCGCCGATACGCAACAATGACGTCACTGCAAAAACGCACCGCCGAGACGCCGGGCGCGCAGAGAACTTCAGAAACAAGAGTATGCACGGCGAAGCGTGACGCGTTGGAGCGACTCGCTCTGGCATCGTCCGCTGCGAACGCTGTGCCGCTGCGGTGACAACCCTTTTTGCAGTGGACTCTATTGGAGCGCAACGTCTGTGGGTGCGCCGAATAGTGCCGGAATAAGCCGTCCATCCGCCCGCCACGGAGATGATCGCAGCATTTCGCAACATTGGTTTGATGAGATGACACCCTGGAGGAAAAGAACATGAAACCGCATGCCGATGATCGCTTCCAATTGTTGTGGTCGGACGAGCGGTGGACCGGTCTCCCCGTTCACCGCTCGATACTCTCGCCGTTGATGTTCCTGGAGCGTACCCTGCGCGTCTTTCCGGAGAAGACGGGTATCGTGGATGGTGATCGGCGACTGACGTATGCCGCGTTTGGCGCGCGGGTCTATCGGCTGGCGAACGCACTGCGTCGGCAGGGCGTCGAACCGGGCGACCGGGTTGCAATCCTGTGCCGGAATGCGTCCGAAATGCTTGAGGCGCATTTCGGCGTTCCGCAGATCGGCGCGATCCTTGTTCCGATCAACGTGCGCCTGACGTCCGATGAGATCGCTTATATTCTGGATCACTCAGGCGCCAGAGCGCTGATTGTGGATGCCGAACTCACGCCGCTCATCGCTCCGATCCGGACGCAACTCAACGCGCTGGAGGTGATCGTCGTCGCGGATGTGTCGCGCCGACACGCTGGCAGCCCGACCGACGCCAGCACACTGCCGGGCAGTGTTGATTACGAGGAGTTCTTGAGCGACTCCAGCCCCGAACCTTCTGTGTATCCGGTAGACGACGAGGATCATCCCATCAGCATCAACTACACCAGCGGTACGACCGGTCGCCCCAAAGGTGTGATCTACACCCATCGCGGGGCGTATCTGAATGCGCTGGGAGAAATCATCGAGGTTGGTCTGCGCCCCGACAGCACCTACCTGTGGACGCTGCCGATGTTCCACTGCAACGGCTGGTGTTTCCCCTGGGCGGTGACCGGCATCGGCGCCACGCACGTCTGCCTGCCGAAAGTGGAGGCTGCCCGCGTTCTGTCCCTGATCGAGGCAGAGCAGGTCAGCCACTTCTGCGGCGCGCCGACGGTGCTGATCACGCTGGCGATGGAATGCCCGCCGGGGTTTCGTTTTGCCCGCCGGTTGACCGTCGTGACAGCGGCAGCCCCGCCGCCGCCGGCAATTATTCAGCGGATGGAAGAACTGGGGGCGACGATCATTCACGTATATGGGCTGACCGAAACCTACGGACCGCATACGGTCTGCGAGTGGAAGCGCGAATGGGATGGGTTGTCGCTCGAAGAACGCGCCCGCCTCAAAGCGCGCCAGGGCGTCGGTTACCTGCACGCGCCGGAACTTCGTGTAGTGGACGAAGAGATGCGCGATGTCCCGGCGGATGGCGCTACGCTGGGGGAGGTGGTGATGCGCGGCAACAATGTGATGAAGGGCTACTACCGCGACGAAGAAGCCACCAGACAGGCGTTTCGCGGCGGGTGGTTCCACAGCGGCGATCTGGGGGTGATGCACCCGGACGGTTATATCGAACTGCGCGACCGCAAGAAGGACATCATCATCAGCGGCGGCGAAAACATCTCGACCATCGAAATCGAGCGTGTGCTCTATCAGCATCCGCTGGTGCTGGAGGCGACGGTCATCGGCGTGCCTGATATTCGATGGGGCGAAACGCCCAAGGCATTCATCATCCTCAAGCCCGGCGCACAGATGACCGCCGACGAGATCATCGCCTTCTGCCGCGAGCGGCTGGCGCATTTCAAATGCCCGAAGTTCGTCGAATTCGTCGAGAGTCTGCCCAAAACATCGACCGGTAAGATCCAGAAGTTCGTCCTGCGCGAAAAGGAGTGGGCGGGCTACGAGAAGCGGATCCATTGAGCGTTCATGTCATTTCACCGTAGCGGCACAGCGATAAGGTTCTATGTATTCACGCTGCGCCTCAATCGTCGTCTCCGCGTTCCAGGTTGCCGCCGAAGGTGGCCAGCAAACCGTTGATCAACTGCTGCCGCTCGGCGGGTGACAGACTGGCTTCGGGATGGAGCGGCAGGTAGAACCAGGGCGGCATTTCGCCGTTCTGTACGGTTTTGGCGGCATCGTCGCCTTCGTTGTCCGGTCGCCCCCACTCCGAAACATTGAATTCTGCGCGTCCTTCCATGACATCACGGGTGATCAGCCACGAAGCAGGCGCGATAGTGCTGTACCAGGGCCACCTCGTTTCGTTGCTGTGACAGTCGGCGCAGGCGCGGAAGAAGAGCGTGCGTGTCTGCGGACTGTCCCACGCCGGTTCTGCAATCACCGGCGGATTCGTATGGTCGCGGCCATACGGAATGAACTGGATGATCAGCAGCACCCCTATAAAGCCTCCCAGAACCATGGCAGCGATCCGTCGCGCGCTGCCTGCGCGGGTTGCCTTGCTTTGCTGTGTGTATGCTGTCATATGCGTGATCCTTTCATTCTGTGAGTATGAATGCGGGCGCTTCGCAACGCTTCGGCGCACACACCCTTCCTGCAATCCTCAACGTTCCATCTTCACCCTCGCCACCAGGACGCGGTAGATGGTCAGAAACAGCACGCTGCCGCCGCTTCCCCAGTAGACCGCACGCGCCAGATCGGTCGCGCTATCGCTCCCGCTCCAGATGCCGTGCATCAGCGCCAGCACAAAGATGGCGAAACTGAGAAAATGGATCAGCCGCCAGGCGCGCCGTCCGATGCGATCTTTGACATAGAAACTCAACCCGACAATCGCCAGACCGTAGAACGCTGCCTGACCCAGCCCCACCCATAGCGGCTCATAACCGCTGTACTGGAACGGCACGAGCACCTGGAACAGCGTCGCCTGGATGTAGCGGTCGCCAAGCAGGATCAGTGCGTGGAACAGGGCGAACGCAAGACCGAGTAAACTGGCGTGCTGGTGCAGATCGAATGCGGTGGGACCGCCGGGCCAGATACGCGCCAGTTTGTTTGTCATCAACAAGCCGAACACCATCGAGAGCCACAGCAGGATGTATGCAACAAACGCGCTGCTACGCGAAAGATACCAGTACGCTTTCGGTTCCGCCCCCAGCAGCGATTGACTCAGACCGGGCAACCAGGCAGGCAGTGCGAAAACCGCTACACCTGCACCCAGCGCCACTGCCAGCAGCATGCCGATCAGGGTCCGCAACGCCATCGCCGGTGGCATGTCCTCAAATGCTTCATCTCCGGGTTGCGATCCTGCTGGCGCTTGTTTGCGCGCAGCAGTCGGCATTTCTGATTCGGTCGGCGCGGCAACCGCTCCATCGCTGTCGGTTGCCGCGCGCCTGGACGCATTGGCAGCGCGGATGGCAGCCAGACGAGCCGCTTTTTCGTCACTCATGTGAAACCTCCAGAACTCGCTCGCGCCAGCGATACCGGTCGAGCGTCGCTGTGTGCAGGATGTCATTCGTTTCGGTTACGAGAAGACCGGCGAGCCACGGGCGGGCGTTCAACCACTGCATTCCCGCCAGGCGCCCCAGGATCATGACCACTTTCGCGGCGACTTCCGCTTCGTGCAGTGAGGGCGCAACCACGGTTGCGGCAAGAATATCGGTCTGCGCTGGTGCGCCGGTACGCGGGTCGATGATATGGTGGCGCTCGACATCTCCCTGGCGCCAGCGCCGCAGATCGCGTCCCGACGTCGCAACGCCGCCACTGCTCAGCAGCAGGATGGCGAGATGTTCGCCGGGATGCAACGGATCGTCAACCCCAACCATCCACGGTTCGCCGCCGACGCGCGCGCCGCGCACCGCAATATCGCCGCCAGCGTCGACGAGCGCCGGTCCGTACCGCGCCAGTTGTCGCGCCGCCCGCTCAGCCGCCCACCCCTTGGCAATGCCCCCCAGATCGAGACGCATCCCCGGCGGCAGCATCACGGCGCGTCGTCCGGGATCGAGGCGAATGGCGCGCCAGTCGCCGGGGGGCGGGGCGGCAACTGGAGCAGCGACCAACTCGCCATTCTTCACCTGCGCAAAGTCGCGGTCGTATCCGACCATTTCCATGACCGGGAGTACGGTCGGAGTGACCAGACCATCGCTCATGCGCGCGGCAACCAGCGCATCGTTCACCACTTCCCACAGCGTCGGACTGACGCGCACCCAACCTTTGCCTGCCTGCCGGTTGAGCGCCGACAACTCGCTGTCGGTGCGGAAGCGACTCAGGATGCGCTCCCATTCGGCGAACCAGCGGGGGACGGATTGGATCAGGGCGGTTGCGTCATCCGTCTCACTGTCGAGAAAGGCGTGCATCTGACATCCCATGGCGCGGAAGGTGATCGACTGCATGGTGAACTCCTTACCGTGATGAGCGGGTTGTAACCACCGGAACCGGGCGTTGCACCGGCTGGCTGACCGTCACCGGCGCACTGACGTCGCGCAGCGCCGGAGCATTGGCACTCACCGGCGGCGCCGGGTTGATGACGACCGCTTCAGGCGCCGGCGGCGCTGGCGGTTGCACAACCGCGATCAGCGGTTGCAGCGTCGGGATGGGCGGCGGCGCCATCAACCAGGCGGGCGGCGGCGCAGTGATCGTTGGTTGCGCCGTTTCCACCGGCAGAGTGCTCAACAACGGATCGCTCTGGAGGGCAGCCGCCCGGTTCTGGGCTGCCAGCAGCGCCCACCCGCTCAGCGTGGCAGCCACTGCTGCCGTGCTGATGAACGCTTTGATCGCCTGCGCCGGGGTGCGTGACGGAATGCTGCGTTGTGCCATGGTTTGCTCCTGTCGTCTTCTGAAGGCGCCTGATCCAGTGCTCATCAATCGTCATCCTTGTGGTCGTCGTCTTCCTTCTTTGCCTTGTCCAGGCGGGCGTAGACAACCGCGCCATCCGAAGCGGCGACGTAGACTTCTGCGCCATCGGTGAACTTCACCTCGTACACGTCAATGCCACGTTCGCGCTCGAACTTAACCTTTTTAATCTGTCCACCTCCACGATAGGCAATGGCGATCTGAGCCGCCTGGTCGGCGGTGATGCCCTGCTGCGTTGTCGCCGGTTGCGGCTGCGTCAGCGTACTGGCGATCACCGCTCCACTCTGCGCATCGACGTACACCGCGCCCCGATCAAAGATCACTTCGTATGCTGGCGTCCCCTGGTACCTCACCAGTTCCGCCGGCTTTGTCAGCGTTGCCCCGTTTGCCAGGCTCAACGCAATGGTCTGCGCCTGTTCCGTCGAGATCGGATATGTCGGCTGCGCTGGCGCAGATTGCTGCTGGTTCGTCTGTTGCGCGATCTGGCGATTCGCCGCTTCCAGGTGTCGGTTCGCTTCCGCCAGCCGCCGGTTCGCTTCTGCCAGCGCCTGCTGGTACGCCGCCTCACGCTCGCGGATCAGCGCTTCCACGGTGGGATCGAGTGCAACCGGTGCGCTGACCGGCGCTTCGGTTGGTACAATGACCGTATCGGCAGCGACCGGCGCGCCGGTCTGTGACATCTGCCCGACGAGTGCGCCGATCACCACCAGAACAAACGCGGTCAATGCCGCAGCAATTCCCAAAAGCGTATGCTGTTTCATGTTCTGTCCTCCTGATGCATGATGCTCGTTTGCGCTGAACGACGTCGTACTGTCCTGATGGTGTTATACCGCTGCCTGATTGGAAGAATCTTGGAAACCACCGGCAAATATTCCAATCGTTTTCCAATCTTTCTGCGCTATGCTGCATGCCGTTGAGGTGCTGCGATGAAAGTTCTCCTGATAGAAGATGATCAACGTCTGGCGCGACTGATTGCGCGGGTGCTGCGCGACGAGCACTATCAGGTCGATATGGTGCACGATGGCGATACCGGGCTGGAGTATGCGCTGCGCGGCGTGTACCAGGTGGCGATTATTGACTGGATGCTGCCGGAACGCGACGGTCCTTCGATCTGTCGCGCTGTGCGCGCGGCGCGCCTGCCCACGGCGCTGCTCCTGCTTACAGCGCGCGGTCAGGTCGAAGATAAGATCGTCGGCTTCGACAGCGGCGCCGACGACTACCTGGTGAAGCCGTTCGCATTTGAAGAATTGCTGGCGCGGGTGCGCGCGCTGGGGCGCCGTTTCTCGCTCCAACCCGACGACAGCAACGAACTGCGGGTCGGCGATCTGGTGCTCGATCTGCGCCATCACACCGCGCGGCGTGGCACGCGACCGCTCGACCTGACGCCGACCGAGTGGAATCTGCTCGAATATCTGATGCGCAACGCAGGTCAGGCGCTTTCCCGCCAGCAGATTCTCGACCATGTCTGGTCTTACGATCACGATGTGCAACCGCAGATGGTCGATGTGTACATTGCCTATCTGCGCCGCAAACTGAATGCGTCGGGCGAGCGCGACCCGATTGTAACCGTCCGTGGCGTGGGGTATCGGTTGGAGGCAAGCCGTGTTTAGCGGATTACGACTGCGCCTGACATTGCTCTATGCGCTGGCAGCGCTCGTGTTTGTGCTGCTGATCGGCAGCGGCGCTTACCTGCTGGTGGCGCGCTACTTCAGCAACGTGACCGATCTGGCGCTCCGGCACAAAATGGCGCACGAATTTCATGCGCTTGGCGCGCCGCTGCCGCCCGATCTGGAGCATGCCGATCGCGACTGGTCGATCATCCGGCGTGAGGTGGTTGCGATCCCATTTGTTCCGCCTGAACCGACGAGAGAACGGCGAGAGCGTGAGGAGACAGCATACGAAGAGGACGACGAGCGTCCACGCTCGCTGACGACCCCGGTCGATGCAGCGGAACTGGCAGCTATTGCCGTCCTGCCGCTGGACGCATCGGGGCGATTGTTGTTTAACCCCAATAACCTCGATCTGCCGCTGAATCCTGATCAGGAAGCCTTCCAGACGGCGCTGGCGAAGGGCAGCGACCTGCGCACGATCACGCTGGACGATGGACGTCGGGCGCGGCTGCTGACCTATCGCCTGACCCGATCCGACGGACCGGCGGCGCTGCAACTGGTGCGTGAACTGAGCGATCAGGATCAGGTGTTGAACCAGTTGTTTGTCGGGCTGATTACGCTGGGAACATTCAGCATGGCGCTGGTTGGCGCGACGAGTTGGTGGCTGGCGGGGCGGGCGTTGCGCCCGGCGCAGGAAGCGTGGGAGCGACAGCAACGCTTCATCGCCAGCGCGAGTCACGAACTGCGCGCTCCACTCACCCTCATTCGCGCCAGCGCCGAAGTTGCGCTGCGCGATCTGCCGCCCGACGAGAGCGATCAACGCGCGTTGTTGCACGATGTGCTGGCGGAGAGTGACCACATGCGCCGCCTGGTTGACGATCTGCTGACCCTCACCCGCCTCGACAGCGGACAACTGACGTTGACGAAGGAAACCGTCGATCTGACCGCCTTACTCGCCAGTATTCAGCGTCAGGCGGCGCGTCTGGGGGAACAGCGCGGCGTGGCGGTCGAACTGGCGGATGTCGGCGGTCTGATGCAGGCGGACGCCGAACGCCTGCAGCAGGTCGTGTTGATCGCACTCGACAATGCCTTGCGCCATACGCCATCCGGCGGGCGGATCACCCTTGCGGCAACGCCGGCAGATCGCATGGTTCAGATCACCGTCGCCGACACCGGCAGCGGAATTGCGCCGGAACACCTGCCGCACATCTTTGATCGGTTCTACCGGGCAGACCCGGCGCGCGGACGGGAGAACGGCAACGCCGGGCTGGGTCTCTCAATCGCAAAGGGGTTGGTAGAAGCAATGGGGGGACGTATCGCCGTAGAAAGCACGGTGGGTGTCGGTACAACCGTCGTGATCTCCCTTCCGCGCGCGCCCGACCGCAAGCCAGCGGAGTCGCCGGAACACATTCCGGGGTAGGACGCTGAACAGCTGCGATCTTCCTGCGCCCCCATCGCCGCTTCCTCTCAAGTGTAGAGTTTTTGGGAGAGATGAGCGATGTTCTGCATGCTTATGCGCCTTTGCCCCTCATCCCCCCAACCCCCTTCTCCCACAAGGAGAGAAGGGGGATTTTGGGCGTTCTGATGCCTGAAACGGGAGATGGCACGCAGGGGATTGCCAAAAAATCTACCTCTGTGAGATCGCCGCTTCCCCTGTCGCCGGAACCCTGCCGGGGTAAGACGCAGAACGGCGATCCGGCAGGCGATGTTATCTTCTGGTTGCTTTATAATACAGCGAAGTGTAGCCTGGTTGACCGGCGGGAACGCGCATACGAGTGAGACACCCGCGTACCCTGGGCGCGGCGATGCGGGCGGGGACGCCCGCGCACCCATGCCCCTCATCCCCCCAACCCCCTTCTCCCACAAGGGGAGAAGGGGGAGTTTGGGCGTTCTGATGAATGAAACGGGAAATGGTACACAAGGGCTTGCCAAAAAATCTACCCTGTGAGGCGTACCCAGGGCGGCGCTGAGAGGGGGACGCCGCGTACCCAGGGAGCACAGTGCTATCCTTCTCTACAGTAGCTGTTATTGACCATCATCCGTACCCATCCGTGGTTCCTTCAGGGAAGCAGGTGGGGACGCCAGCAGACCTGCATAGCGCAATTGAGGAAATCTATGAAACAGCGACGGTTCGGCGCGCACATGTCGATCAGTGGCGGGTTACACACCGCCTGCGAGCGCGGACGATGCGCGGGGTGCGATGTTGTTCAGATTTTTAGCAAGAACCAGCAACAGTGGCGCGCCAGACCGCTGACCGATGAGGAAATTGCGCGCTTCAAAGAAGCGCAGGTTACCGAAGGCGTTCCGGTGGTTATGGTACATGATTCGTATCTGATCAACCTGGCGGCACCGGGTGATGAGTTGTGGCACAAATCAATTGCGGCGTTCCGCGAGGAACTGGAACGCTGCGCCCTGCTCGGCATCCCCTGCCTGGTCACCCATCCCGGCGCCCATGTTGGTTCCGGCGAAGACGCCGGGTTGCGCCGCGTCGCCGCAGCGCTCGATCTGGTGTTCGAGACCGGCGTCGGGCGCGATGTGATCGTGCTGCTGGAAACGACCGCCGGGCAGGGGAGCAGTCTGGGGCGGCGGTTTGAGGAACTGGCGCGCATTATCGAATACTCGCGCCACCCGGAACGTCTCGGCGTCTGTGTCGATACCTGCCACATTTTTGCCGCCGGGTACGATATTCGCACGCCTGAGTCCTACGCGGCGACGATTGAAGAACTCGACCGCGTGATCGGTATCGCGCGCGTCAAAGCTTTCCATCTTAACGACTCGCAGAAAGAGTTGGGCAGCCGGGTTGATCGCCATACCCATATTGGTGAAGGGTGCATCGGGCTGGAAGGGTTTCGCGCGCTGGTGAACGACGAACGCTTTGCCGGTCTGCCGATGGTGCTGGAAACGCCCAAAGGCGACGACCTTGCCGATGATGTGCGCAATCTGGCGACGCTGCGCAGTCTATGCAATGGGCAGTCGGAGCATGACAACGAAAGGTGACACGCTGTGCCTGTTCCTTCTGGCTTGTTGATCGACATCGCTGTGCTGATCGTGCGCGAGGTCTGGCGCAGTCGGCGGCGGCGCACTCTGCCAGCAACCGCGCGCCCGTCAACCCGGTCGCGTCCCCCCGCCCGCCGGTTGTCACCCATCGGGCGTCTGCTGCGCCTGGCGGCAATTGTGGCGATCCTGTGGCTGGTGTGGCGGGAAATCACCCGGCGACGGGAGGCGCTGATCGCAGCGCGCCGCGCAGTATCTGCACCCGCGCCACCGCCCCTGGCGCCACCTGCCGCGCCGCCTGCACCCGCGGCTCCGCCGCCACCCGCCGCTCCCGGTGCACCTGAGTCGCAGGAAGAAACGACGCCACCCGCCACTCCGCCTTTACCCGCGCCTGCCGCAGCATCGCCACCCGCCGCGCCCGGTTCGCCTGGGTCGCCGGAGGAAGCGACGCCACCCACAGCGAACGGGGACATCGGAGCGGCAGAGCACCCCGTGCCCGCCGTAGCGCCGCCCGCCGCGCCCGGTGTGCCGGAGTCACCGGAGGAAGCGACGCCACCCATAGCGAACGGGGACATCGGAGCGGCAGAGCACCCCGCGCCTGCTGCAGCGTCGGACGACTCTGAAGCGGAGGCGCAGGAGACACGCAACGGCGAACTGATCGGATGGTGCGCGCGCTGTCGTGAACACCATCCAATGCAGCGTGTAACGTACACAACCAATGCCAGCGGACGCCCCATCGCCCGTGGCGTCTGCCCGGTCTGCGGCGCCGGCATTACCCGCTTCGTCGCCTGGGGGCAGAGGGAGGGTTGAAGGTTGAAGGTTGAGGGTCGAAGGTTGAGGGTTGAAGGTTGGAAGGTTGGAAGGTTGAAGGTTGGAAGGTTGAACGTTGAACGTCACGTTTTTGATGAAGGCGTTCGCTCCTGTTTCAGTTGAACGTCGAACGTTGAACGTCAGGCAGGTGGGAAACCTGATCGGTCGGCAGGTTTGGATGATACGATTCGGTTCTCAGTTCTCAGTTCCTGGTTCTCAGTTCCTGGTGCTCAGTTCTCGGCTATCGGCTATCGGCTATCGGTTCTCGGTTCTTGGTTCTTGGTTCTCAACACACCGGAGGGCATCTTGAAAAGCGATCTTGACCGATTGATGGCGGAACGCAACCTGGACGCCATCGTTGTCGAAGGACCCGACGGCTTAGAGAGCGCCAATCCCGACTACAATTACTTCGTCGGCGGGCGACACATTCCCGGACTGATCATCAAAAAGCGTGGCGAACCCGCCATGCTGTTGCACGGTCCCTGGGAACAGAACGAAGCCGAACAGACCGGGCTGACGCTCGTGTCGCTCAACCGCTGGAACATACGCGAGATTCTCCAGCAGTTTCCCGACCGCCTGGAGGCGCGGGTGGAGCAGCGCCGCCGCATCTTTGCCGATCTCGGCGTCCGGGGGCGGGTCGGCATTTACGGGACGGTCAGGGCAGGTCCCTTCTTCGCACTTATGACGCGCCTGGCGCAGCAGATCGATGGACTGGAGATCGTCGCCGAACTCGACCGGGACGTTATTTCGATGGCGCGGTTGACCAAAGATGTGGATGAAATCGAGCGCATGCGCGCCGTCGGGCGCAAGACGTGCGCAGTGTTGCAGGCGGCAGTCGATTTCATCAGGGCAGGGCGGATCGACGACGACTGCGTGCGCGGCGCCGACGGCGCGCCGCTGACGATCGGCGATGTGCGGCGGTTGATGCTGCGCGAGATGGCGGCGCTTGGATTGGAAGCGCCCGCCGGCATGATCATCGCCCAGGGGCGCGACGCCGGTCTACCGCATGCGCGCGGCGACGACAGCATGCCCCTGCGTCCGGGGCAGGCGATTGTCATCGACATGTTCCCACGCGAAGCGGGCGGGGGGTACTTCCACGATATGACTCGCACCTTTGCGATCGGGTATGCCCCGCCGGAACTCCAGCAGGCTTACGACGAGGTGCTCGGCGCATTTACAATGGCAATGAACGCATTTGAGGCAGGCGCACCGACCAGAACGTACCAGGATATGGTGTGCGCTTACTTCGAGGAGCGTGGTCATGACACGATCCGCCGCACTTATCCGATTGAAGAAGGGTACATCCACTCACTCGGTCATGGGCTGGGGCTGGAGATCCACGAAGACCTGAGTTTCTCATCGCTGGTCGACCGGGGCGACACCATCGAACCCGGCGCGGTCTTTACCGTCGAACCGGGGCTGTACTATCCGAGCCGGGGGTTTGGCGTGCGGATCGAGGATACCTGCTACTGCACACCGGACGGGCGCTTCGAGAGCCTGACGCCCTTCCCGAAGGAGTTGGTGATTGCGTAGATGCGCAGCCATGATAGTTCCGTGCCGCAGGATTGCACCACGTCCCTGCCGGGTGCGCGGGTGTCCCTGCCTGCTCCAGACCGAAGATGACCGAAATTGCCGCCTGGCTGAAAACGCGCACGCTGTCTGAAGGAGTGGAGGTAAAGGGTAAGCGTTCACATTTCTCCTGGAGCGAGGGCATCTTGCCCTCAGAGACGCGACGCGGGCGGGACGCCCGCACTCCCAGGGTGTCACCCCAGGTGTGAACAGTTACTCCGTCAGCACATCGGCAGGCGCAACAACGACAATTTCACCGCCACGCGCAAGCAACGCCGCCAGGGCATCGACGGCGAGCGCGTGATGGGGCGATTCGCGCTGTACGGCGCGTAGCCAGATGTTTGTATCGAGGAGGTACACGCTCATCAGTCGTACAACCGGTCACGGTGCAAAGCTTCGTCTGGGATAGGCGGCGCGGACGGACGCTCAAGCCCGGCCCATTGTCGCGCAGCTTCAGCCCGCTCCTGCGGGGTTGCGGTCAGCCAGAACGGTGTGATCCGGCGCAGGATGATCGTCTCCCCCTGTACTTCAAGCACGAAGCGGGTGTGCGGCTTCACTGCGTCCAGCAGGGCGCGGGGCAACTGAATTGATCCCTGTGCATCAACTTCGACGATCTCGCGCATTGCGCATGCTCCTCTCACATCGATCTGCTATGCATTATCTATCAGACGCGCACGTTCGGCAACCCCCCGCGCTGCGGGCGCTGGTGCCAGCGGGGACAACGGCAGCGCCGTTGCCCACTCGCTCTGTAGCGACGTGCCGCAGGATTGCACCACGTTCCTGCCGGGTGCGCGGGCGTCCCCGCCCGCTCCCGACCAGCGATGACCGAAACTGCCGCCCGGCTGAAAACGCGCACGCTGTCTGAAGGAGTTGAGGTAAAGGGTAAACGCTCACATTTCTCCTGGAGCGAGGGCATCCTGCCCTCAGAGACGCGACGCGGGCGGGACGCCCGCGCTTCCAGGGTGTCACCCCAGGTTTGAACAGGTACGGCAAAGGGTAGCCGACAGCACTGTCGCAGTTCACCTGCTCTGAGGATGATTGAGAATTATAGCAGTTCTCAGATACGTTGACTCCCGTCTGTGCCTGCGCGGGACTCGAACGCCAACGGTGACCCCTATCGACCATCGGCTATCGGTTATCGGCTATCGGCTATCCAGAGCAAAGCCCGCTTGCAACGCATCGCCTGGTTCATCAGACGAACCAGGACGCGCCAATCTGCATCGCCTGGTTCACATCGTCAACCAGGCGCGACCGTGCCCGGCATCGCAGTCGTCTTGCCAACGCCGCCGTTCTGCATGGCAACGACCGGCGCGCAGGGCGCCGGTTCCTCCGGCGCAACCAGGCGCGCAGGCGTTGCCGCAGCGCGGCAACGATGGCGCCGATTCGATCCAGGTGTTCCGCACTGCGCGGAAGACGGCGCTCATTGCTGCTGCGCCGCCGCCAGCAACGCCGCCAGCAACGCCGCCAGCAACGCTGCGTCTGGCGCGCGCCCCAGGCGTGCGCACGCCGTCGCATAATCCCGCGCGCTGTACGCCATCTGATCGGCGAACGCTGCCAGCAGGCGTTGGAACGCGGGGAGCAATGTGCGCACGGCGGCTTCGTAGGCCTCCAGCGCCGCGTCGTGTTGATCGAGCGCCGCGTAGCAATCCCCAAGGACGTTCAGACTACGGGCAAGGTCGGGCAGGAAGGCGGCGGGGCAGGCGTCGGCGAGGGCGCGGCGGATGGCGACGGATTCCTGGGTCGCCGCCAGCGCCTTGTCATAGCGCCCCAGGGCGGCGAGCCGAATGCCGAGGTTGTGCAGGCTGGCGGCCAGGTCGGGGCGGACGGCGGCGGGGCGCTCGTCCGCCAGGGCGCGATAGAGGTCGGCGGCTTTCCGGGCGGCGTCCAGCGCCTCGTTATACCGCCCCAGGGCGGCGAGCGCGACGCCAAGATCGTTCAACGCCCCTGCCCGTTCACCGTCGTCCCGCGCCAGGTCGAACAGCGCACGGGAGAGCGGCGCCTGGATCGTGCGCAGCGCCAGCGTGCGGCCGGGCGCGGGCAGCGCTGCGTACAGCGCGACGAGGAAGGCGCGGGCGGTCTCCGCCGGAACGCTGCGCGCCTCCTCCGTCAGCAACTCCAGGTTCGCCCGCTCCGCCGTCAACCGGCGTTCGGCGTCGTCTGGATCGACGTCGGCCAGCCAGGCGCGCCAGGCGTCCATCAGCCCCGCCAGCCGGTCGCAGCGGGCGGCGGCGTCCGGCGGCCAGCGACGCGCGGCGTAGGCGGCGACGGTGGCGTGCCAGCGCCACGCCTGCCGCTCCGGGTCGAACTCGATTACCCCTGCCGCCGCCTGCAGATTGGCGATCCCGTCGGCGCCGGCGACCGCCTGCAGCACCCCCTCTGGCGCCTGCCCGGCCGGGAGGAGCGGCAGGGTCGCCCAGAGCCGCTCCCCGGCGGCGTCCACCTGCGCGGCGTGCCAGTGGTACACCCGCTCCAACCGCGCCGCGGCATCGCCGCTCCACTCGCGCACTTCGCGCAGCAGCGCACCCCCGTCGCGGAGGCGGCTCAGCGCCGTCAGGCGTTCGATCAGCAGCGGGTGCCCGTCCGTCGCCTCCACGATGGCCGCCAGATCGGTCTCGGCGAGCGGCGTGCGCTGCTGCGCCGTCAGCGTCCGGGCGAACGCCCGCGCCGCCCGTTCCTCCAGCCCCTCGTGGAGCGGACATGGCGCGAGCACGGAGTAACTGTGTTGCTTGTCAAGGGGCGCTCGTATGCACAGCCGGATCCCAGGGCTTTTGCTGACGCAATATTGCGCCGAGAATAGTCAGCAGCTTGCGCATCGCAGCGACGATGGCGACCTTGCGCGGCTTGCCAGCTTGACACAGGCGCTGATAGAAGGCGCGCCTGACCAGACGGCGCCGCGTGGCCGCCAGGGTCGCCATGTACAACACGCTGCGCACATCCCTCCTGCCGCCGGAGATATGCCGGGGTTTGTGCTGTGCGCCGCTCTGATTGGCATACGGCGCAACGCCCACAACGGCCGCCGCTTCCTTGCGATTGATGGTCCCCAGTTCGGGCAGGCGGAGCAGCAGGTTCAGTGCGGTGATCGCGCCGATGCCGGGCACGCTTTCGCGCAGCTCCCGTTTCCGGCGCACCTCGTCGGTGCGCTCCGCCTCGTTGTCGCGTTCCTGCTCAAGCGCACGGATCTCCTGATCCAGCCAATCAATATGCTTCTGGATGCCCGGGCGGAGGTTCGGCGCGGCAGCCGTCAACCGATTGATCTCAGCCGTCCGCATCTGAATCACCTGCTCCCGCCGGACCAGCAGGTCGCGCAAGGATGCGCGCTGCTCGTCCGTCGCCTGGTGGTGCGGCGGGCGCACCCGTTCGGCAAAGCGGGCGAGCAACCGGGCATCCAGGCGGTCGGTCTTCGCCTGGCGTCCTTCCGCGTGCGCCAGGGCGCGCACGCGGCGTGGCTGCACCCGCGCCGTCGGCACGCCAGCCTGGAGCAGTTGGGCGAACACCATGCGCTCCAGCCCGCCGGTCGCCTCCAGCACAATCAGGGTCGGCTGCAGGCGCTGGAGTCGCGTGACCAGGAGCTGGACACCTTCGTCGGTAGACGGTATCGTCTCGCGTGGCGCGTGCGGGTCGGCGCCAAACGCCACATCCAGCGTCTGTTTGGAGACATCAATGCCGATAAAGAGCGACTCACGGGAAGCCATACACAGAACCTCCTGAGGAAAACGGCGCCAGCCTTGCTAGCATATGCGGGTTTGAGGGCCCAGATAACTGTTCGGCTTGGTCGCGTTGAAGGACACGGCTACCCAACACTCCGCGGCGATCTCGTGAACCTGGCGCAGAACGGTATACCGTGTCCCGTTAGATTATACTAGGCGCGGAGGCGCTCCTCCAGCGTTGCCGCCAGTCGGCGAGCGGTCAGCAGCGCCGCACTGAGCGCGCCGAGGTCACGCAGGATGTCGGCGAGCGCCGCGCATTCGGCGTCCTGCTCCAGCAAAGCGTCCAGGTTGTCGAGGATGAGCAGCGTCGGGGTGGCGCGTGTGTGCGCCAGCAGTCGGCGGCGCAGGTCGCGCTCGTCTGTCGGCGCGGCATCGAGGCGCAGCGCGGCGGCAAGCTCGCCCAGCAGGGACGCCGCGGTCGCCGCGCGCGGGTCGTCGGGGACGCGGGCATAGGCGACGCCGCCAGGGAAGCGCCAGGCGGTGCGCAGCGTCGCTTCGAGCGCCAGCCGACTCTTGCCGATCCCCGCCGGACCGGTGATCACGATCACGGCGGGCGGGTTGGCGAGGCGCTGCGCCAGGTCGACCAGGGTCGCGCCACGCCCGAAAAAGGGCGTCGCACTCACGCCGGGCAGGTCGGCGGTCGGTGCGCCGGGGAGGATCAGCGGCGCGCCGCAGTCCAGGTCGGCAAAGCGGAGATCGCCATCTCCCAGCAGCACCGCGTCGTGCCCGACCAGATGGCGTTGCGCTCGCGCGACCGCCTCGCGCAGCGCAACGCCGTCGCACAGGTCGGCATAGAGCGCGCCGGCAAACTTAATCGCGTCGTCGTCCGCCACCCGGACGGGATGCCCGACGACGGCGCGGGCGATGCCGGCGTCGTACAGGGCGCGCGCGGCGGCATGCGCGTCGTCCGCCGCCGTCTCACACGCATTCAGCACGACGAGGTCGAGCGAGCGTGGCGGGGACAGGGCGGCCAGGATGTCGGCGGCGGTCACCCGGTGCGTCCGCCCGTGCTCGTCTTCGAGCAGCAGCCCCTGCGCCCAGGCGTGCCCGGCGACGTGGAGTACGTGCGGGTGCGCCTGCTGATCGAAGGCGCGCGGCGACAGGGCGCGGCGCAGCGCGTCGAGGGTCGGCGGCAGCAGGCGGGACAGCAGGATGGGCGCCCGGGCGTCGCGCACGGCGGCGTCCAGGCGGCGCCATTCGGCGCGCCCGGTGGTGCGAGGGGCACGGCATGCCGTGCCCGTACTCGGCCTGGATCAGCACATTGTGCGATCCGGTGATCAGGGTGCTGTGGCTGATGTCGCCGCCGGTTGCGATGCTGGCGTGGTCGGCGTTCATCGGCGCGCCTGGTGGTGCGAGGGGCACGGCATGCCGTGCCCGTACTGCTGCAAGTATATCCGGCGTGCCACCGGTGGTCAATGCCGTTCAGGCAGGGGTGTGCAACATATCTGCAAGCACCACAACTGGGAGGTTGGGAACGCGGTGGAAGATCGGGTCGTTCGTGATAAACAGCGCACACTGCTGCGCGAGCGCGGTTGCAGCATGCAGGGCGTCGGGCGTCTTCAAGCCCAATCCACGCAGGTGAGCCGCTTGTTCCCATATTGGCAGCGTGGCTGGAATAAGAGTCACCTCCTGGGCGCTCAAAAAATCTCGAAACAGGGCTTCTAACTGCGGGTTCTGATCGCGGATCGGCTTCGTAAGCGTTTCGAGCCAGGTCAATTCGCTCGTAATGATCGCTATACCGCCATCATGTGCCGCCTGCCAGAGCGGTTCCAACAGCGTTCGATACGGCTCGATTCGCTCAATCGCGTAGATCACGGCATTTGAATCAACATACACCTGGCCGGATGGAGGGAGAATTAGCGTTCCCATGCGTCGCGTTCGCTGTGCAGATAGGCATCAACTTCTTCAGCAGTCTGAAAGGCAAGGCGTCCCGGCGCATCAGCCAGCACCGCCAGGAGCGAGCGGCGTGGCCCGGCAGGCGCATGGGGCAATAAGACGATGACTTCCACCGGGGTGCCAACGGGGAGTTGGGCGTCCACAATCTCGATCTTCCCTCCCGGCTGAACCTGAGCAGTGAGCCGGAGCGCGGCTTGCATAGATCCTCCTTTCTCCTGGTCGTTGTCCATCGCTTAGCACATATGCTGCCCGATCAGTGATGCCGTGCTCAATCGGGAGCAGATCCGCCCGAATGCCTTTTGGAGCGCAGTGCTGTGGCTGATGTCGCCGCCGGTTGCGATGCTGGCGTGGTCGGCGTTCATCGGCGCGCCTGGTGGTGCGAGGGGCACGGCATGCCGTGCCCGTACTGCTGCAAGTATATCCGGCGTGCCGCCGGTGGTCAATGCCGCTGGCAGGAGTAAGTGTTGTGATCTTTGAAGAAATAATCCGCTCTCGCTCGGACAGGCGGGCTTTGCATTCCATAGCCGAGGGCTTATGGACTTTGAAGAAATAATCCGGTATAGCCCGCGCAGGCGGGCTTCGCCTCGCATAGCCGGGGGCTTTAGCCCCACGGCTAGCGCGGTAGAGCGGATTAAATTCTCAATCTCCATTAGCCCGACGGCTCGTGCGGTAGAGCGGATTAAATTCTCAATCTCCATCAGCCCGCCAGAGGCGAAGATGGAACGCTCCAGAAATCCGGACAAGGGTCAACGTCTCTGAGAACTGCTATAATGCTCACTTTCCGTCAGCCCGCTGTCTCCGCATGCGGGTGGGACGCCCGCGTTTCCAGGGTGTTACCCCTTACAGAATTTTTGGGAAGCCTCTGCGTGTCATCTACCGTTTCAGGCATCAGGACGCCCAGAGTCCCCCTTCTCCCCTTGTGGGAGAAGGGGGCAGGGGGGATGAGGGGCAAAAGCGTGCGGGAATGCAGAACATCACTCATCTCTCCCAAGAAATCTACCTTGAGAGAGGTGTCACCCCAGGTTTGAACGGTCACAGGGGGAACCGGGCACGCTGCACGCTGCACCGAATCCGGGATTGACCAGAACGATGAATCTCGCTACAATGTAAAAGAACCGTCACTCTGCATCCGTTCACCAGGTCACGCATACATCACAAATCAGCAACACCCGTCAGGTCGCGCTCAGCCGGTCGTCGCCCGGCATGTGTACTGGTTTCGCCGGTTGCACGTTCTGACAGGTAACCCGTTCAGGGGTGAGCCTTCGCCGCCGTAGCAGGGTCAGGAGCGGGTCGTATGACGAATGGCAATGGTGCGTCGCCGCCACCACCGCAGCTGGAGATCGACAGCGTCAGCCTTGACTTCGGCGGGGTTCGCGCTCTGTCGAATGTGCGCTTCAACATCTACCCCGGAACTATTCAAGCCATCATCGGACCGAATGGCGCCGGTAAGACCAGCCTGCTCAACTGTATCAGCGGGTTGTACCGCCCGCAACGCGGGGCGATTCGCTTCGAGGGGCGCAACGTTGTCGGCATGGCGCCCCACGCCATCGCCCGTCTCGGCATCGCGCGCTCGTTTCAGAATATCGAACTGTTCCGCCATATGACCGTTCTCGATAACCTGATGCTGGGGCGTCACATCCACATGCGCAGCGGCGTCTTGAGCGGCGGACTCTACTGGGGGCGTGCGCAGCGTGAAGAGATCGCCCACCGCGAGGTGGTGGAACAGGTGATCGACCTGCTCGAAATTCAGTCCATCCGCAAGAAAACGGTCGGGACGCTCCCCTACGGTCTGCAGAAGCGGGTCGAACTGGGCCGCGCGCTTGCGATGTCGCCACGGCTGCTGCTGCTCGATGAACCGATGGCCGGGATGAACAGCGAAGAGAAGGAAGACATGGCGCGCTTCATCCTCGACGTGAACGAGGAGCACGGAACCACCATCGTGCTGATCGAACACGATATGGGGGTGGTGATGGACATCAGCGACCGGGTGGCCGTGCTGGAGTTCGGTCGATTGATTGCCGACGGCACACCTGAAGAGGTGCGCGCCGATCCGAAAGTGATCGATGCCTATCTTGGACGTGAGCATGCAATTCGTCAGGGATGAGGTGCTATGGACAATGCGACGCTTCCGCGCCTGTTGATCGAAAATGCCCGGCGCTTGGGCAACCGGGTTGCGCTCCGTGAGAAAGATTTCGGCATCTGGCAGACGGTCACCTGGCGGCAGTTCGCCGATCATGTGCGAGCATTCGCAATGGGCCTGCGCGCGCTGGGGGTCGAGCGTGGCGACAAGGTGGCGATTATCGGCGACAACCGCCCTGAGTGGCTCTACGCCGAACTGGCCGCCCAGGCGATCGGCGGCGCCTCGATCGGCATCTACCAGGACTCGGTCGCCGAAGAGGTGCGCTACCTGGTCGAGGCGTCCGATGCGCGCGTGATTGTGGCTGAGGATCAGGAGCAGGTCGATAAAATCATCGAAATCTGGTCCCACCTGCGCGGTGTGCTCAAGGTCATTTACTATGAGCCGAAGGGGTTGCGCAGTTACCGCGAGCCATACCTGGCCGGTTTCCCCGACATTGAAGAACTGGGGCGCGCCTTTGACCGCAAGCACCCCGGTTTGTTTGAGGCCGAAGTGGCACAGGGGCATCCCGACGACATCGCCATTCTCTCGACCACGTCGGGCACGACGGGCAAGCCCAAACTGGCGATGCTGACCCATCGCAACCTGATCAGTCAGGGCGCCGGACTGCTGGCGGTCGATCCGCTGGGACCGGACGATGAGTTTGTGAGTTTCCTGCCGCTGGCGTGGGTTGGCGAACAGATGATCACCGTGGCTGCCGGTCTCCAGTGCGGCTTAACGATCAACTTCCCAGAATCGACCGATACAGTGCAGGAGAACATTCGTGAGATCGGTCCGCGGGTGATGTTTTCGCCGCCGCGCATCTGGGAGAACATGCTCTCGCAGGTGCAGGTGAAAATCCAGGACAGCACACGGCTCAAACGAGCAGTCTATGAGTGGGGATTGCGGCAGGGGTACGCCATGGCGGACGCTCGCTTCAATGGCGCGACGCCTGGTCTGCTCTTGCGCCTGAAGTATGCGCTGGCGCGCCTGATCGTCTTCGAGGAACTGAAGGATCATCTGGGGTTGCGCTTCATCAAGCGCGCCTACACCGGCGGCGCCGCGCTTGGTCCTGATGTCTTTCGTTTCTATCACGCCATCGGCGTCAATCTGAAGCAGGTCTACGGTCAGACCGAAAGCGCCGGTCTCAGTGTCATTCACCGCGACGGGCAGATCAAGTTCCAGACGGTTGGCACGCCCCTTCCCAATACCGAGGTTCGGATTGCTGCAAATGGCGAGATTCTGGTCAAGGGCCCATCGGTGTTCATCGGGTACTACCGGAACCCGGAAGCGACCGCCGAAACGCTGCGGGATGGCTGGTTGCACAGCGGCGATGCAGGCTACTTCGACGAAGACGGGCACCTGGTGGTGATCGACCGCGCGAAAGATGTGATGACACTCAGCGATGGAACGATCTTCTCGCCGCAGTTCATCGAAAATAAACTGAAGTTCAGCCCCTATGTCAAAGAAGCGGTCGTGTTCGGCGGCAACTGGCCCTTCGTCACCGCAATCATCAACATCGACTTCGCCAATGTTGGGAAGTGGGCTGAGAATGCGCAGATCTCCTACACCACCTACACCGATCTGGCGCAGAAACCGGAGGTCTACGCGCTGATCCGCAGGGACGTGGAGCGCACGAACGCCGATCTTCCGCCAGCAGCGCGCATCCAGCGCTTTCTCCTGCTGCACAAGGAACTCGACGCGGATGACGGCGAACTGACGCGCACCCGCAAAGTCCGCCGCCGCCTGATCGCCGAGCGCTACCGCGAGATCGTGGAGTCGTTGTACGGCGATCAGAGCGACATCGAGGTTGAGACCACGATCACCTATCAGGATGGTCGGACGGCGTTAATCAAAACGCGCCTGCGCATCGAAGCCATGGAGGAAGCAGCGATGGTCGAAACCAATGGTCGGATGGCGCGCGCGCTTGCCAGGTAGCGTTCCCGGAGAGGCGTATGGAGAAATTGATCCAACTGACGCTGAGCGGCGTCGCCAATGGTGCGATCTTTGCGCTGGTTGCGCTGGGTTTCGTCCTGATCTACAAAAGCAGCGATGTGATCAATTTTGCGCAGGGCGAGTTGCTGCTGATCGGCGCTTACCTGACGTACACCACCGTAGAGATGATCGGGTTGTGGTGGCCCATCGGCGTGGTTATCGCCGTGGTGCTGGCGGCGATCGTCGGCGTGCTGGTCGAGCAACTGGTGCTGCGCCCGCTGATCGGCGAGCCGACCATCTCGGTCATTATGGTCACCATCGGGCTGTCGTCGCTGCTGCGCGCGATCATCGGCGGTATCTGGGGCGTGACGCCCAGAACTGCGCCGCAGTTCCTTCCCCGCGATACGATCACCCTGTTTGGGGCGAATGTCGGAGTAGACCGGCTCTGGGCGTTTGCGCTGGCGTTGACTCTCTTTGCACTGCTCACTCTCTTCTTCCGCTACAGTCGTGAAGGCATCGCTATGCGCGCCGTCGCCGACGATCAGCAGGCGGCGTTGAGCATGGGGATCAGCGTCAAGCGGGTGTGGGCGATTGCCTGGGCCATCGCAGCAGTGACCGCGTCGGTCGGCGGTATTCTGTTGATGAGCATCTTTGGCGGGGTCTCCGGTCAGATTGCCCGCGTTGGTCTGCTGGTCTTCCCGGTGGTGATCCTGGGCGGTCTCGACAGTATTCCTGGAGCGATTGTCGGTGGTTTGATCATCGGGTTGCTGCAATCGTTCGCCGGCGGGTACCTGCCGCCCGAACTCGGCATGGGCGAGGTCGTTCCCTTCATTGTGCTCCTGCTGATACTTCTGGTGCGCCCTTACGGTCTGTTCGGGCAGCGGATCATCGAGCGCGTGTAGAAACGGGGCGTCGCTATGCAAAGCGGAACTTTCCATACGTCGTATGCCGGCGATATGGCGTTGCGACCCTACTGGCCGCAGCGGGTGCGGATCGCCGTCGTGCTGATCGCCGTGCTGATCTTTCCCTGGTTCGCCGACCGTTACTGGCTGAACCTGGCGAATACCATCGCTATCGCTGCGATCGGTGCGATCGGTCTCAACATCCTGGTGGGATATACCGGTCAGATCAGTATCGGCCACGGCGGATTCCTGGCGGTCGGCGCGTATACTGCGGGGCTGCTCGCCGTTCGCCTGGACATGCCGATGTGGATCACCATTCCGGTCGCCAGCCTGTTCACCGCGCTGGTCGGCGCGTTCTTCGGGTTGCCGTCGGCGCGTCTCAAAGGTCTCTACCTGGCGATTGCAACCCTGGCATCACAGGAGATCATTATCTGGCTGCTCACGCACGGGAAATTGCTCGGCATCGGCGAATCGCTGTCCCTGCCGCCTGCGACGAATAATCTCTTTGGCGTGCCGCTCAACGCGCTCGGCAACAATGATTTCGTCTTCTACTGGATAACCGTCGGTTTCCTGGCGCTGACAGCCGTCTTTGTGAGCAATCTGTTCCGCTCGCGTACCGGGCGCGCATTCGTGGCGATTCGTGATCAGGACATCGCCGCCCAGGTTATCGGGGTGGACATCTTCCGCTACAAACTGCTCGCCTTCGCCACGTCCTCGTTTTTCGCCGGGCTGGCCGGCGCGCTGACAGCGCACTACCGCGGCGTCATTTCGTGGGAGCGCTTCACCATCGATACGAGCATTCTCTACCTGGCGATGATCATCATCGGCGGGTTGGGCAGCGTGTCCGGGTCGATCTACGGCGCAGCCTTCATGGTGCTGTTGCCAGCGATGCTGGCGAACCTGGCGCGCTCTGTAAGCGGTGTCGTGCCGGATATCAACTCCTATCTGCCCTTTATTCAGCAGGGTGCGTTTGGTCTGGCGATCATCCTCTTCCTGATCTTCGAGCCTGAAGGAATTGTCAAAATGTGGCGCAACGTCAAGGATTATTTCCGGTTATGGCCGTTCAGTTATTAGATTCACGACAAGGAGGACGGAATGCGCAACGAACGACGATGGTTCAGCATGCTCGCACTGATGCTGGCACTGGCGCTGCTGCTGGCGGCATGCGGCGGACAGCAGCAACCCCCCGCCACCGGTGGCGGAACCGGCGGTGGCGCTCCATCCGGCGGACCGCCGATCAAGATCGGCGCGATCTTCGACCTGACCGGCGCTACTGCGGACGTTGGAACACCCTACTCCAAAGGACAGATTGCCTTCATCGAGTGGAAGAATGCCAATGGCGGCGTTGCCGGTCGCCAGTTGCAACTGATCAGCCAGGATTACGCCTATGAGGTGCCGCGCGCCGAGGAACTCTACACCCAGTTCGTCACACAGGACAGGGTAGTGGTGTTCTCCGGCTGGGGCACCGGCGACACCGAGGCGCTCAAGGGCAAGATCACCGCTGATAAGATCCCCTTCATCTCGGCATCGTACTCGGCAACGCTGGCAAACCCGGCTGAGACGCCTTACAACTTCCTGGTCGCCCCTACCTACTCCGATCAACTGATCATCGCCATGAAGTGGGCGCTCGACGACTGGAAGGCGAAAGGGAAGAGCGGTGCGCCGAAGTTCGCCTACCTGATCAACGATAGCCCCTTCGGACGGTCGCCGCTGGCTGATGGCACCGCCTTTGCCACGGCGAACGGCGTCGAGACGCCGCTGGAAGTGCCGTCGCCGCGCGGCGCCACCGACCTGACGCCGCAGTTGACCCAGATCCGCGATTTTGGCGCCAATTACGTCTTCCTCCAGAATGTGTCGAGTCCGGCAGCACTGGCGATCAAGAATGCAAAGAGCCTGGGTCTTGACGTGCAGTTCGTCTGCCTGAACTGGTGCGCCAATGAACTGCTGATCAAACTCGCCGGCCAGGATGCTGAGGGCGTGGTCGGCGCCGTTCCGTTCAGCCCGGAAGGCGAAGGCGCGAAAGTGGCGCTCGACTTCGCGCGCGAGAAGGGGATCGATTACGGCGGCGCCGACAGCACCTTCGTGCAGGGATGGACGGCGATGTCCATCCTGGTTGCTGGCATTGAGCGAACACTGAAGGATGGCAAAGAGTTGACCGGCGAGAATATCAAAACCACGCTTGAGACGATGGGTCCGATCGACACCGGCGGCGTGACGCTGCCGGTCGTCTTCAGCACCACCGACCATGCCGGTGTGAAGTCGCTGCGGATGTTCCGCGTGCAGAACGGGAAGTGGGTGGCGATTACCGACTTCATCAGCGCGAAATAGGCGCCGGACAGCGGTGTGGTTGTGTGCCGACGATGCGCACAACCACACCTGTCGTGGAGCAACGCAGACGGCAGGGGAGATGGAACGCAGATGCAGCCAATGCTTGCCCTCAACAATGTTGAGGTGATCTACAACGATGTGGTGCTCGTTCTCAAGGGACTGTCGCTCGCGGTTCCGGAGGGGCGCATCGTTGCTCTGCTCGGCTCCAACGGCGCCGGCAAAAGCACGACGCTCAAGGCGATCTCCGGTCTGCTGAAGCCGGAGAACGGTGAGGTGACCGATGGCGAGATTCGCTTCCTCGGTCAACCGATCCACAAAAAGGATGCCGCCGAGATTGTGCGCATGGGCATCTTCCAGGTGCTGGAAGGGCGGCGCGTCTTCGAGCATCTGACGGTCGAAGAGAATCTGCGCGCGGGAGCATATACGAGCGGCTGGAAGGGGTTCGATCAGAGCCTGGACATGGTCTACTCCTACTTTCCGCGCCTGAAAGAGCGCCGCCGCCAGATTTCGGGGTTTCTGAGCGGCGGCGAGCAGCAGATGCTCGCAATTGGACGGGCGCTCATGGCGCATCCCAGACTGATCATGCTCGATGAGCCGTCGCTCGGGCTGGCGCCGCTGCTGGTCGAGGAGATCTTCCGCATCATCAGGCAGATCAACCAGGATCGTGGGGTGACCATCCTGCTGGTGGAACAAAATGCGCGGCTGGCGCTCGAAGCCGCCGACTACGCCTACATTATGGAGAACGGTCGGATCGTGCTTGAAGGATCGCCCGCCGATCTGAAGGACAACCCGGACGTGCGCGAGTTCTATCTGGGACTCAACGAGGTCGGGCGGCGCAAGAGTTACCGCGAGGTCAAAACCTACAAACGGCGCAAACGCTGGCTCTCATAAAGCGTGGACACAGCAATGATCGATCTCCAGACATTCTACGCCGGCTTCGACGCGCAGGTGCGCGAGATCGTCGCCTACGGATACGACCACTCCCCCGCATTTCGGCGACGCATGGACGCAGCCGGTCTGACGCCGGATGCCATCCAGACCGCCGCCGATCTTGCCAGATTGCCCGTGTTGCGCAAAGAGCAACTGGTGGAGATTCAGCGTCAGGGTCCAGGGTTGGGCGGCATGCTCACGGTGCCGCTGTCGGCGCTGCGACGGATATTCCAGTCGCCGGGCCCGATCTACGACCCGGAGCCGGATGAGCCGGACTCGTGGCGTTGGGCGCCAGCATTCCGCGCCGCCGGGTTCGGTCCTGACGATCTCGTTCTGAACTGCTTCGGCTACCACCTGACACCTGCCGGCGTGATGTTCGAGGAAGGCGCGCGGGCAGTGGGATGCACCGTCATTCCGGGCGGCATTGGCGGTCAGGCGCAGCAGATCGAGGCGCTGGCGCACCTGGGGATTACGGCATACGCCGGGTTGCCCAGTTATCTGAAGGCGCTACTGGAACGTGCCGCCGAACAGGGGCACGATCCGCGTTCCTGGTCGCTGAACAAGGCATTCGTTGCTGCCGAGCCGCTCCCCCCTTCATTGCGGGCGCTCTTCGAGGAACAGTACGGTATCCTCGTCTACGACGGCTACGGCACTGCCGAAACTGGCAACCTGGGATACAACGGTCCGGAGCGCCACGGATGGCACCTGCCGACCGATGCGCTGGTGCAGGTGTGCGATCTGAACAGCGGCGAACCGCTGCCGCCTGGACAGACCGGCGAAGTCGTGGTGACGCTGTTCCGACGCGATTACATTCTGGTGCGCTTCGCCGTCGGCGATCTGTCGGCAGTGATGGAACCGGGGCAACCGACGGTCATCCCGACGCCACGCCTGGTCGGGTGGCTTGGTCGCAGCGGCGACAGCGTGAAGGTACGCGGCATCTTCGTTCATCCACGGCACGTCGATGAAGCCATTCGCAGGATAAACGGCGTCGCAGGCTACCAGGCCGTCGTTGTTCGTGAACACCACCGCGACGACCTGATCTGCCGCATTGTGCCAGCAACTGACGCCGATGCGACGGAACTGAAGACCGTTGTCGAACAGGCGCTGTACGATGCGCTCAAACTCCACTGCCGGGTCGAGATTGTATCCGCGTTGCCCGAAGGCGCCAGACCGTTCGTTGATGAACGCACGTGGGAGTGAGGGCTTTTGCCCCTCGTCCCCCCAACCCCTTCTCCCACAAGGGGAGAAGGGGAAGTTTGGGCGTCCTGAAGCCCAAAACGAGAGAAGGAACGCAGGAGCCTCCCAAAAAACCGCCCTTGTCAGCCCCCAGACCTCAGGGATTCCCCGTTCCCTGGTTGGCGCGGCAGCGCGGCGTCCTGCGTTGCGCATTTCCGGGTCGGGCGCAGCGGCGCTTACTTCGGGCGCACCTGATGGAGAGTGAGCACTGTAGCAGTTCTCAGATACGTTGACCATTGTTCCTATCCGCCCTGTCACGTGAGGCGTCCGCCGTTAGCGGAGTGTAGACCGAAATTATGGAGATTGAGAATTTATTCCGCTATACCGCGCTAGCCGTGGGGCTGATGGTCTTTGAATAAATAATCCGCTATCCGAGACCGACATACTGTAAAAGCTTTGACGAGCCGGTTGCAAACGACGCGAAGAAGGCATCCAGGTGGTTGCGCAACTGATCGAGATCCGTCGCCCAGCGATGCACGCGGGTGACCTCCTGACGCATCCACCGCCACAGCTTCTCGATCGGGTTACACCACGACGCATACGTCGGCAACGGCATCAGTTGGATGGGCAGGCGGACATCTCCAGCCCGGCGCACGGCCCGCACACTGGGGGTGGCCGGCCCATTGCCAGGACGGGAAAACGCCCAGCGGGTTGTTTGCGGCTCAAGCGCCACCAGGACATCCGGATGAAAATGGACCGGCCAATTATCCAGAATGACATCGATGCGCTCAGCCTCAGGATAGGCAGCGCGCCGGTCCGGGAAGCACGGCGCCAGCGTCGCCAGGCCAATCGTCTTCGCCCGCCGGGTGACCACCTGGCCCGTCACAACGTCCAAACTGCCCACGATGCGCAGTTCGCAATCGGTCGCCAGACTCCGTTCCGCCCGCACCTGATCGGCGCCCGCCCGCCCATACCCGTTGGCCAGGGTCGGTTGCCGGGTGACCGTGACTTCATCCAGATACACGGTCACCACCTGGTTGGGGTGCGCGCGTGCATCCTCCACCACGTCTGCGATCTCCTGCAGTTTGGCCTGATCGTGGGGATCAGGGCGATGCACATGACTGCGGGCGCGCTGCCAGGTGATGCCCAACCGATCCAGAATACGGGCGATCCCGCGCAGCGAGGCGTCGCGCCCCCACGCCAACTGGCTGCGGATGGCGTCCAGGGTCCAGCGCGTCTGGGTCAGCCCGCACGGCCGCGGGTCACGGCGGACCAGATGCTCTACCTCAGTCGCCGCCGTCTCAGGGTCATGGCGGTCAGGGGGAAAAAGCGGGCGTGCGCCCGCGTCCGTCCCGGATGGGGAGGCTATCGATGCCCTCGGCTTCCCAGCGATTCAGCCAGAGATAGACGGTTTCCGGATGGCGCGGACGCAGCAAGCGTTCGCGGGCCACGACGGCAGGCGGTACGCCAGACGCGATGAGCAGTAATGCCGCCGCCCGTTCGCGCACATAGGGCTTGGGGGCGTGATCGCGCAGGTCTTCGAGGGCCTCCCGCTCCTCGACGGACACGTGAAGGGTCCGGCGTGCCAGCATCGCAACCTCCTGAGAAAGGCTTGACACGGATGAATATTAGTATAACGGAATATTTATTCAAAGTCCATAAGCCCTCGGCTAGCCAAGGCGAAGCCCGCCTGCGCGGGCTATACCGGATTATTTACTCAAAGACCATCATTTCGGTCGCCGCGTGGAGGGTGCGATTCCGTGAGTGTTCAGCCTCGTTCACCAGGTTCAACCTCGTGTGAGAACTGCTAATCCGGTATTCGCCTTGTGCCGTCGGGCTAAAGCCCTCGGCTATGCGAGGCGAAGCCCGCCTGCGCGGGCTATACCAGATTATTTATTCAAAGTCCATAAGTAGTCCGTAAACTAAGTTCTCTTGCATTCCGAGGTGATATCGGATAGACTGGTGGTATGAAAAAAGATCACCTGACTCTGACAGAGAACGACCGCACCACGCTTGAAGGACTGCTTGCCAAAGGTACGCTCGCGGTCAAGACTTTCAAGCGCGCGACCGCGCTGCTCGAACTCGATCGCGGCAAGACCCTGCGTGCGGTGGCTGAAACGCTCGATGTGACCTACACCACGGTCGCCGCTTGGCGCAACGGCTACCGCACCAAAGGGTTGGACTGTCTGTACGATGCGCCGCGTTCTGGCCGTCCGATTGTCATTGATGGCGCTCAGCGCGCCAAAGTCACGGCATTGGCGTGTAGCGATGCACCAGAAGGCCATGACCGCTGGACCTTGCGCCTCCTGGCTGAGAAAGTCGTCGAAGCTGGCTTCTGTGAGACGATCTCGCATACTATGGTTGGCACAATTCTAAAAAAAACGAGCTGAAGCCACATGTACAGCAGACCTGGTGCTTTGGCGCCCTCACTGCGGCCTTTCTGGCCCAGATGGAGCGCATTCTGGCACTCTATGCGCTGCCGTATGACCCGCACTATCCGGTAATCTGCTATGACGAACGGCCCTGCTTTCTGATCGGCGACACCCTCGTTCCGGCAGCGATGCAGCCAGGCAAGCCACGAAAACAGCACTACGAGTATGAAAAGCTTGGCTCGTGTGCGCTGCTGGCGGCAATCGAACCGCTGACTGGCAAGCGCCTGGCGCAGGTACACCCACAGCGCACCAAACGAGAGTACACGCTGTTTTGCCAAGCACTTGCCGCCCAGTATCCAAACGCGATCAAGATCCGACTGGTACAGGACAATCTCAACACCCACAACGCCAGTGCCTTCTATGAGCATTTACCGGCTGAAGATGCGTTTGCCTTAGCAGAGCGTTTCGAGTTCATCTACACACCCAAGTCGGCCTCCTGGCTCAATATGATCGAGTGCGAGTTCGCAGTGATCTCGCGCCTCTGCCTCAACAGGCGCATTCCATCGATCCAGACCTTGGGCCGGGAGGTGTTGGCCTTGTTCAACGAGCGCAGCGCCAAGGCGATCAAGATCAACTGGCAGTTCTCCATCCAGGCCGCTCGAACCAAGCTCAATAGCCACTACACCAAAGTCCATCCCGAGAATGAAAAATACAAGGAAACTTAGTTTACGGACTAATAAGCCCTCGGCTATGCGAGGCGAAGCCCGCCTGCGCGGGCGCGCGACGCTGCTCGTGCGGGCTGAAGCCCTCCCTGAAGCGCGGGGAAGCCCCTGCGGGGCTATGGCGTTCTCACTGCTGAGAGCGATGGGCAGCATGATTGAACCACGTGCGTCCTGGGTGCGCGGGCGTCCCCGCCCGCATGCGGAGACTGTGGGCTGATGGAGAGTGAGCAATAAATCCGGTATGCGCCCTCGCCGTCGGGCTGAAGCCCTCCCTGAGCGTGGGGAAGCCCCTGCGGGGCTCTGGCGTTCTCACTGCTGAGAGCGATGGGCAGCATGATTGAACCACGTGCGTCCTGGGTGCGCAGTGCGCGCGCATACCGGGGCGTGCGTCAGGGCGCAGCGCCGCTGCACCCCTCCACACTCGTCCACCATCACGAATGCATCGGCGGGACGGGTGCCCCGCCGGGTGCGGACGGCGGCGCGCGCTGCATCATCACGCTCGGTGGCGTGCAGCGTTTTTTTGACTAACCAGGGCGGGTGATGGCGCGATCCAGGGTGGAGCGTGCCACGGGGCGGTCGGGATGCGGCTGGTTCCTCCAGGCGGCGTGGACGTCGCGTGCGGCGTCCACGCCGCTTCGAGGCGGGCGCGCAGCACGTCCGGGTCGTGCTGATCGAAGCGTGGCGAACGGCCTGGCGCGAGGGTCGCTCCCGTGCGCGCCGTGCCAGGCCAGCGTTTGATGCTGGACAGACGGACGGCGAAGGTCGCGGCCACCGCACGGTGGGACATCCCCTGTTGGACGGCGGCAATGACTCGTTCACGAGGGTCAAGAGCACATGTGCGCATACCGACAGTTGACCATCGTTCAACTATTTGGGAACTGCTATAATTCAACGTTCATTACTTGCTGTCCTGTCCTCAAAGACAATGGTTGCGCTGCCGTCTTCTTCCACAGAGTTGCGGTTCAGGTTCTGGGGAGAGAGAGACGAAGACCCGGCTGGTGTGGTGAACCGCCAAGTCTCTGAGTTAGTGCCGATAGCGTAATCGTTTCGTGCAGATATCCACCACTCATAAGTGGTGTTAGCTTTCAGCTGGCTAATTGTGGTCTGCGTGGCACTCACCGACCAAAAGAAGTATCCCCTGTCGCCAGCCTCACGCCAATACACCAGGTACTCTATCGCACCAGATACAGGTGACCATTGCAGATTCACCGTTGTGGTCGGCGATGTGCTCCCATTGGTAGGAGCAACCAAAGTGGGAGCGGGCAAGATGGTTCCCCCTGAACCTGTGGTGAAAGACCATACTTCAGAATATGGGCCTTGGACATCACCACACATCAACCAGGCTCGCCAGTAGTAAGTAGCAGCGGGGTTCCAGTTTCTTGGAAAGCGGAATTCACTCACGCCAGAGGCGCGACTAGACCGCAAAGACCAAACACCTTGTGTGAAACCGGGGTCCTTTGCTACTTGCAAACGCAACACCGTCGCATTCGGGTTATTGCCGTTATCCAACCTGAACAAGGGGGCAATGGTATTCAAACTGCTTCCATTGGCAGGGCTAAGGAGTGTGGGAATTGCTGAGCAGCCCCCGTAGTTCCTGAACACTGCTGGCAGATAAGCGGCGGCGACCGGAGTGAAAGTGATTTCAGAAGTATAGCCTGAACCCGCCTGGTTTTGAGAAGCCTGCGAGAGGTCAGCCCCCAACCCATAAGATACCATATCTGGCATCACCACCTGGCTTGGGTCCTGTATTTCTGCCCCTTGAGCGACCATAGTCAATGTGAAAATGAGAAGAAGGGCCGAGGCAATGATGAGGGCGAACATTGAGAACATTCTGGCTTTCATCGCTGTGCTTCTTTCTTTTTCAACTATTTGGGAACTGTTGTGCCCAACTGCCTGCGGGTAAGTCGCATGCAGAGCATGTCAACTCTAAGAGCGTGATCAGAAACCATGATCTCGGATAGAGCGTTGCGATAGAACCAGGATAAAGAAAGGCTCCAATCGATTCTGGATTGCGATGTCCCTCCTTAAGCGCTTGTTGGACGGCACGACGGGTTTAGTGCGCACATGCTTTATGGGCGTGTCAGGGACAAACTATAAGCTCCTGTTTCGGTTCCTGCCCGACTGGCATCCGCAACTAAAAGAGTATAGGTTCCACTTCGTGGAAGTGTGCAATATGCCTCAGCTTGCCGTTCACTATAGCCCTCACAGGTCAATACTCCATTGGGTGCGTAAACTCTCATCCAGGGTTGAATGGTCTCGGATGTTCGGTTCATCCTGAGAACTACTTTGTCATCGGCCCTGCCCTCGAAGGTATAAGTATGTATCTCAGCGGGTGATGCGATAGTACCAGAGAGCGCTTGTCCAGGGGAAATCAACGTCGCTCTCCCTGGATTGTTAAGGCGCTGTATATACAATGTATAATTCCCTGTTTCAGTTCGTGCCCGACTTGCATCACTGGCTAATACCGTGTAGAGTCCAGTTCGAGGAATGATACAATCAGTCTTCTCGACAAAGCGTTCGGCATAGGCTTCACAGGTTAGCCTGCCATCAGGTGCGTACACACGAATCCACGGCTGGACTGTCTCTGATGCCCTCAGCATACGAATAAGTATCCTGTCGTCTACATTAGCCTCGAAGGAGTAGGTGTCGATTTGCGTGGGACGTCCTATCGAGCCGGAAAGAGGCTGTCCAAAGGCAATAGGCAGCGTTATTCCGGGATTGTTGAGCCGTTGGAGATAGAGAGTGTAGTTTCCTGTTTCTTTCCTCTCTCGGCTAGAGTCAGCTACTTGGATAGAATAGGTTCCACTGCGCGGTAGATGGCAATCGAGGAGATCCGCAAGTCTCTCGGCATAGGATTCACACACTTGCGCTTTATCTGGCGCGAAGACACGAATCCAGGGTTGCAATGTTTCTGATGCGCGTGCCATCCGGAGCATAACTCGATCGTCGGCCTGAGCATCAAAAGTGTACGTATCGATCTCGGATGCTGCGTCTATCGAACATTGAATAGTCAGGCCAAAATCAATTCTTTGGGGACAACGAACCAATTCAGGAGTCTGTCCGGGATTGGGAGTGGCAATTGATGCTTGTGAAGGGACTGTAGGTGTAGTTTGTGAGGTTGGTTGCGGTGTTGAACCACCAGTATTTACTCCGTGCCGTATTATTGCCGTTTGTGTGGCTTCAATCTGCCTGCGCGCTATCTCCAAAGCTTCTTGGGTGCTCACTAACTGTGCTATTCGCTCAGCGACGATGGTTGCCGTAGGGCCGGATTGAACAGGATTTGCTTGAGCAGTTGCGATTTCACGCTGCACAGCAAGTTGTTCATTAATAGACTTCATCAAGATTCGTTTTGATTTTTGGACTGCTTTTTGCGTTTCAGCCAAATTCGGAAGTTATGCAGCCCGCAACATGTTTCCATGACCATATCCCGAAATTCGGAACAACTGAAGCGGATAATGTCGTGAATGATTCGATACCGCTTGATATCGCCGATAACATGTTCAATACGAACGCGAACGGATGAGATACGCCGGTTTTCCTCCTTTTCCTGCGGCGTGAGGGTTCCATTGCGCGGCTTCTTCTTTGGCTGCATAATCTGGACGCCAGGCAGGGTAAATCCTTGAAATCCGGCGTCTTGATAGAGAATGCTCGCGTTTGGAAGGGTGTATCCCGCTTCATCCGCAATACATTTATCGTGGACCCTTCCTTCGTAGGTGTCACTCAAAAAGTGAATAGAGCCAAACTCATCAATGATGAGAACGTTCTTAAGCGTATGTCGTTTCTTCTTACCGCTGTAATACAACTCCCGGTCGACTTTGTCGCTTGGACGGCGAATGGGACGTTCTACGCCGTCATGGATAAAAAGGGGGGCGCTTTTGTCGCATGCGACGGTTCTTCACACGACGGTTCTTCACACGACGGTTCTTCACACGACGGTTCTTCACACGACGGTTCTTCACACGACGGTTCTTCACACGACGGTTCTTCACACGACGGTTCTTCCTGCAATCGCCTCGCCAGGTCGTCGGCAGTGCGCGCAGGCAGGAGATTTTGCTGTGAAAGCGCATAGTTCAGCGCTCCGTGCAAAAGATGCACCCATTTGCTTACGTTTGATTGGCTCATTTGAAAGAGGTGTCCGTGCATCACTTGCGTTGGGTTTTGTTTTAAGTAGGTCAAAATAAAGAGCAATTTATCTTCTGTTGTCGGAAGCGGCGAGTTTGCATACGAGACGTAGCGACGACAATATCGGACGCGGCCATCAATCGTGCGACGTTTCATATACGCTTCAAATGCGGCGTGGAAGATCGGAACCAGCGCGTGGAACTCTTCAACGGTCAGTCCGGTCATAGAGCGTAATTTCTCCGGATTTTCGATAATGGATCGATACTTACACATCGTTTTTCTCCATTTTCAGATTGTACAAAAATAGTATATCACTAAATCTTGATGATGTCTAATAATTGCAATCACTGAAGCTTGAGTAAAGTCTGAAGATAGACTGGCTTTATCTGCCTGACGAAGCTGAAGGTATGCTATGACAATACTGACGATTGCTAGCAGCCCAGTAAACCCACCAATTGTCGTCCAGATACGCCCACCTCGGCTTGTCTGTCCTTTCATCATATTGCCCTCTCTCGTACTCCAGTGTCTGAAGAGAACCTTTCGCCTTTATCCATACGCCGATCAACGTCGGTCAGGCGCCTGACCTTCGGTGACGCAGCGGTGACGAGCGGCGCGCTGGTGACCCATTGCGCATCGGTCAGATCGGTCGCATCGTGAGTCGGATAAAATCGACGCTCACGTTTCGGCATACGCTCCTTCTCCGCATCAGAACGCCATGTTCAGCATCGATACCACAAATCCAGGTTTTTGATCACGCTCTCAGAAGCCTTGCTATCCGGCTCGACCGTAACCAGCGCCAGCGTGGCGTTCGTCGGGATGCTCAATGGATCTCTGGACTTGATACTGGGGTCACCTCGCCCTGGCAGAAGCTACAGCGCGAGGCGTCGCCGGGGATTATCTCCTTACAGTGTGGGCACCGCTGCTTCGGTTTCAAAAATGCAGCGATGAGCAGCCAGATCGGCCCCAGAATCAGCAGCAGTAGAATTGCCCACCAGCCAAACAGCACGAACAACGGGCAGCCAACGTTCCAGGTTATCCCCGTGAAGTAGCCCTTCCGCCCAATCCAGATCATGCCAGCGAGCGCACTTCCAACCCAGAGTACAATCATGCAATGGATCAGCGTGTAGCCGAAATCTGAATTGTTCATGCCATCGACCTTTCCCTCAATGAGTGCTGGCTAACCGAAAGCATATTCCTATAGAGCCTATCCGAAAAACTGGTATACTCATTGATGAACCGAAAGGCGTTGACTGGGACTTGCTGAGCATAGACGGGGCGATGACCAGGGCGACGCTCGGAGGTAAAAAACCGGCCCCAATCCGACCGACCGCGGGAACGCGGGCATCGAGTGATCGTTGCTGAACGAGGGGCATGGCGTCCCCATCGGCGTGGCGATTGATGGAGCCAATCGCCACGATATGAAACTGGCGCCTGCGACCATCGAGCGCATCGTCGTGGAGCGACCGGCGCCGACGGAGGAGCGACCGCAAGGCATGTGCCTGGATAAAGGCTATGATGATGAAGAAGTGCGCGCGACCGTGCGCGAAGTTGGCCTCACCGCGCACATGCGCAGTCGCGGCGAGGAAGCCAGAGACATCGCGCACGAAGCTGGCAAGCGCGCACGGCGCTGGGCGGTTCCCTGCTGACAAAGATGGCTTAATCGGTTTCGCTGCGTGCTGATACGCTGGGAGAAAAAGCCCGAGCATTATCTTGCCTTCCTCCACTTCGCCTGTGACGTGATCGCCTTGCGTGCCGCCGGGTTATTCGGATGGGTTCTTACGCCCCGTGCCGCAGCCACCGCGACGCTCCTATGGCACTCGTCGGTACTCAGTGGTCGTGCCCGAGAGCGTGTTCACCACCACCATCGTGTCGCCACTCACCTTAACACGCCAGATCTCGCTGACGGAGTGACCAAAGATCCCCTGCTCCCTCCAGTCGATGCGCAGCGTCTGATCATCCAGCCACTGATAGCGGCCGGTGAAAACTGCGATCTCCCGGTTCGAGGTGACTGAGCCGTTCGGGAAAAACTCAAGGTTCTCCGTCACATTGCCCCAGAGCATCACATAGCCGAGATCGGCCTGCCAGCGCCCGATGATGGCCGATCTGGCGCCGGTGTTGATCACGCTGATGAACGCCAGCGCGATCAGCACCGTCAGCACAACTGTGATCAGCAACAGGATGCGGAGCAGGCCGGAGGATTGGCGTTTGACGACGACTGCGGTTGTCGTTGCGCTCAGTGCCTGGCCCGGCGCCGCTGGCTCCTGGACGGCGTCGCCGACTGCAGTTTCTCGGATCACGCTGCCGACCGCATTCCCGCACTTTACGCAGAACCGCGCCCCTTCCATCAACTCGGACTTACATACGGAACAGCCAGCCATCGGTGTACCTCCCCCGTGACCGAATCAATTGCTGTGCCGTGCGCTCTCACAAACCCTATCATTCGTCTGAGGTATACCGCTGCATCCCTCCCGCCTCACCGCTTACCGATGCCCCGGTGGTGCGGGTCCGTCAAGTTGTGCCTGCCCTTGACCCCTGTGCGATTGAAGCCGGTGCTACGGTCCTTCTGGCTGGCCGCTGGCCTGTGGTGGTGATGAATCCGTGACCGGCTCAGGCGTGACGAGCAGGAGCAGCGATGCCCCACCGAGTACGATGGTCGCCGCCGCGCTCAACCAGAAGCCCCAGAGCAGGTTGAGCACACCTTCGGATCGGCCGGTGTCGTAAATACCAATCCCCACCGGGCAGAGTGCGATGAGTCCACTCAGGAGTCCGCCGATGGCAAAGCCACGCACGCTGCGCAGCGACTGACCGGCGCTTATCCGCTCGTGGGCCAGGAAGCTGACAAGTACGCCAGCTATGCCCGCTATCGGGAAGAGAATGAGGAAGATTCCATCCTTAGGTTCCTCGTATTGCGATGGCAGCGATGCCTGGAACGCCTCCACTCCGGTGAAGGTGCGGTTGGCGCAGGAGACGAAGGGTGAGAAGAAGAGGAAGATCAATGCGAAGCTCGCCAGCAGCATGGTACGCACCAGTCCCTGCGGCTGCACGATGGCGCGTGCTGGCTGGACCGCGCCAGCTGTCACCAGTTCGCCCTGCGGCGGCGCACTGCGGGTGACCATGGCTGCCGACCCGTCGCCTGTGCTGACCGGCGCCCCGCAAACCATGCAGAAGCGAGCCTCCGCCGACAGATCTGCATCACATGCCTTACACCGGTTCATCGTTCCCTCCGCGTCATAACCAGGCATGAACTACCTCCTCACAGCTCACAGAAATGTTGATAGCTCTGTTGAACCTGCCTGAACAACGACAGTACGGCGCCGCCCTGCCCGGAGTAAGATGTGTGGTAGAATGTTTTTCGTGGTGACGGTGCTCATCGTAGCACACGCGGCTCTGGGGTGTCACCCCGTAAAACCCGTATTCGTGCTAAACAATTTGTCATCGCCGCCCCGGGCTGCCCGCCCTTCGACCCCTCCCGGCGCCGTCCGCAATCACACAATCGAACGTAGCAATGCGCCTGCTGCACGCGCGGCATTCCCGCCCTCCGACCCCTCCCGGCGCCGCCCGCAACCGTGCGGGCGAACGCAGCAACGCGCTCGCGGCGCGCGAGGGAACGTGCTATGCCCGACCATCGTCGACTCGCCATCCTCACCAGGCTCCGCAAAGCGGCGCGCGTGACCCTGGCGCAGATGGCCCGCGCCTGCGGTCTGGAGGGCAGCCGGGCCTATGAGTCGGTGAGCGCCTGGGAGCGCGGCGAAGCCGTGCCGCGCGCTGCCGTTCGCACCGCATTTCTCGGCTATCTCGCGCACACGCTCAACCTGGCCGACGATCGTGAGACCCTTGCTGCGGTCTGGGAAACGCTTGTGCACGAGTGGGGCTGGGAGCCGCTGCAGCCCGCCGACTGGCAGTTGCTGGACTCAGGGCAGCTTTTGGCCAGTGCGACGCCCGGGCGCTACCAACTCACCAGGTCTGACTCGACGAGCACCGGCGCGCCGCTCCCGGCGCACCTTTCGCCCGCGCCGGTTCCGCTCCCTCCCGGCTCGCGCGCGCCCTTTGCGCCAAACCCGCATTTTGTCGGCCGCGCCGCCGAGCTGCTGACCATCGCCGGGCATCTGCACCGCCGCACGGCGCCGATCCACATCGTCGTCTGCGGTCCCGGCGGCATCGGCAAGACCCAGCTGGCGATTGAGATCGTCCATCGTTGTGGTCACGCCTTCCCCGGCGGCGTCTTCTGGCTGGGCTGCGCCGACCCCGCCGCTGTCCCGGCCGCGATTGCGGCCTGCGGCGGGCAGGATGGCCTGCGCCTCCGTCCTGATTTCGACCGGCTCAGTCTCGACGAGCAGGTGCGACTGGTGCTGGCGGCCTGGCATGAGGAGACGCTGCGCCTGCTGGTCTTCGACAGCTGCGAGGACCCGGCGCTGCTCCGCCGCTGGCTGCCGCGACGGGGCGGCTGCCGCGCGCTGATCACCAGCCAGCGCCGCACCTGGGACGCCGACCTGCCGGTGGCGACGCTGCCGCTCGGCTTGCTGAGCCGCGCCGAGAGCCTGGCGCTGCTGCGTCGCTACTGCCCGACGCCCCAGATCAGCGATGCGGAGCTGATTGCGATCGCGGCCGAGCTCGACGACCTGCCGCTGGCCCTGCACCTGGCTGGCAGTCACCTGGCGCGCGGCGCCGATACGCTCACGCCGACCTGCTACCTCGCTGAGCTGCGTGCGCGGCTTGACCAGCACCCGTCCCTGGCTGGCGTCGACCCGCGCGGCCGCCCGCTGCCAGCGCCGACCGGTCACCATAACCGGCTCGAACAGGTCGTCGCCCTCAGTCTGTCGCGGCTCGATCCGGGCGGCGTGATCGACGCGCTCGCCTGCCAGCTCCTGTTGCGTGCCGCGTGGTTCGCCCCCGGTGAGCCGATCCCAGGCGCGCTGCTCAGCGCCACGCTGGCGCCCCGACCAGACCCTGCGCTGCTTGCCGGCGCCCTCCAGCGGCTCGTGGACATCGGCCTGCTGCTCGATAGCGCCGGAGCGTACAGCGGTCGCCTGCACCGCCTGATAGCCGCCTTTCTCCGCCGCCTCGACAACGATGGGGCGGCGCAGCACGCCGTCGAGACGGCGCTGCTGGCCCACGCGCGGATGCTCAACGCCGCGCTCGATCAGCCGGCCCTGCTGCGCATCCAGGCGCATCTGCGCGCGGTCACCGACGCTGCGCTCGTGCGCGGCGATGCGATCGCCGCCGACCTGAGCTACGAACTGAGCCGCCATCTCGGCGAGATTGACCAGTATGCAGCGGCGATTGCCTACAACCAGCGCTCGCTGGACCTGCGGAATCAGATCTTCGGCGCCGACTCCGTGGCAAGCAGCGCGAACCTGCATTTTCATGGGATGATGCTGGATTGGCTGGGCGATTACCCCGGCGCACGCCCGTACCACGAGCGGGCGCTAGCGATCCGGCGCGCGCGACTGGGGCCTGATCATCCTGATACCGCCACCAGCGTGCTGCACGCCGGCGAAATCGCCCATGCAGTCTGCGACTATGCGCAGGCGCGCACCTACTACGAGCAGGCGCTGGCGGCCCGTATCAGGCATGACGGCCCGGATAGCCCAGGGGCGGCGGAGCTCTACAACAACCTGGGGCTCTTGCTTAACGCGATGGGCGAGTTTGATGCCGCCCTACCCTACGCGGAGCGCGCGGTGGCGATCTGGGAAGCGCATGAGCAGCCCAATCGCTCGCTCCAGTCAATGGCGATCAACAACCTGGGCTACCTCCACCGGGCCCGGGGCGAATACCGGCAGGCGCTGCCCCTCCTGCGCCGCGCGCTGGCGATCCGCGAGGAGGTCTACGGTCCGATGCATTCCTTCGTCGGCGTCACGCGCAACCATATCGGGCGGGTCTACCACTACCAGGGGCGATTTGAGCAGGCCGGGGCGGAGCTTGAGGCAACTCTCCGGCTCTTCGACGCCGCCATCGGGCGCGAGCACCCGATCACGGCCTGTGCGCTCAGCAACCTGGGCATGCTGGCGCTGGAGATGGGCGACCGCGCCGGTGCGCGCCGGATGCTGGAAGCAGCGCTGGATATCCATCGCCGGATCCTGGGCGCTGCGCATCGCCACACCGCGCGCGAGATGAATCGGCTCGGGTTGCTCCACCAGGCGTTTGGGGATCGCGCGATGGCCACTCGTTACCTGCGCGCCGCGCTGGCTGTTCGCCGACGCATCCTGGGCGATCTGCACCACGATACCGCCAATACGCTGGGGCACCTGGGCGTGCTGCTGCTGAGCGCCGGACGACCACGGCAGGCCCGGCCGCTGCTCGCTGCGGCGCTGCGCCGCCATCTGGCCCGCCTGGGTGAGCGCCACCCGTACACTGCGCGCAGCCTGCTGCGCATGGGCCAGGTCTGCGCTGCACTTGGGGAACGAGAGATCAGTCGTGACTATCTGAGCCGGGCGCTTGCTGTGTACACCGCTGTGCTTGGCGCCGATCACCCGTACACCCTGGCAGCGCGGCAGGCTCAAGTTACGGCGTGCTGACGTTACCCTTCTTCTCTCGCGCTCTTTGAACGTTGATCGGGCGCGGCGGCCTGTGTCCCTGCGTTGCGCGTGTTTCCGGGTCGGGCGCAGCGGCGCATCCTTCTGGCGCATCCGGCGTGGTCGGCGTTGTGATTGTTATCGCTACGAACCGATCTGTTCAACCAGAAAGCCACTGCCCAGAGGATCACGCGGATCAAGAACAAACTCGCTCCGACCGGTCACAAACGCGCGACCACTCACCTCAGGGATAATGGCAGGGTACGAACCAACCTGTGTGTGCGCAACGACCCGCCCAACAAATGTGCTGCGTCGTCCCAGGATACTCTCTATCACGATAGACTGACCGGTCTCTATTTCGCCTTTGGCGTGATGAATAGCCAGACGAGCCGAGACTCCGGTGCCCGTTGGCGAGCGATCAACTTCGGCGTTTGCAAACACACAGATATTGCGGCTGTGATGCGTGGCATCTTCCGGTTGATCGGTCAGGATGGTTCCGTACAGAAAACCAAGATCCGACTCGCAGGGATGATGGATCGGCAGAACTGCGTTCACGGCTCGCTTGATCGCTTCGCCAGCAGCAACGAGGGCTGCGGTCTGTTTCGGCTCAACCCGCAACCCAACCTGTGAAGCCGGAAGGACTGCATAAAATGCGCCGCCCCAGGCAATATCGCACACAATGTGACCATAACCGGGTACGGTCACCTGAAGATCGCGCGCATACACAAATGATGGCACGTTGAGAAATGAAACACGCGCCACGCTTCCATCCTCGATATGTGCTGTGGCGCGCACCAATCCGGCAGGAGTATCGAGTGTCACGGTAGCCTGCTGTCCTTCCACCGGCGCCACTCCACTCTCAACCAAAACGGTGACAAGTGCAATAACGCCGTGGCCACACATCGTGCTGTAACCTTCATTGTGCATGAACAGCACCCCAAAATCGGCGTCAGCACTCACGGGAGGTGTGATGATACAACCATACATGTTGTAATGACCACGTGGTTCCCACATTAATGCCTGCCGCACGTGATCAAAATGATCACGCATACAACGCCGTCGCTCCAGCATCGTCGCGCCGGGAATTTCTGGCAACCCGCCGGTGATGATACGCAACGGTTCACCGGCAGTATGCGCCTCTATCGTAGTGAGCCGTAACGTTTTCGGCGGTAGCGAGATCCGATCCCAATCGAGATTCATAAGACACTGCCCCCTTTCTGTACGACTGCGAAGGCTCGCAGCCTGCTGGTAACAGAGTCAGCCACTGTGATGACATCGTACTTCGTCTTCACCGGCGGGCGAAGGAACAGCCGGACTGCGAATGGCACTTCATCCGTTCGAGAAGGCGATTACCCCTACGATGAGACCAATAGCCGTGATCACACCGCCTGTGATACCGAAAACAGTGCGCATAAACCGGTCTTCGCCCTTAATCCGGCCCTGTTCCGGCGCTCGAGCCGGATACTCAACGGTAACGGTCTGGCCGATCTCGTAGGAACAGGGACGAGAGAAAACAGCGCCGGTAATCGTCACTTCCCGCCCATTGTGGGCGACAAATCGGACAACAGGCGCGTAGAGCTCGCTGCGGCCATCTTCATCGTGTCGAGAGGCGATGTCGATGACCGTGGCTGAGCATTCCATCCCGTGTTGAAATGGCCGACTCTGCCAGAAGAGATACCCGGCGCCAACCAGAAATCCTCCGCCCATGAGCAGCAAAAAGAGAGCCATATAGTGTAATCCCGTCATAGCTTCGCTCCTGATCGTTGGTCAACAGCACAGGGTTGCAGGGACATGGTACCTTGTGATACAGGGTGTCGCAACTGCCGGGGCGACACCTGCGCTGCAAGCGCCGTTCTGTCGTCATTCAGGCGAAGCACGAAACCGATGCAGCGCTGTCATCGCTCCCGCTCGTGACGCCGACGCAGAGGGGCGCTGGCGCACCCGGATGCGGAAAGACGGGATTATTTCCGGTTTGCTACGGTGCAGGATTGCGGCGATGCCACGCTGAGGCGGAACTGTTGGGGCGCCGGGTCAAGATCGTATCCGCGTTGCCTGAAAGCGCCAGACCGTTCGTTGATGAACGCACGTGAGAGTGAGCGCCTTTGCCCCTCATCCCCCCAACCCCCTTCTCCCACAAGGGGAGAAGGGGGAGTCTGCGCGTCCTGAAGCCCAAAACGAGAGAAGGAACGCAGGAGATTCCCAAAAAACCTGTCCCTGTAGGCTCCAGACCCCAGGGATTTCCCGTTCCCTGGCTGGCGCAGCGGCGTGGCGTCCTGTGTTGTGCGTTTCCGGGTTGGGCGCAGCGGCGCTTACTTCTGGCGCATCCGGCGCAGTCGGCGTTGTGATTGATGCGCTGCCGGAGGAGGATGGCACAGGAGCCGTTGAGTTTGTTCACCCTCCGTGCTGGTTGCCGAAGAGCGAGGGCTTCCCGCCATTGCGAGGCAGTCAAAGGCGAGATGCTCTCGCTCTGTGATGGTTCGCATCGCTGCGTATGGACACGACACCCGTACACACAAGCGATGCAGGAACGCGCACGGTTCCGGCGCCCCAGGAACATGACAGAACGACCAAATGATGCTCTGACATGAATGCTTTCAGTAAAACGGTTCACCCCCACGGGCGTGGGGACAATGCAACGACACATCGTTTGAGAAAGACTACATCCGGTTCACCCCCACGGGCGTGGGGACAATCGCGCCTGGCGCGATCGTGCACACTGCGGAAACGGTTCACCCCCACGGGCGTGGGGACAATGGCGTGCCGACTAGGTGTGACGCTCGCTGCTCGCGGTTCACCCCCACGGGCGTGGGGACAATTCGCGCACGCGATGACAGGCCGGACTAGCATGCGGTTCACCCCCACGGGCGTGGGGACAATCTGACCGCTATCGACGTGCTGATGATTGCGCACGGTTCACCCCCACGGGCGTGGGGACAATACCAGGGCATCCCAGCAGGCGGGTCTATCACACGGTTCACCCCCACGGGCGTGGGGACAATCTGACCGCTATCGACGCGCTGATGATTGCGCACGGTTCACCCCCACGGGCGTGGGGACAATTGGCGTTTCAGCCAGTTCCTGATACGGCTCGCGGTTCACCCCCACGGGCGTGGGGACAATGTTCCGCAACCGCTGTCACAACACACGCTTCTCGGTTCACCCCCACGGGCGTGGGGACAATTACACCACCAGCAGAACGTTGCCGACGACGCGCGGTTCACCCCCACGGGCGTGGGGACAATATCGAACCGCCGGAGCGCAGCGACCAACCGCGCGGTTCACCCCCACGGGCGTGGGGACAATCGGTTTTCCGGCAATGCGCCATAAAAACGCCGCGGTTCACCCCCACGGGCGTGGGGACAATATAGCCTGCACGTGCAGGCTATAACGAAAACTGGTTCACCCCCACGGGCGTGGGGACAATAAACGCCATAGCACACCCCCACCACTACAAGACGGTTCACCCCCACGGGCGTGGGGACAATGTTTGGAGCGCTATCAGCATATAGTGAAATGCCGGTTCACCCCCACGGGCGTGGGGACAATCAGGTCATGCATATACCGCTCATCCCTGCTGGCGGTTCACCCCCACGGGCGTGGGGACAATCAGTGCTCCTTCTGCGTTACACATCTCACTGGCGGTTCACCCCCACGGGCGTGGGGACAATGCTGCGAGTTTGGCGCTGGAGGTGTTCGCTTACGGTTCACCCCCACGGGCGTGGGGACAATACTTGCGTCTCAGGCATTCTAATGCGATTCGCCTCCAAAAACAAGCCTCGAAGTCATGTTCCGCATCAGGACGGTATTCTTACCAGAAAGAGCCCCTCTACCTGTATGAGTTGACGATTTGTGGGTCCGCAACTCCGTAGCGCAAATCCCTGCTCAGTGTTGGTCTGGTACACCAGAAAACCCGCGCCATCTCGCATATGTTGGCATACCTGATCCCACAAGAGATCTCGTACTCGCGCCGATAGCGTACCTACGAAAACACCGGTATGTATCTCGAGCATCCAGCGGGTCAACTCACCGCGCACACCGACAGGTACTCGCTCCAGAATGATGACAGTCATGAAACTTCCTCTTCGCTGTAATTGATGCCGCCAGCAACCTCCCCTTCTTCCGGATCCCACAGGTTGCCAGGGCGGGCATAATATCGATCAAACAACTCCGACTCGCGCTGATCGAGCGTTGAGATGTCAAAGATTCTGTGGAGATCATCGACAATGCGTTCCAGCATGCGCTGCTCACGGATCAGATCACGACACAAATGTCGCACTCGACTCTCTAGTCGACTCTCACCGGCTGCTGTGCAGCGAAAAGCTGCCGGAATGGCGATGTCCGTTTTGTAAAGATCGGCGACATCGTAGACGAACGAGAGCATCTTGCCGGTATGAATGAATCCGAGCGCAGGTGAGTAGCCTGCAGCGACAATCGCAGCATGAACGATCCCGTACAAACAACTGTTGGCTGCCGAAATAGCCCGATTAATCGGTTCGGTGCGCCGCCAGTCATTCTGTTTGTAGAATCGACCATCCCACTTGACGCCGGTCTCACGGCTCCACCGCGCATATGTGTCTCGAACACGCGCTCCCTCTTTCCCTCGAATCTGCTTAATGGTGAGACCGGGATCGAGCTTTTCAGGAAAGCGCATTTCGTACATGCGCCGTACAATTCGCAAACGCAGATCCGGATCGCTGTGCATTGCTGCCTGACGCAGTGTGTTGGCCGCTGATCTGGTTTCTCCCATGCCAACTGCATAAAAACGAACGCCTTCTTCTCCTACCCAGGCCACCATGCACCCGTTTTCTGCCAGTGTCTTGATGGCCTGATGGGTGATGCTGATGCCGGGACCCAGCATGAGGAGCGAGAGCGTGGCGCAAGGTACGGGAGTTTTGCCCTCCTTGTTGAGAATCGCGATTGCTTTGTCATCCTGCTCAATGATGGCATGCTCGACGTACAGGTAGGTCCAGCTATCGCTGACCTTGGGCAAGATTTGTAGATTGTGCACTGGCATAGCCGTCTCCTTTGTTGAGCGAATAATGTTGTTAAGGTGCTGATGGGCACGTCTGCCGGATGGCAAGAAGCGCAGTGCTCTCCTGTGTTTCCGGTCATTGAGCAGCGATAGATAACAGACCAAACCCAAAGGCTTTGCCGCTCCCTATCCCATGCTCCAGCGCTGTTCGGAATCTGTCAGCATCAGTGACCTTGAGATAGCCGGTGAAGAGCACGGCGCCAAATGTGAGGTGCATTGTCTGAGTCTGCGTCGCTTTCCGCCATCCGTGCTCGTCCGCTTGCTTTGCCGCCTGAACGGCTGGCACGTCAGGGTTGACCGACGTGCTGAGCAGACGAAAACCATGCTGCTCACCTTTGTGTGCAAGCCATGCAATCTGCTCTTCTTCACGCAAGAGAGCGACTCGTTTCCCAAGAAGCCGGTCATCTCGCTCAGAGCTGCGGTTGCTCAGTCGCCTGGTCGGGTTCGCGAGCAATCGAAACAGGAACTGCATGTCGCTTCGAATGCGCGCATATTCATCATCGATCCGTCGTAGCGCCGGGTTGCCGCGTTCGTCGAGCGCCGGACCGAACATGCGGTCTGGTATATGTGACCAATCGGGCTGTTCGCGTGATTGCACCAGCAGTCGCACGAGCCATGGCATATCGCTGATCGGTTCGATGCGATAGAGAATGCCGAAATGCGCCCGCGCCGGTACATTATCCGGCGCCTGGGGAAATGCGCTCAGAATAGTGCGGTGCAACCGGTAGACATCGCTCAGATCACGTCGAACCCGTGGCTGGCGAACGTCGAGGATCAAACGTGACAGGTACATCTCATCCCTCCATCGTATTGATCGGAGCAGGACCGTCTTCTAATCGCAACCATGTTTCACGGACGTACCGGGCGCGAAAGACCCGCCGGGATGGTGTGCCGATATTGTCGTACTGACGATTGCCGGCGCCGGGTCCGGTCTCGATCAGTAATCGCAGTTGCGTGGGACGCGAGCGTTGCCATGCTGTCTCAACCCGTGGCGACAGGAGCAGGTTCTTCAGTGCGTCTTCCAGGATGTCGAACTGCCCCGTACCAGCGAAGATTGGCGTCGAAGGAACGCACGCTTTGCGCCCTAGAAACAGCGGCCAGACTGGCGACTGTATAGCAGTCGCCAGTTCTCCGATGTAGTCCGGTGAACCCTGAAGCGCAACCAGGAACGAAGCGTCAGCCAGGTAGTAGCGTTCGGAGACATCGGTCTCCGGTTCGCCTGTCTTCTGGTTGATTTTGACTTTGATGCGCCCTTTGGTGACTTCAGCTGAAAGCACCCCGCCAATGTACGGTTCGTCGTGGTAGCGAGGTCCGCCGGTAGACGCAATCGTGCTATAGCGTCCACCGCCGGTTGTATGGTAGTCGCGCATGAGGATGCCTGGCAGATCCACGCGCACCCCCATGCGCAGGTTATCGCTCAGATCGCGCAGGCGCGCATCGTCGCGCCGCAGACCCAGTGCGCATCCGAGCAATCCGATGACGCCGGATTTGGTCGGTGCGTCAGTCGTGTCACGCTCGCCCCAGCGCGCTCGCAACCCCCACGATTGCAGCGGTCCTTCCAGCCGCAGGAAGAGCGTGTTCATTGCACTCCTCCCCCTATCTGCTTCGACAGCCAGGTGATCAGTTTTTCCAGATCGGAGCAGCACTCAGCTCCTGAAAGCGTGAATGGAACGGTGCTCAGGAAGGCGCGCTGAGCGCTGAGATTGTAGCGTTCGTTGATGGCGGGAATGTATTCCTCCAATGCTTTCGCCGACGCTTCGATGAGGGAGAGCTTGCCTGTTGCGCGCACGGGTTTGACAAATGCATTGGCATAACTGAGGGCAATGTTCTCCTTGCGCACCTCGACCAGCGCCAGGTCGGGCAGGTTGTGCGCGGCGAAACTGTTCTGTTTCCCGCTGGGAATTGCAAATAGCGCTGCTCTGATCAGCGCCTCCACAGATTGCCGGGCGACGTTCTGCTCGCCGTGCAGATTCTTGAGCAGACCATCCCAGTCGATGGAGAAATATTTATAGTAGGTGGCGCTGTTGAAGGTTGTGTCGCCGATGAATCCGGCGCCTGCTTCGCCGGAGATATCGTCTACTGCCGTGTAAAAATCGAACTCCATCTCAACGGCGTGGGTGGAGATCGCATGCGCCACCTGAACAGCGGCTTCCACATCCTTGAAAGGGCTGGAGGTCGTCATGCGTCCGAACATGGCAATATCGACCGAGTGCGGTTCATACTCACCGATCTCTCGAACCAACGTATCGCCCTGAAGTTCGTTCAGGTGCTTTGCCCCTTTCTCGCGCACAATCTCGATCAACCGTTGAGCCAGCTGTTGGATCTCGTTTTCGGTCAGAAACATCAGTTGGGCAGTTTTGATCCTCTCTGCGTCGCCGGTAGTGTTGCTCTGTCGGCTGCTGCGTCGAGACCTTGAGCTGCTGCGAGGCTGGTTCTGATCACCGCGCTCATCGCCCGCTTCGCCTTCACCGGAGGGACTCCTCTGCTCGCCCTTGCCGAGACGCGCGGCTGCTTCGACAATTGCGCGTTGATCATCGTCGTTCAGACCGGCATTCACCAGATGGTGACGCACCTTTTCAGGCAGGAGTTGGGTGCGTATCGCCAGTAACCCCTGGGTCTCAAACGGGGCGCGAAAGTGATCCGACCAGCGGATGCTGCGCTTGATCGCCTGACTGGAGATGCGCGCTCGTCGCACGCCGCCGAAAATCGCGTCCTTCGGTTCGTTGTTGTCGTCCCGGTTCAGATTCGACGGAGCATGGTTCTGAAGCAGATGGAGTGCGATCAGCATGGTCTTGGGTCCTTTCTTCTAGAGGATAGAATTGTGCCTTCATTCGGTTGCGATGATAGATGGCGCTCAGGAATGATCGGTAAAATAATCGCGCGCCCACTGCAACTGGACATAGCGATCCGGATGATCCCAATGCAGAAGATCGTTCAGCAACCGGCGCCAGTCGATTGACTGGTCGCTTGCCGCAGCAAGACGTACTGCCTGACGCAATCGAAAGGGCAGGTTTTCGCCATCGCTATCAAGCAGCGCCTGAAACCGCCGGTCGATGCTCTCGCTTGCCCGGCTTTGCCGCACAGCGCGAAGGATCGCTCCCAGGCTGCGCTGATCATTGCGGGAGTCGGCGAGTGGATAGAGGGTGGCGACCAGGAAGTAGATCGCTTCTTCAGATCTCCCGGCAACCTCGTAGGGCAACGCCTGATAGAAGATCTGATGCACACCACGAGCTTCGTGCAAAGACCGTCCGGCGTTCCGTTTGAGGCGCGCGCGCCCGGCGTTGTCCAATCGTTCGAGCGCGGTGATAAACTCATCAACCTGCTGCTGTTGGCGCTGCTGTCGGGTTGGTTCACTCATTCAGCCACTCCTTTCGTCTGGCATGCAGCTGACGCTCACATTCCGCCTGAGCTTCGACCCGAATGCGCAAAGCATCGGCGCGGTCACCGGTCTGATCGAGAGCGGTTCTGAAACATGCCTGCGCTTCCTTGATGATCAATATCACCCATGTCCGTGCGGTGTCATCGCGCTGCCAGACATCGCTCAAATCATTGACAAACTGGCGGAAATGGAGTCCCAGCCGCCGCCAGTAGTCGGCAATCAGACGTTCGAGCACAGTTTTGAAACGGATGAATTTCTGTTCGTTCGATCCGCCGGTTCCGCGTTCGGGTCGAAAGTGACGCTCAAAGGTGCTCTTGAGAATGGCTGCCACCTCGTGGGACTGACGGAGCGCTTCACCGACATAGGCGGCGGCGTCGGGGTCTTGGAGCAATTCTGGCGGCGCTTCAAGCGCTTCATCGAGCCACTCGAAGATTTTGGCTTTGCCGTCGGTGCGAATGCCAATACAGCGAAAGCGAAGACGCTGGCGCCCGGTGAGCGTCCCTCTATCGATCAGGCGCGCCAGCTGTCGCACAATGCGTGGACGCAGACCGGCTGCATCTTCGTCCAGCAACAACACAGCATACTCGCGCCAGATGGCTTTGCCTTCTTCGGGACGGATTGGTTTGAGATCGGCATTCTTGCTCTGCTTCGACGGTTTTCGGAACGCAACAAAAGGATCCTCCCAGACACCCGTCTGCTTGCTGAGCCAGTGACCCATCTCGAAAAGCATTGTGGCAACGAAAATGTCGGTCTGGCGCCCGCAGTTCGTGCAGAACACCGATCCTGCTTGCGGATAGAGCCGCATCCGGCGGGCAGGAAAGGTAAGACTCTCCAGGTAGCCGACCGCGCTGACTTCGCAATTCTTGCCAACGACTGGTGGATCGCTGTTCCAGATCGCCTGATCGGCTCGCTTCGGATCGGCGCCTGGCGGCAGATAATCGCTGCTGACCAGAGAGAGGGTCAGTGTCTCGAACAGCGTATCGCCAGCCGGCAGGACGTAGATCGGCGGTACACCATTAATCGAGGGACGTATGCCTGCGCCGCCAGAAGAGGCGAATGCTGGCGCTGTCACCAACCCGCGTGCGCAGCATGCTGGGCAGATGCGATGGCGGTCGTCGGTCACATGAGTGAAGTGGACCCGTTCTGTTGCTACCGGTATCTCGGCAAACAGGCGCGCGACCGGCTGCGGGTTGTGATTGCTGTGAAGCGGAACATCGCCGGTTTGCAGGAACGGGGCGTGAGGATCGAAGAGATCGAAGCGTCCAGCATGGTTCTTCTCAAACGCTTGCAAGCGGTTTATGTCGAACTTCGCGTTGTGCAGCAACGCTGCTATCTCTCCTATATCTTGTGGTTGATGGATCGCTTGCAGAATTGCCGTCAGCAAGCGATGCGTCCCGCCTGCGACCAGCGGCGAGGGGTCGCTCAGCGCTGCCAGTTCGTGCGCGTCGGTCAGGCACGTGCCAATGCCGATCTCATCGTCGCGCCCGTCGCGTCGGATGACCCGAATCCAGGGTTCAGTCCACAGATTGAAACTCAGGGATGCTGTCATAGATCCTCCTCAAACCAATCACCGCTCACGTCGGCATCCCCCTTCTCGATAACCAACCCCAGTTCGTTATCAAGACGCAGGCGACGCCTGTTGATGGTGATACTGTGCGTCTGCACATCCAATGGGAGTGGATGCAGCCCGCGGAGCGGCGCCGGAATTACACTCCAGGTCCAGCGTAGTGCGCGATCCCGATGCTCGTCGCGGTAGGCAGCGATAACTGCGCGATCACTGACCGGTACGGCAACGTTGATCACGTCCTTCATCTGCTCCAGCGTCGGCGGCACATCGGTTGGAATGCGAAAGGTTCCGCCTGGATCAAGGGATACCTCACCATTGACCCGGTAGACCGGCACAAGCGTCACCCGGTCGCCCAGGCGCGTCTTTGCCAGTTGCCAGGAAGCCTCCGCACCCGTTTCTTCTTCGATATAGGAGCGACCGCCGTGTTCGACAATCGGCGCCCGGATCATTGCATCAGGCGTGAGCGGGCTGCGCGCTTTAGCAGTTTGCGCATCGATGGTCTTACGATACTCCTGCTCCGCTTTTGCAACTTCCCCGGCGTAGCGACCGACAACAGGCGCCGCGCTGTAGACTGCCTCGATCAGAGTTCGATAATCGCGGGGTAAGGTCACGATGCGTGTATCGTCAGTTAAGCCGTCACACAGTGTTGCCAGACTGCGCCAGAGGATATACGGCTCATAGATCGCTCGCCAGCGACGCCAGTCTGGTTCGCCCTGCTCGTCGTATGGAATCACGATTTCCAGCACAGGCTCACGATGGTCGTCTGGACGGCATCGATTGTGGCGATGGAGACGACCGGCGCGTTGGAGGAGCAGATCAATCGGCGCAAAGTCGCTGACCATGACATCAACGTCGTAGTCGAGGCTCTGTTCCAGCACCTGGGTTCCTGCGATAATGATTCGCTGCTCAGGCGTGCGCTGCGAATCTTTGCCGACGAGATTGCTGATGCATTGCTCCCGACGCTGCCGTTCGTGGAGCGGAAAGCGAGCGTGGAGCAGCACGCACGTTACATCACGCGCACCGGAGGCAATCAGCGCCCGGTAGATGGCCTGCGCGTCATCCACCCGGTTGCAGATACGCGCAACTGCGCCGCCATTGCGTATCAGTTCCAGCAATCGTCCGGCTTCCTCTTCGGGAGCGCTTTGCTTCCTGAATCGCAGGATAAAGCGCTGCTCGCCGCGGAAGACATCACAGGTGTGGTGGGATTGCGCCGTGGCGTGATACAGTGAAAGCGCCGGATACGGCAATTTTTCTGGAAGAGACAGGGCGGCTGCAGGCTCTGTAGCGCGAAGAAATGCGCGCGCTAATGCATCGTGACGCTGACGCGGCAGTGTGGCGGACAGGAGGATGATCGAACAACCCAGCGTCGCCAGCCAGGCAAGGGTATGTTCGAGAATGACGCTCATATACGCATCATAGGCATGCACCTCATCGATCATCACCACTTTGCTCGCCAGACCGAACAATCGTAGCGGATAATGGCGCACATTCAAGCCTCCGAGTTCGACCTGATCCACCGTACCGACGCCAAACGGCGCAAGCATCGCCTTCTTCGGTCCGACGAACCACCCTAACATCACGTCTGCGCTGCACCCTTCAGGATCGGATCGATCCTGATCAGCGCTGAGCGTCACCCGGCGACGCAGATCGTCTTCGACAACAATCGCCTGACTGTGGCTCAGGCGCACACTGCCGCCATCGCCATACAGGGTGCGGAAGAATCGTTCAAGACGGGTAAACATCTGATTACCGGTGGCCATCGTCGGCAGGGCAAAGAAGATCTCATCTATTCCTCGGAGAGCGGCGATACGCCGTGCAAGCGCCAGAGCCGCTTCTGTCTTGCCCTCGCCGGTGGGAGCTTCGATAACGACCAGCGCCGGTTGCCGCAAGTCATTGTCGGACAGGCGGTCTACGACTGCCTGTAACGGACGTGGCGCGATAGCCTGGAAAAGTGCGCGGAAATCCGAGTACTGCGGTTGAGATCGGCTTGCCCGGAGATAATGTGTCGTCAGGGCGTTCTGCGCGCGCTGACGACTGAGCGACAGGTAGCAATGAATGTCCATTCCGGGTGTAGCCGGGAAGTCGTGTTCATTCGAACCGATCCAGTCGCTCCAGACCAGCAGTCCGGTCAGTGCAACGGTCGCAGGGCGTGGTGCGACGGGTGTTCCAATGCGGTGCAGCGGTTTATCTTCAGGCGCCAGCAGATCGCGAAGGAGAACGTAGCCCTGTTTCCGCCAGTCTCGCCAGCGAGATTCGCCACGTTCCACGTAATGCAATTTCTTGCGCAGGTCTTCCATCGACTCGTCAACGAAGCGCCCGTGGTGTCCTCCCGTTGCATCACGGAAAATCCAGACCAGGTCTTGTGCGATCTCTGGTTCATTCTGAGCGAGATAATCATGAATCCAGAGCGCGCTGATCGCGGCATGGTGCAACTCCGGGGAGTGGGATCGAAATTGCACCCCTGCTCGAGTCAGACGTTCGCGCTGGGCTTCGTCCTGCCCTTGAAAAGCAGCAGAGAGTTTGCCCAGATCGTGAAGCGCAATTAGAAATGGAAGCCAGGAGATCAATGCTTCTGGATCGGCGCCGCGCCAGGCATGCAGAAGCGCCTGACGCACCCGTTGCGGTCCGTGTCGCAGAAGCGCCTCGGCGACACATGCGACATCGAGCATATGAAAGATCGCCGGATGAAATTGGGTAACCGGCGTACCTGGACGGGGGGTTTTTCCCCAGAATTGCAGGAGCAGCGGATCGATGCTTTTCATCAATGCGTTTCCTTGTGAGGTATGAGACCATACAGGCGAGCCTGTGCACGGACTTCTTCGATCATCTCGGCGCGAAGTTCGTCGGGAGCAAGCACTTCCACGGCAGCGCCCCATTGACGGATCCAGGGTTTCATTTCTACGGTGCTCCCTACTCGCACGCTAAACAGGCATGAACCGTCAGGGCAATCCTCCAGACGCTGACTGACGTGCCAGACGCTTTCTTTGAGGCGTCGTACCACCTGGGGCGCAAACCGCAGGATTACTTCGATGGTTCCTTCATCACGCCAGATGACGCCCCAGGCCGAAGCAAGCAAACGGATCGGATCGAACTCTTCAGGGATGGCAAACTGCTCATCAGTCAGGCGTATCGTGCGTATGCGCTCAACTTTGAGGGTCCGCAATTCGCTGCGCAGGTCATCAAAGCCGATGACGTAGCATGCGTAGCCGATGCCGGAAGGCTCGATAAAGTAAGGTGCGAAGAGACGCTCGGTCATTTCGTCTTTACTGTAGGAGTGGTAGGACAGCCGCACCTTGCGCCCGGTCGCCCAACCCTGCGTCAGTACTTCAAGCGCCTCGACGTATTCACGCCGAACCGGTCGCTCACGCACGGCTGCCGCAGCACGCGCGATATGGTCGGCGATCAGCGGAGATTTGCTGCGCAGTGCGTCGCTCAGTTTGTCGAGGGCGCTTACAACATGCGGGTTATGTTCGTCACTATGCCGGGACAACAGGCGAGCAGCCATATACAGCGCCAGCGCTTCGTCGTTGGAAATCTTCATTGTGTGAATGATCCGTCGGTGGTCAAGATGGTAGCGGCGCCCTTCCTTGATGAGACCTGTTCCACGTGCCTCAAGCAGATCAAGATCGCGCCGGATTGTATCGGGATCGACCCCGAATTCACGTGCCAGCTCAGAAGTAGTACATCCTCTTTTTTGATGCCTGGCGAGATAACGCTCGATGCCGTCGAGCCTTTCGTAGCGGGTTTCCGTCTTTGACATGCCTGCGCCTTTCCAGTTGTCTCTGGAATCAGGGTACCATGCGATCACCGCATAGTGTGCGGTTTTTTTGTGATCACAGGAATATTTTGAGGGAAATGCCGGAGATCATGCGGTTTGGTGAACGGTAAAGCAGCAGAAGGCTTCCCGCACCCTCAATTCCTCCACCCCGCCGCCAGCGTCGCCACCACGGCGCGGTGGTCCGAAACGCCGTCCCACGGTCCGACCGAGGCATCCAGGCAGACGATCCCGTTTGTGGTGAAGAGATGGTCGATACGCACGAACCAGGGTAGGACCGGAACTCCCCCGATTGTGCGATTGCCGGGCCATGTGAAGCCGGCGCCGCTGCCGCATTCCTGCCAGACATCCGACAGTGCGCCGTGTTGGAGGATGTGGTAGGCGCGATGAAACGGGGTGGCGTTCAGATCACCGGCGACGACCACCGGTGTGCGCTGCGCCTGGACGAAGGCGTTGATCGCTTCCGCCTGACGCTCACGTTCACCGATTGCTGCGGCTTCCACATGGAGACCGACCAGGTTTAATGTTTCTGAGAACTGCTATATTTCTTCAAAGACCATACGCCCTCGGCTATCCAGGGCGAAGCCAGCCAGCGGCAGGCTATTGCAGACAGAACGTCATCCGTGCCGATCCGTCGTATCCGTGCTGATCCGTGTTCTATTCCGCCGTGGGGCTGATGAAGGCGACCGGTGCGATCATTTGGAATAGTAGTGTTGTAGGAAGGAGACGATCCAGGCTATAGGCTCACACAGGAATTCGCAGGAGATCACCCGGTTGAATTGCTGACAATGCCTGCACAACATTCGGCATAAGCAAGCGCAGTGTCTCGAATCGATTGTTAGCCGCCACGATAACAATAATTCCTAACGTTGTTGAACGCAGGTTCTGTTGATATGTCATATTCTGATCAGCAGTAATAAAGACATCGAAGGCAGTCTCGGCTAAACGCAGCAACTCGCCGTTTTTAGCGCCTGCCCAGCCCATCTCAGAGACAGTCAAGACGTCGTGGTCCGGCAGTTCATATTTGAGCTTACGCGGCAGGCATTCATCAAGCAAGATCTTCATACAGGTTGCGTTAACAACATCTGCTTGAGTTGTTCCAGAACTCCGACCGCCTGATCACGATGCACGGTCGGAAAGTCGTCGAGGAACTCCTGGAGGGAATAACCGCCTTCGAGATAGTCGAACAGCGTCTGCACCGGTACCCGTGTGCCAGCAAACACCGGCGTTCCACCGAGAATCTCGTGATCCCGGATAATCAGATTTGGCTGAACCATAATGCCGTCCTTTCACGCACTGGCTGTATGATAGCACAACCGGCACGCTTGTGGCGGTCGGGTTATTGTGTGAGGCGGTCTTCAAACAGGGGCAGTGTTTGAAGCGTGATCAAAAACCCGGATGTGTGGCATTGATATTGAACATGGCTTTCTGATGAGGAGAAGAAGCGTATGCCGAATCGTGCCGCTTTCTGCGCTCCAGCGCCCCGACCGCACCTCAAGCTGCGCGTCCAGGGAAAAAAACTGCTGCGGCAGCCAGCGCAGCAGGAGTATCCGCGTTCTCTTTCTACCCTATCCGACGTGTGACATTCACCCCGTTCCGCTCTTTCCATCTCATTGGCGCGCCACTGTTTGGACACACTGGCGCCGCTGCGGGTTGCTGCGCTTCTTGATCTTCCATCGCGCTCGCCGCCAGCGCGCGGCTAAACCGCTCATACACGTCCAGAGTCGTATCCTCGATCTGCGTCAGATTCGGTCGTTCGGTCTATTCCTCCCACGCCAGGAACGACTCGATCAATGCTTCATCCTGCGCCAACGGCGCAGCGCGCTTCTGTTCGCAAGTCCGTTTTATCATCGCACAAGCATCGACGTCCCTAGACTGGCGCATTCCCCGCACCCTCAATTCCTCCACCCCGCCGCCAGCGTCGCCACCACGGCGCGGTGGTCCGAAACGCCGTCCCACGGTCCGACCGAGGCATCCAGGCAGACGATCCCGTTTGTGGTGAAGAGATGGTCGATACGCACGAACCAGGGTAGGACCGGAACTCCCCCGATTGTGCGATTGCCGGGCCATGTGAAGCCAGCGCCGCTGCCGCATTCCCTCCAGACATCCGACAGTGCGCCATGTTCGAGGATGTGGTAGGCGCGATGAAACGGGGTCGCGTTCATATCACCGGCGACGACCACCGGTGTGCGCTGCGCCTGGACGAAGGCGTTGATCGCTTCCGCCTGACGCTCACGTTCACCGATTGCTGCGGTCATATACTCGGACGGTCCGACCGGCGGGATAGCGTGGAAGTTGAGCAGGGTGATGGTCTGCCCCGGAGTGTCGATCTCGACCGCCTGCGGTGCGCCGATCCAGCGATCACCCGGCAGGCGTGCGGCGAGCGGGCGGAGCGGGAAGCGACTGATAATCCCCATGCCGGTGACGCCCCACTGCGGATCGAGGAGCTGATAGGGGTATTCGTTCTTCAGATCGCGCTCGAGTGCGGCAGCAATCGAGGGGTTGAGTTCCTGAAGGGCGATAATGTCGGGTTGCGCGGCGCGAATTGCTGCAAGCACGCGATCCGTGCGCTCATTGCCGCCGTTGATGTTGAAGGTCATGACCCTGAACGGCGCCCCTTGGGAGCTGAAACCGTAGCGCGCGGTGCTGAGCTGAAACCAGGGATCGATCAGCAGTGGTGCGCTGATGACGAACAGGGGGATGCTGAGGGCGACGGCGAACCAACGACGGGCGATGATCGCCGGCAGAATGAGCAGCGGAAGCGGCATGAGCAGGTACGGCGTGACGGCGTTCAGGAGGAACAGCCACCACCAGCGATCACCGAAGAGTGTCCTCGTGATCAGCCAGACGACAAGAAAGAGAAGGTAGACGATGACCGTAGCAAACAGGAGATTGAGCAGGATGTGGCGCGTTCGATGTGAGGGTGGTTGCAGTGTGTCCACGAAAGCGATCCTTTCATCGTTGGTTTTGCGATGCATCCACACTGAATCTAACGCCGCTGGTTGGTGACCAGTTCCAATATTGGGCGTCTGGTGTTATTGCAATTCTCAGATACATTGTCCCGTCCAGGCCTGCCGTGTCGCGCGAGGCGCCTGCTTCCAGCAAAGTGTAGACCGAAATGATGGTCTTTGAAGAAATAATCCGGTATAGCCCGCGCAGGCGGGCTTTGCCCTGGTTAGCCGAGGGCTTCAGCCCCACGGCTAGCGCAGTATAGCGGATTTAATTTTCAATCTCCATTATTTCGGTCATCGCGTGGGGCGCGCCATTTCCAGGAGTGTTCAGCCTCGTCCAATAGATTCAACCTTTGTGAGAACCGCTGTGGAAAATACGAAGGCGGTTTCGGGCGTAAGCAATTACACTTTTTGCTTGCATGAATGCCCTCTTTGCCTTGTTAGTGCGTTATATCTCAAAAAAGGTGTTGACTTTTTTCATGCGTATGGTAGAATAGCGCCGATTGAGGGGTAACGATGCAAACATGTTCTCCCAACCACCACGGGCACATGCACAACACCCGCTGCTCAGCAGGAAGGAATACCCATGGCGGAGCCAGAAACTCTTCTGCAGCTAGGGATCGACGCGGCGCGCGAAGGGAACCGTGAGGAAGCGCGCAATTTGTTCAGTCTGCTCACCCGCCAGGAGCCGGACAATGTCCAGGCGTGGCTCTGGCTTGCCGGTGTCGCCGAAGGACCGGAACAGCGCCGTGCTGCCCTTGAACGGGTGATCGAACTCGATCCGAACAACGAGATGGCGATCAAGGGGCTACAGGCGATGGGCGTGCCGCTGCCAAAACGCGGCAACGAACGCGCGCCCGCCGCGCCGCCGCCAACTCCCGCTCCTGCCGCGCCGCCAGCGCCGGAAGCCCCGGCAAAGCCTGCGGCAGCAATGAGCGATGAAGAGCAGTTCGCCGCAGAACTCGATGCTGCGTTCGAGGATTACGATGCGCTGCCGCGCGCCGCGCCGCCGCCACGCGCCGAACAACCGCCCGAAGAAGCCGGCAAACTGCCGCCAATGCCGCCGCGCGCCTCGCCTGTCCCGCCGCGCGCTGCGTCATCTTCACCACGGTCTTCCGCCACTCGCGCTGACGATGACGAAGAAGAGCCGCCGCGTCGGGGTCCCAGTCCACTGCTCTGGGTTCTGCTGGGCATCATTGCGCTGGTGCTGATCGTGTTCCTTGTGATTCAACTCTTCTTCCCGCCAGGTGCGCCCGCGCCTGTGTCGCCGACACAGGTCGTCGAACAACCAACCGAGCCGGTCACAGCGCCAACTCCTGCGGTCGAGACGACGCCGCCGGCTGCTGAGGCGACGCCGCAACCCGGCGATGCAACGCCGGAATCAACGCCGGGTGAGCAACCGACCGCTGCACCGCCTGCGGATCAACCGACTCCGGTTCCAGCGCCGGTCATTCCTCCAGAACAGGCGCAACCGGCGCCGGTTCCGATCGGGACGGTTCTCCAGGCGGATGGCTGGAACTACACCTACCCGAACCAGTTGTATGCCCTGGCGCTCGGTCCGAGTGTCGCCAACTTTACCGCCGAGAAAGGCGCGTTCCTGCACGTGCTGGTGTTTGTTGCCAACAATACCGGAACAGCCCAGCCGTTGCCGCGCGATTTCTTCGTCCTCAAGGATGCGCAAGGGCGGGTGTACCAGGCACGACCGGAGGTGTCGAGTGCGGCAGTGCGCCCCAGCGTGAATGCGGACGTCGGGCACGAAACGGCTATTCCGGCAAATGGGTTGACAACCAGCGTCTACCTGGTATTCGATGTCGCTCCCGACGCGACCGACCTGATGCTGTTTGCGCGGAACAAGCCGGATCAGGGCTTCCTGGTGATCGGTGCAGTGCGCTGAAGTCCCCCGGTTCTATGACCGATACTCAACGCAATCCGCTCTCCGCAGCCGCCGTGCGTTCGTTGTTGACCGCGGCGGCGCGTTTGCGTCAACAAGGCGACATCCAGCGCGCGCAGGTTCTTCTGCGCGCGCTGGTTGCGCAGCGCCCCGACGATCCGCGGGTGTGGCGCGCGCTTGCCGATGTCGCAGAGAGTGAGGAAGAACGACGCGCGGCGCTGCGCCGCGTGGTTCTGCTGGTGCGCGCATCGAGCGCGCCTCCGCCTGCGGGATCGTCGCCATCTGCCGCTGCTCCGCCCGCAACGCCTCCCCCGGTCACGCCGTCCCCGCCACCCGCCGCTGCAGCGCCATCGTCCGGTTCGCCGCCATCATCCGCTGTTGATCCCCACGTGCAGTCAGCGGTTGCGCCGCCTCCCCTGCCACCTGCCGCCGCTGCGCCGTCGCCTGCAGCATCTCAATCTGTTCCTTCCGCTCCGGTTGATCAGACGTCAACGGTGCGACCGGAGCGGACAGCACTGCCTTTTCCCAGGCGGTATGCCTGGATCGGAATAGCCATAACCGGCGCGGCGCTGCTGATCGTTGCGGGGTTGCTGGCGAATGCGCGCTTTCTGGCCACGAATGTTCGCCCTGAACCGACCCCGCCGCTGGCGACGCTGGAAGCGACCGGTGATGCGGCATCGGCTGCGCCATCGCCCGACGTTCCGCCTCCCTCACCCGTCGTCGCTGCTGCAACGCCGGTTGCACCATCCCCGGTAACGGTGGCGCCGACCGGCGCACCTGTCACACCAATCGTTCCCTCCCTGCCAGCATCGACACTGGCACCGACTTTTCCGCCACCGCCAGCATCGACACTGGCGCCAACTGGCGCACCTGTCACACCAACCGTTTCGCTACCGCCGACATCGACACCGGCGCCAACCCTTCCACCAGGAACCGTTATCCTGCGCGATGTCTGGACCCTCACCCTGCTGCGACCAGACCATGCCGTTGTGCTGAATGGTCCGATCGGGTCGCGCCAGCCAAATGGGCGCTTCATCCTGGCGCTGGTTGCGGTCGGGAACGGCGGTGCAACCGAAGCGGTCGCACCGGAGACGCTGTTCGCCCTGGTTGACCATCGCGGCAACCGTTATCTGCCCGAACCAGCGCTCTCGACACTCTACCTCGAAACGTTTGGACGTGGCGTCTATGGCGATTTCAGTCTCGGTGAAGCAATCCCTACCGGGATCGGTCAGGTAAGCGTTCCGGTGATCTTCGAGGTGCCGCTCGATGCACGCGGTTTGTCGTTGCATCTGGGAGACTCGGTTGCAGGATGGCCCGTTCAGGGTCTGCCGTGACCGACGTTCCACATCCGGAGATACACATCGTTGTCAATCGTTGGACGTTCGCCGGAAGAATGTCTATAATGCTCACGGGTTGTGCAGAACGCCAGTGATGCACAACGCAAATGTTCAAGGGTTGTGCAGAATCTGGTAACGCACAACGCACCATTCTGATGGCTGGTGAGTAATTACTCCGGTATAGCCCGCGCAGGCGGGCTTCGCCCTGGCTAGCCGAGGGCTTATGGTCTTTGAGTAAATAATCCGCTACAGCCCGCGCAGGCGGGCTTCGCCCTGGCTAGCCGAGGGCGTATGGACTTTGAAGAAATAATCCGGTATAGCCCGCGCAGGCGGGCTTCGCCTCGCATAGCCGGGGGCTTTAGCCCGACGGCTCGTGCGGTATAACGGATTAAATTCTCAATCTCCATCAGCCCGACGGCTAGCGCGGGATAGCGGATTAAGTTCTCAATCTCCATCAGCCCGACGGCAAGAGGTGCATACCGGATTAAGTTCTCAATCTTCACGAGAATAGCAATGCAGCACGCAACGCAGTTGATTGAACGATTCTATAATGAATGCGCGCGGCGTGCCAATGCAGCCCGCACGATAACGCTTCGACAGGCATAATGTCGCATGAACTCAACCTCCGCCCCGTCCACTGCCAATAACTCGCCTGCGCCGGTTGCGCATCGCCTCTTCCGGTCTTCCTGGGGCTGGCTGGCAATGATTCTGCTGATCGGCGCATTCTTCCGCTCGATGGCGCTGACAACCTGGGACGGCACGTCATACCTTCACCCCGATGAGCGGTTTATTATCTTCACCGCCTACAATCTCCAGGTACCGCGCAGTTTCAGCGATTACCTGCGCAGCGATTGCGCGGTCAACGGGCGAATCCCTGCGGCGCGCGCCACGACCGATGGCGCCGGCAACCCGCTGCCGCTGAACCAGCAGGAGCCGACCCGCGACAGTGGATGCAACACTCTCAACCCGCGGAATTACAACTGGTCGCGGTTCTTCGTGTACGGCACCCTGCCAACCACCGTCACACGCCTGGCGGTGGAACTCCAGGCGAACCTGGATGGTCGCCCCAACCGGATTTCGCCGGAAATGGTCCGCGATACCGGGCGCACGCTGTCGATGCTGTACGACCTGGGAACGATCTTGATGGTCTTCCTGATCGGGCGGCGATTGTACGATCAGCGCGCCGGGCTGCTTGCGGCGCTGCTGTATGCAACGGCAGCGTTTCCGATCCAGTTGTCGCATTTCTTCACGGTCGATGCGGCAACGGTTTTCTTCACCACCCTCTCGATCTACTGGGCGGTGCGGCTCGCGCAGGACGGCGGCGCGGGCAGCGCAATCGCCGCTGGCGTCAGTATCGGTGCGGCAATGGCGTGTCGCGTCACTATGGCAACCCTTGGTCTGGCGGTGGTGGTTGGTGCGCTGGCGCGCCTGGCGGAAGAAACCAGACGTCAGTATACGGACGCTGAACCGCCGGGCATCCTGGCGCGCATCCTGATGGCGCCTGCGAGCCTCCTGTTTGCCGTCGCCTGGCGCGTTGCGCTTGCCGGTGTCGTGACCGTGATCGCGTTTCGCGTGTTGCAACCCGATGCCTTCACCGGTCCGTCGTTGTTCGACGTGCGTCCAGAACCGCGCTTTCTCGACAATATCTCGTCGGTCGGACGGCTGATCAGCGGCGAGGCGGACTTTCCACCATCGCAACAGTGGGCGCAGCGCACCCCGTTTCTCTTCTCATTGCAAAACATGGTTCTGTGGGGGATGGGGTTGCAGCTCGGCATCGCGGCGTGGGTCGCGTGGGGCTTCGCCGGGTGGCGCATCCTGCGTCGCGGTGATGTGCGCCTGCTTGTGCCGTGGACGTGGATCGCCTTCTATTTTGCCTGGCAGGGCGGTCAGTTCGTGATGACCATGCGCTACTATGCGCTGCTCTATGGTCTGCTGATCGTCCTGGCAGCCGGCGGGTTGCTGGCGCTGTGGGATCGTGCGCGGCAACCGGGCGCATTGCGCTGGCGACGGATCGCCTGGCGCGCGCCGCTGATTGTCGTCGTAGCGGGAACGGCGCTGTGGGCGTTCGCATTCACCCGCATCTACACGGAACCTCATTCGCGCATTCAGGCGTCACGCTGGATCTACCAGAACATTCCCCCTGGCGCAGTGATCACCTTCGAACGCTGGGACGATCCATTGCCGCTGCCGATCGATGGGCAGAATCCCGGACAGTACATCGGCATCCCTACCGAACCGTATGGCGAGGATGAGCCGCTCAAGTACTATGGGTATGTCGCCAGCGACGGTTCGGCGGTCGAGGGATTGCTGGATCAACTGGATCGCGCTGATTACCTGATCTTCAGCAGCAATCGGGTGTACGACTCGGCGACGCGCCTGCCAGCGCGCTACCCGGCGTTGACCCGTTACTACTACCATCTGTTCGAGGGTGATCTGGGCTTTGAACTGGTTGCCGACATCCACTCGTTCCCGAAACTGTTCGGCATCGAAATACCGACGCCAATTCTGGCGGAGGAAGCCTTTAGTGTCTACGATCACCCGCGCATCCTGATCTTCCGCAAAACATCCGACTATTCGCGCGCCAGGGCGGAGCAGTTGATCCTTGGCGGCGTGGCGTGGGGCGAAGTCTTCAAAGTGACGACGCTGCGGGTCAACAAGGCGCCAACGGCGCTGCGCCTGACCGATGAGCAGTGGCCCCTCTACCGGGCGGCAGGCGACTGGGCGCGGATGTTCAATCCGGCAGATGTGGCGAATGCGGTTCCCTGGCTCTTCTGGTTGCTGGCGCTCGAAGCGCTCGGTCTGTCCTGTTTTGCGCTGCTGTTCCGCGCGCTGCCGGCGCTGCCGGATCGGGGGTATGCGCTGTCGAAAATCCTGGGATTGCTGATTGTGTCATACGTGGCATGGCTGCTGGCATCCGTCGGTCCGGCTGGTCTCCACGGAACGTTGCGCTCGCCGCTGGTTCCCTTCGGTAAAATCAGTGTCTTCATATGCGCAATTTTGCTGGTTGGCGCGGGCGTGCTGGCAATGCGCTGGAACCGTGCGGCGCTCGGCGCCTTCTGGCAGCAACGGCGCACCGCGCTCCTGACCGCCGAGGGAATCTTCCTGGCGTTTTTCTTCGGATTTGTGCTGCTGCGGGCAATAAACCCGGATCTCTGGCATCCGGCGCGCGGCGGCGAAAAACCGATGGATCTGGCGTTCCTTACCGCTATTGTCAAAAGTCCGGCTTTTCCGCCCTACGATCCGTGGTTCGCTGGCGGGTACCTGAACTACTACTACTTCGGCTTCGTGCTGGTGGCCACGCTCATCCATCTGACCGGCATCGTTCCAACGACGGCGTACAATCTGGCTGTGCCGACACTTGCTGCGCTGACGGCGCTCGGCGCATGGGGCGCGGCGTACAACCTGGTGGCGCTGCGAACCAGCAAAGGTGCGCCTCCCCCGGAAGAGGCGCCACTATCGGGCGCCTTCTGGCGGCGCGTGTTCGCCGCCGTTCCTGTGCGTTCCGCCACCTGGCGACGGTATGAGCGACAGGCGCTTGTCGCCGGGGTTGCGGCAGCAATCTTTGCGACGCTGATCGGCAATCTGGCGCAGGCAGTCTGGTTCCTGCCAGGTACCGGCACCGCGCAGGATCCCGGTCTCCCGGAGACGTGCCGCGCGCTGACGAGTTACGCCGCGCAGCAGGAGTGTCGCGGACGGGCGGAATGGGCGTTCTGGGACGCGACCCGGCTGGTGGGGATGACGCTGGGAGACGGGACGATCAACGAATTTCCCTTTTTCACCTTCCTGTTCGCCGACCTGCACGCGCATATGATTGCGCTGCCGCTCATCCTGGCAGCGCTGAACCTGATCGTGGCGATAGCGCGCCTCCGAGGCGGGCAGGCGCAGACGATCCGTTCGTCGATTTCGCCGGCGCTGCTGGCGGCGCTGGTTCCGCTGGCGCTGGTCATTGGCGCGCTCTATGCGACCAACACCTGGGATTATCCAACTGCAGCAGGATTGGGAGCGCTGGGACTGGCGGCGTGTGCCTGGACGCGCTACCGGCGCGGTTTGCCGCTGAACCAGGCGGTGCTGCTATGGATCGGGACATCGGTTGCGCTGGTGGCGCTGACACGCCTCCTCTTCCTGCCATTTATCCAGAAGTTCGCCACCGACTATGCTGGCTTCGAACTGTGGAACGGGTCGCGCACACCCACGTCCGAGTTTTTGCAGATCCACGGTCTCTGGCTGTTCCTGGCGATGAGCGGCGCGTTGCTCCTGGCGCACCGCACCGGACGCCTCAGCGCACGATGGGCGGCAGCCGTCGGCGGCGGGGTGATCGTTGCGGCGCTCCTGCTGGCGCTGTTGGGCATTCCGGCGCTGCCGCTCCAGGGATTGTTGCTGGCGGGTGGCAGCCTCCTGTTCATCGATCTGATCCGACGCGGCGTGGTTGTCGCGCCACGCGCCGCCACAGCCCCCTCCGAACCTGTCGGACCGGTGCAACTGATGCTTCCCGGCATTGCCGATGATCCACCGTCGCAGCGACGGGATGCAACGCCGCCTGGGATCGGTTCGACAACCCTGCTCACGCTGGTCTGGGGTCTCGCCGCGTTGGGTATCACGCTGCTGATCGAAATCGTGGTGGCGAAGGGCGACATTGGTCGGATGAACAGTGTGTTCAAGTTCGGCATGCAGGTCTGGTTGCTCTTCGCAGTGGTGAGCGGTGTTGCGCTGACCTGGATGTGGTCGGTGACTGCCAGACTGCGCGCAGGCGCACTGCGTCCGGTCTGGCGCGGCGCTGCCGTGCTGCTGATCGCCGCTGCCCTGGTCTATCCGCTCACTGCCACGCCAGCCCGCCTCGCCGACCGCTACGATTCGACGATTGGACCGACCCTTGACGGCATGGCGTTTATGCGCTCGCCACGCAGTGGTTGGGCGGAAAACGACCGCTCCTTCACCTTCGCCGAAGACGCGGACGCTATCGCCTGGTTGCGCGCCAATGTCGGCGGCACGCCAATTGTGCTGGAGGCGCATCTGGAAGCGTACCGCTGGGGGGGACGCATATCGGTCTACACCGGGCTGCCAACGTTGCTCGGCTGGCCCTGGCACATGACCCAGCAGCGCAGCGTCGCCGATGTCGGTCCGGTGCGCGATGCGCGCCAGGCGCTGATCCGCGACCTCTACAACGATCCGAATGCCCGCGAAGCGCTCCGCTTGCTGCGTCTCTATGGCGTTGAGTATGTTGTCGTCGGGCAACTTGAACGCGCCCTCTACGATCCGGCAGGGCTGGCGAAGTTCGATGCGCTTGCCGCTGCCGGTCAGATCGAGACGGTCTTCACCACAGGCGCAACGCGCATCTACCGTGTGCCGCCAGCAGACCATCCGCCCGCCGTGCTCACCACCTCGCTGCCAGTGCGCGCGCCGGCGCCAGTTCCGCGCAAAGACCTGATGCTGCCGATACGGGTTGGCGATCTTCCGCCGGTGGACATGCACGGCTGGAATCGGCTGGCGGAGAATCCGGGCATTGCCGTGGCGCTCTGGTTGCTGGTATGGTACGCACTGGCGCTGATCGGGCTGCCGCTGGCAGCGCTGGTCTTCAGCGCGCGCGCACTGGACGGCGGATGGCTCTGGGCGCGCATGATCGGATTGATCGCGTTCGGCTACGCAATCTGGTTGCCGGTCAGCGCACGCCTGTGGCAGTACGATGGGTGGGGTATGATCGCCGGTCTGATGCTGACCCTGGCGCTCAGCGCAGCGGCGCTGGTTGCGCATGGCAGACGGCGTATCGCTGCCGATGGTGAAACGGCGCATCACGCAACGCTGGCGTTTGAATTGCACCAGGGCTTCCTGGCGCTGCGCGCGATGCTGCATGAACGCTGGCGCTGGATCGTCGGCGGCGAGGCGCTATTCCTGGCAGCGTTTGCGTTCCTGTTGACGCTGCGCTGGTTGAACCCTGATCTGTGGCAACCGATCTGGGGCGGTGAAAAACCGTTCGAGTTCGGCTTCCTCAACGCCCTGATCCGCACCCCCGTGCTGCCGCCGTACAACCCGTTCTTCAGTGATGGCATCATCAACTACTACTACTACGGCTTCTTCCTGATGTCGATCCCGGTGCGCCTGACCGGCATCCCGCCGTCGGTCGCCTACAATCTGATCGTGCCCACGCTGTTCGCGCTGATGCTGTCTGCCGTGTTTGCGCTGATTGTTCGCATTCGCGGTTCATGGCAGTGGGGGGTGGTTGGCGCGCTCCTGGTCGGCGTGGTCGGGAATCTGGCTGCCGTCTTCCCGGCGAACTGGGCGCGCGGTCTCGCACCGGTCTTCAGTGCGCTGAACGAAGGTCTTGCCGGTTTTGGCGAACGCCTCGGCGACTGGTTCGTCGGTCCGACACGGGTGATTCCATCGACCATCAACGAGTTCCCGTACTTCAGTTTTCTCTTTGCCGACCTGCATCCCCACACGATTGCGCTGCCGCTGACGGTGCTGATGATTGCGCTGGTCTTCGAGGCGTTCGTTGCGCGCCCGACCGGGTGGACGGATCGTGCGGCGCGCTGGGGGGTGACAGCGTTGACGCTCGGCGCACTGGCGGTCACCAACTCGTGGGACTTCCCAACCTATGGATTGCTGCTGGGTGGTGCGCTGCTGGGGCGCGCCTGGCGCACGATGCGGCGCATTGATCGGCATCTGGCGATGAGTCTGATCGGTGCAGCGCTTGGCGGCGCGGCGCTCGGCGGCGCAGCACTGGCGCTCTATCTGCCGTTCTTCCAGAACTTTCAGGCAATGGTCGGCGGCGTGGGTCTGGTGCGCGATGCCACGCATTTGAGCGACTACCTGCTGCTCTATGGCGTTTTTCTGACGCCGCTGATCGTGGCGCTGTTCGGAGCAGCGTGGCGCACGCTCCGTATGGTTGGGCGTCGAACGTACCATTTCAACCTCTCGACCGCCAGCACATCGCCGGAAGCGACCGGTTTTGTGGCAGGAATATCGGGGATGCCCGGTGCAGGGCGTGTGTCGCTGGCGCTCCTGGCAATTGTCGTGGCGCTGACCGGCGCGCTGGCGATGCTGCCGAACCTTTTGCTGGCGCTCAATCTCGACGGTGCTGCAACGCTCCTTCAGACTCCGTCAGAAGCCCTTGCGCCGTTCACATTGCGCATCTGGCTCGCAACCCTGTTGACCATTACGGTGGGAACGCTGCTGGTGCGCAGTCTGCGTCCGGAAACCTGGTTTGCGTTCTGGACGACCGGTGTGGCGCTGATCGTCACACTGATCTGCGAAATCATCTATGTGCGCGACCATCTCGACGGCGGTGAATGGTACCGCATGAACACGGTTTTCAAGTTCGGTCTGCAGGCGTGGGTGTTGCTGGCGATTGCAACGACGCTTCTGCTGCCGTCGTTGCTCCGTTCGCTCCAGCGGCGCAGCGCTGTCGTGCAGACGATCGGGCTTGCTGTGCTGATCGTTCTCTTCGCGCTGGCATCCGTCTACCCGCTGGTCGGTACGGTAAGCCGCACGGCGTACCGCTTCCCCGGTAATACGACCGGTCCAACGCTCGATGGGCTGGCATTCATGGAACGCGAGTCGTTCCCGCTTCCTGCGTATCTGCAACCGTCCGGCGCACCGCCGACGACGATTGTGCTGCGCTACGACTACGAGGCGATTCGCTGGCTCGAACAGAACATCCACGGAACGCCGGTCGTGTTGCAATCGAGCCTTGAGTTTTACCGCGCCTATGGGGTGCGTATCGCTGCCAACACCGGCTTCCCCACGATTGTCAGTCCATTGCACGAGAGCGAACAGCGCAATCCGCAGGACGTTTACCGGCGCGATCTGGACGTTGCGCAGATCTACCGCACGACCGACACCCGGGAGGCGCTGCGCCTTCTCTCACGCTACCGTGTCGGGTATGTGTATGTCGGTCCGATCGAACGCGCCGTTTATGGCGAGGCAGGGTTGTTCAAGTTTCAGCAGATGACCGGCTCGTTCCTGGATGTGGTGTTCCGCAACGATCAGGTGACGATTTATAAGGTGAACGACACGGTTCATACCCTGCCCATGCTTCCGCCGCTCGACCGACCGGCGCCGGCGCCGGTTGCGCCGCTGCCCGTGCCAGAAGAGGATGCCGGTGAACCAGAACCGGTTGCGCCTGTGGCGCCGCCAGACAATGACCTGCGAAATCCCGCCGTGATCGAGGCGCTGGAGCGGCAGCATCAGGAAAATCCCGGCGATGCCGGTCCGGCATATGCGCTCGCGGAGCGGTACCGGGCGCTGGGGCGGTTTGAAGAGGCGGTAGAGGTGCTCCGACCCGCAGCGCGCGCCAACCCGAACGATGTCGCACTGCATCATCTGTTTGGTGATATTCTGATCGATGCAGGGCGCTTCGACGAAGCCATCGAGGCGTATCGCGCCGCCGTTCGCGCCAGCCCGGTGGCGGGCAACTACAACAAACTGGGGGTCGGCTTGTTGACGATTGGACGACCGGGAGATGCCGAGCAGGCATTTTTGCAGGCGATCCAGATCGATCCGACGCTCCCTGAGCCGTACTTCCGTCTGGGAACGCTCTACGAGCAACTCGGCGACGAGCGCCAGGCAATCGAGCGGTACCGCGCGTATCTCGATCTGGCGCCCGACGGTTACCTTGCGCCCCTGGCGCGCGAGGCGCTGGAGCGGCTCGGAGCGTCACCGTGAGCTGCTCAGAAGGCGAGAGGGTTGAAGGTTGAAGGTTGAACCCGGTTCCTGGTTCTCGGTTCCTGGTTCCTGGTTCTCGGTTCTCAGTTCGTGGTTCTCGGTTCCTGGTTCCTGGTTCTCGGTTCTCAGTTCGTGGTTCTCGGTTCTCAGTTCGTGGTTCTCGGTTCCTGGTTCTCGGTTCTCGGTTCTCGGTTCTCAGTTCTCAGTTCTCAATCATGCTCACCGACATCCTCACATACTGGTTAGCAGCTCAGGCGCTCGGCATTGTCGGGCTGCCCGCGGCGCGCCTGTTGCTGGGTGCGCTGCCAGATCGCGGCTACGCTTTTGCCAGATCGCTGGGTCTGCTGCTGACCGGATATGTGGCGTGGCTGGCGGCCATGTTCGGGCTGGCGCCATTCGGCGCACCACTGATCGTGGCGGCGGGGGGTGCGGTATTCATCGGCGGTATGCTGGCGCTACGCCATTCAGACGCAACTGAACCGGCGCAGTTGTTCGGCTGGATGCGCACCAACTGGCGCGTTGTCATCTTTTACGAGGCGCTGTTCGCGGCTGCGCTCGTCTTTCTGGCGTTGCTGCGCGCGCAAGAGTATGGCTTCGTCGGTCCGCACCCCTGGGGTACCGAGCGACCGATGGATTACGCTTTCTTCAATGCGATCCGCGCCAGCACCGTCTTTCCACCGCACGATCCCTGGATGTCGGGCTACAGCATCAATTATTACTACTTTGGCTATCTGCTCATGGCGGCAGTGTCGCTGGTCACCGGGGTGCATCCGGCAGTCGGGTACAACCTGTCGCTGGCGCTGATCTTTGCGCTCACGGCGCTCGGCGTGGCAGGCATGGTGTGCAACCTGGCGGCGATGGCGGAGCGGTTGAGTGACTCGCGTTCGTCTGCCGTCTCCGATGCTGGTGCTGATGCAACGCGCATTCGAGCGCCAGACTACGAGGGTGACGCTGCTGTGGCGATGCTGCGCCCGGCGCCGGCGATCCACCCTGCTTCCGGCGGAGTGGCGCATGCCGCCGTTGTGCACCGTCACCTGAACATTATGCGCATGCAACGCAGTGCGCTGGTCACGAATCCACTTCAGTCGCCGCCCGAAGTAGCAGCGGAAGACGTGTCAACGGAAACCGATGCGGATCGTGAACAACCACAGATCCCTGATGCTTCGCCAGATGCGCGGCGCCGGATGCCCTGGCAGGTCTGGATCGCTGCGCTGCTCACCGTGGTTGCGGTGCTGCTGGCGGGGAATCAGGCTGGCACATTGCAAATCATCGTTGGTGATGAACGCATTGTGGCGCTTGACGGGGTGCAACTGAGCGCGGCGATTGCGCAGGCGCTGAGCGGTGCGGAAACGATCACACTCCCCTATCCTGCGCGCACCGGCGCCGGTGATTTCGGCGAGATAACGACCCTGAAGCGGAGCGACCGGATTGCCGATTTTAACTGGTGGTGGCCCTCGCGCGTCGTGTGGGACGAACGCCCCGGCTGGAATCCGGCAACACAGCAGATCGAGAAGGTACGCGGCTACGCGATCACCGAGTTTCCCTTCTTCTCGTTCTGGCTCGGCGATATGCATCCGCACGTTATGGCGCTGCCATTCGGCGTGCTGGCGCTGGCGCTGGCGCTGAACATCGTTGCGCGCCCGACGCCGTTGCATTTGTGGCGCAGTCGGGTCACATTGATCCTCGCTGGCATCGTTCTCGGCAGTCTGTACATGATCAACAGTTGGGATTTGCCGACGTATCTGCTGATCTTCCTGGGAGCGCTGGCGTTCAAGACTGCCACACAGCCCGACATGGCTCTTGCAGGCGCAGCATTCTCCAACATGCCGCTCATCACCCGCCTGACACCGCCCTGGCGCAGTTACCTGGCGAATGCGCTGCTCATCATTGTGGCGAGCGTTCTGCTGATCGCGCCATTTCTGCTGACATTCACCTCGCTGGTTGGCGGGCGCGCGCCGCTCATCGATCTCCCGCTGATTGGCGGGATCACCCGCTTCCTGGGGTTCGTCACCGACAGGACAGACCTGCACAGTTTCCTGATCATCTTCGGCGTCTTTCTGACGCCGCTTATCGGTCTGACGGTTGCGCTGGCGCGCGACATGGAGCGCACCCTTCTCATCGGATCCGGCATTGCAGTCGTGGTGGGGGCGTTCATCGGCTTCCCGCTGGCGGCGCTGCTCCCGCTCGGTCTGGCGGCAGTCCTGATCGCCCGGCGACATTCCGACCATCCGGCGGATGCGTTTGTGTTCGTCATGTTCGCCCTGGGATGCGCGATCTGTCTCGGCGTCGAGGTGGTGTACATCCGTGATGTCTTCGAGAATCGGATGAATACGGTGTTCAAGTTCTACTACCAGATCTGGTTGATCTGGGGAGTGACCGGAGGATATGCCGCCTGGCGGTTGGTGCAGCGTGCGGTGACGTTGCAGCGAACGCAACCGCTCAGGTTGATCGGAGGTCTGGTGGCGCCGGTGATCGCACTCGTGTTGCTGGCGAGCGGACTGACCTACCCGTGGCTGACAGCGGGGAAAGCATTCACCGAAGGCAGGCACGTCGGGCTGGAGGGGCGCACGCCACGGGAACGCACGTCGGCTGGTGCTGAAGCGATTGCCTGGATTCGCGCCAATACCCCTGGTGATGCCGTCATTCTCGAAGCCGTCGGACCGTCCTACGATACCGCCGGCATGGGGTACGGCGGCGTTTCATCGAGCACCGGGCGGTCAACGGTGATGGGATGGGAAGGGCATCAACAGCAGTGGCGCGGCGGCGACCCGACGTTGCTTGCAGAGATTGCGCCGCGCGCCGCCGATGTGGCAACGATCTACAGCACAACCGATGTCGCGCAGGCGCGCGCGTTGCTGGCGACCTACGGCGTGGATTACATCTACCTCGGTGAAACCGAACGCCAGACCTACCCGGCGGAAGGGCTGGCGAAATTGCCGGAGTTGGGCGAAGTTGTCTTCCAGAATGAGGAAGTGACCATCTACCGCGTCAGAACGTCATAGGTTCAGCGATACCCTTCCGCCTGCATCTCGAACAGGCGGGCATACGTTCCGCCCTGCCGCAGCAATTCAGCGTGCGAACCGATCTCGGTAATGCACCCGTTCTCAATCACCGCGATCCGGTCTGCCATGCGCACTGTTGAGAAGCGATGCGAGATCAACACCGCAATCTTGCCGGCGGTCAATTCACGGAAGCGCTGGAAGATCTCATACTCCCGTTCAGCATCGAGCGCTGCGGTCGGTTCATCGAGCACGAGCACCTCGCCCTCGCGCATAAAGGCGCGGCTCAGCGCAATTTTCTGCCACTGCCCGCCCGACAACTCAAACCCGTTCTCGAACCAGCGCCCCAACATCGTCTCCATCCCGGCGGGCAGTTCGGCGATAATGTCGTCGGCGCCGCCGCGTTGCGCCGCCTCACGGACCCGTGACTCATCGTCGAGACGATCGATCTGACCGAAGCCGATATTCTCGCGCGCACTCAACTGGTACTTCACGAAATCCTGGAAAATCACCCCAATGCGACGACGCACCTCGTCGATGTCATAATCGCGCAGATCCACGCCGTCGAGCAGAATCTCCCCTTCGGTTGGATCGTAGAGGCGGGTGAGGAGTTTGATCAGCGTTGTCTTACCGGCGCCGTTCGGTCCGACGAGCGCCAGTTTTTCGCCGGGTGCAATCGTCAGGTTGATGTTGCGCAGCGCCCAATCATCGCGTCCAGGATAACGGAACGATACGTTACGAAACTCAAGACCGCGTTGCAGGCGGGGAGGAACAGCGACCGGTTGCGTGGCGCGGCTCATATGCGGTTGAAGACTCAGAAAACTGAACAGGTTATCCATGAACAGACCGTTTTCATACAGCCTGGTGACGTTGCTGAACAGACTCTGAAAGGCGCTCTGACTCTGCCGGAAGAGGGTCAGGTAGAGGGTCATGCTTCCCAGCGTGATCGTGCCGGCAATGGTCACGAACACAATCCAGGCGTATGCGCCGTAGTAACTGAGGTTGGCGATCACTCCCCATCCGACGCTGATGAGCGAACGACGCCGCGCCAGATCGACATCCTCGCAAAAGAAGACCTGAAAGGTATCGCTGTAGCGCTTCAACAGCGGCTCACCCAGGCCGAACAGTTTCACTTCTTTGACGCTGCTATCGACGGTCAGCACATGTTCGAGGTACTGCATCCGGCGAAACTCCGGCGCGTGCCAGGTCAGCAAGCGAAAGTAGAGATGGCTGTACCGTCCCTGCGCCACAAATGCCGGGATCGTCGCCCCGAACAGCACCAGCGTGATCCACGGATTGAATGCCAGCAGCAGCACCGCAAATGAGAGGAGGGTCAGGAGGTTCTGTACCACGCTATACGAACCATTGATAATGCCGAGCGCGCGGAAATCGGCTTCACGCCGCGCATTCTGCAACTTATCGTAGAAACTGGCATCCTCGAAGTAGGAGAGATCGAGCGAGAGCGCTTTTCGGATAATATCAACATTGATCGCGTGCCCCAGACGGGCGTTGAGCACGTGCTCGTAGAACATGCGCATCTGAGCCGCAGCAGCGCCGATCAGCAGCAGTGCCAGTTCAAATCCCAGGTATGGCAGAGTGCGCTCCAGCCCCGCCAGTGGATCGACGCGCGCAGTAAACGAATCGACGACCGTGTCGACAATCAAAGCGCCAGCCCATGCCTGCGCCGCAGGCAGTGCAGCGGCAACCAGCGTCAGCGCCGCCATCACCAGCGTTGATCGCCGGTCGGCGCGCCATACCAGACGAAACGCTCCGGGAATGTTGCCGAACGCAGTACGCACCTGCGCCAGGCGTTCAGACCACGTCCGGGCAGGTTCAGGCTCGAACGGACGGCGCCCCCGTCGTCCTCCAGAAACTTCCAGCATCGTCATCCTCATCGAGACAGCAACGCGCCCGGCGAAGCGCCAGGCGCGTCCGAAGGCGATCCCGATCTCATGATAGCACGCGGATGATCGAGTATGACCTGGAAAAACGGGTAGGAACGGTGAGGCGGGCAGGGTAGCGACTCTTCCTCACCGCTTCAGCATCAACTGCACATACTCTTCAGCTGAGATCGGCTCGAAGTTCCCGCCGCGATTCAGATAGACGATCGCTTCATTCTTAATCATCACCCGCATATCGAGGGCGCCGTCGTTGTTGAGATCGACGAAATCGAGCAACACTGGCGTCTTGTCCTCACCGGCGCCGAAAAGATACGGACCGGTGATCACGCGCGTTTTGGCGCTGTCGCCGCCGGGGATGTGAAAAATAACCACCTGACGGTTGAGGTTCATCGCCACGAAGCGACTTGGCGTCACCGGACTGTCGTCGCTCCCGACGACCGCCTGGGCGTGGAAGGTGCGCGTTGTACCGTACCGCAGGTCGTCAAGACGTTCCCGCCCCCAACTCACGACGTTCCCCATGACCGCATACAGCGCCAGCAGCGCCAGAAGCCCGGTGATCAGGTACATCATACTGTTGACGCCCACCCGCGGTGGAACCGGTAACGGGCGACCGGACGACAGGCGAGTATTGTTCCGCAGATCCTTACTTGTGACAGCCATCGTTCGCCCCCTTGATTTCAGAACTGACACCTCGCGCCGCTGTGGGCGTTTTTCATGACCGACGTTCCTGCAAAAACGCACCGCCGAGACGCCGAGAGCACAGAGAACTCCAAAAACGAAGCACGATTCTATGCGTAGCACGGCATGCGTTTGAGCGACTCGCTATGGAATCTTCCTCTGCGAACGCTGCGCCTCTGCGTCGAAATAACCTTTTTGCAGCGACCCATGACTTAAATAAAAACGTATGTGCTACTGTTACAGGCATGATACCAGAACATGCTTGCTACGTCAAGGGGGATTTGAAGGTTCAGGGAGGACGAATCAGTGATTGGGAGGGAACAGATCGCGTTCGATCACTTCCCCATTCCAGGGCGGCGCGACGCGGGTAAAGCGTTCGACCGCATTGAGGCGACGCTGGAGCGGTTTCGGCAGGCGACGGATCCAGCCGATGCCGCCACCCTGACTGTGGTGACATTCCCGCGCCCGGATCGCCTGCTCGAAATATGCAGCCGTGTCGATTTTTGTCGTTGCTGGCGTCGCTTCACGCGCAGCACGGACCAGATCGACATCGCCGTTTCGCCCGAAACGACTCGGGTCTTTCCCCAGCAGACGCATCATGAATACGACTGTCGATAAAAAGCGGGTTCCAAACGTCGAGTAGTAGAGACGCTGCGGTTGCCACGGCGCCAGACCATCGGCGATCTGTTCAGGATAGAGGGTCGGATTGCCAGCCGCTTCGAATGCCGCCGTCGTCACCTGGTGACAGAACACGTGATCAGGGTGCCCGTAGCCGCCGTACGGTCCGAATGTGACGACGACCTGTGGGCGTATGGCGCGGATCAGGGCAACGATCTGCCCTGCGACGAGTGCTGGCGGTTGCCGGATAAGCGCGTCAGGATGCTGGTTATCCGGCGAGCCGGGCATGCCCGAGTCGCGGTGCCCCAGAAAGTGCACGCCTGTCAGCCCGAGCACTTCGGCTGCCCGCATCTGCTCCACGGTTCGCAGTGCACCGACATCGGCATACCCTGCCAGCAGTTCGGGCGAAACATCTCCCGCTTCGCCACGCGTTGCGCATGCGTAGTGGACGGCCACGCCATCGCTGCTGTAGCGCAGGATCGTCCCCGCATTCCCAAAACTTTCGTCATCTGGATGAGCATAGACGAAGAGCAGACGCCGATCAGCATCGTTGCTGCGCAACCAGCGCGAGTCAATACCCCAGGCAGTCAGTGTATGAGTATCCCGTACCGACATAGTCCAGTTCTCGGTTCTCGGTTCTCAGTTCTCAGAACGGAAGGCAAATTATACCACTTTCTCTCACGAAGAATTAACGGCGGCACACACCCCCATCCGCCATCTCAGCGGGTATAATGCATTCTGCGTCTAGAGAGGCACGAATCGCATGCATCGCTGTTTGTTCATTCTCTTCGTTCTGGCGCTGGCAACGCTGTTTCCCGCCCCTGTTTCCGCCAGCCAGGTTGCCGATGAAATCGTTCTGCACCTCGCCGGAGGTTGGTCGCTGACCACCAGGGCGCGCATTCACGGTCCGAATGCCGCACGTCTCGATGCAGCGCTGGCGCAGGCTGGCGCTCAGCGGGCATACGCGCTTGGCGGTGATGCGTATCTGCTGAAACTCGTCCGCCCGCTCGACCCGCGCGTTCTGAGCGCGCGTCTCTCCGACGTGCCCGGTGTTGTGTATGCCGAGCCAAACTATGAGCGTCGGTCGTTTCTTGTTCCCAACGATGAAGGCATCGACCGTCAGTGGTCGCTAACCGTTCTTCAGGCATTCGATGCATGGTCGATCACAACCGGCAGCGACATCGTGATTGCCGTACTCGACACCGGCGTTTCGCCGACACATCCAGAACTACGCGGACGGGTGCTTCCCGGTTTTGATTTCGTGAACAACGATGACGATCCCCGCGACGATGACGGGCACGGAACATTTACTGCCGGCGTCGCTGCCGCCGAGGGCAACAATGGGATTGGCGCAGCCGGGATGTGCTGGCAGTGTCGCATTCTTCCGGTAAAAGTGCTCAACCGGCGCGGTCGCGGGAACGATGCCGCCATCGCCGCCGGCATCCGCTTCGCCGTTGATCGCGGTGCACGAATTATTACGATGAGTTTCGGCGGACCGGATGACTCGCGTGTTTTGCGGGAAGCGGTGACATATGCGCTGGAACGCAATGTTTTGCTCGTCGCGGCATCGGGCAATGGTCAGGCGGAGGGCAATGTTCCGAATTACCCTGCTGCGTATCCCGGCGTTCTCGCCGTCTCGGCGACCGGACCGGACGATGCGATCACCAGTTTCTCGACGACCGGCGATTTTGTTGATCTTGCTGCACCGGGCGCCGGTGTCTGGAGCACATTGTGGCGGCGCACAACGGGTGATACGTATGGATTTGCCGATGGAACATCAGCAGCCTGCCCGCACGTTGCTGGCGCCGCCGCGCTGGTATGGACGGTGCGACCGGAGTTATCCGCCCGCCAGGTCGCGGAGGTGCTGATGCTTGGCGCCGATGATCGCGGTACGCCGGGAAAGGACCCGGCATACGGCTACGGTCGGTTGAACCTGCTGCGCGCGTTGCAGGTTGCGCTGGATCCCAATCTTCTAGCGCGTTCGCGCATCGAGGGCGTGGTGCACAGCGTCGATCCTGTCCAGACGACGGTGGCGTTGAACATCGGGCAGGAAACCCGCCCCGACGCGACCGGTTTCTTCCGTTTCGACAATCTTCCACCCGGTCAGTACACCGTCATTGTGCGCAGTCCATCGGGTGAGTCATTGCAGCAACAGGTTTCGCTCACCGGAACCGCGCTGAGCGTGGCGCGCATCGATTTTGCTCTCGACCGTCAGGCGGCGATCAGCACCGCATTTACGCCAGTTCAACCGCAGCGCGGGGCGGTCTACTTCCCCGAAACGGGGCACACCCTGCGCGGCGTGTTCCTGTCGTACTGGCGCGCCCACGGCGGATTGCCGGTGTTCGGCTACCCGATCAGCGAGGAGTTCATCGAACGCAGCGACGACGGGCGCGAGGCGCTGGTTCAGTATTTCGAGCGGCACCGCTTCGAGTTGCGCCCTGAGAATCGCCCGCCCTACAACGTTCAGTTGACCCGTCTGGGCGATGTGATCCTGCGCGCGCGCGGGGTCGATTGGTTCACCTTGCCGAAAGGCGCGCCACAACCCGGATGCCGCTATTTTCCCGAAACCGGTCACAGCCTGTGCGAACCGTTCCTGAGCGCCTGGCGATCCAGCGGACTGGAGTTCGACCGACGACGCGGCAAGTCGGAGGCGGAGAACCTGGCGCTGTTCGGCATGCCGATTTCGGAACCGCAGGTCGAGACGCTGCCGGATGGGCGTCTGATTCTGGTGCAGTGGTTCGAGCGCGCGCGCTTCGAGGATCACGGACCGGATGGGGTGCTCTTCGGGCTGCTCGGCAACGAACTGGCGCGACTGAAAGGGTGGAAACCGTAATCAGACGCAAGCGGATTGCCAGCATCTGACGGTGCCGCCGTTCCGCCCCACCTGCTGCACCATCCAGCCGAACGTGACGGTGCTGAGACCCCAACCGACCGCTCCCCAGACCCGCTGTGATCCATAGCGTTCGCGCGCATTGCCGAGCGCTGCCAGAGTTGCGCTATCCGCCAGCGGCGCAACCGGCGCCGCAAACAGGCTCATGATCACCACCAGGGCGAAGATGAACCAGAAATCGGTCACGCGGCCGAGCACGATGGCCGGAAGGATTGCACCGACAATGACGATGGGGAGCAGCACACGCCGTATTCGCAGGGCGTCGGCAAGCAACCCCCACAACGGGCTGGCAATCTGTAAGATTCCCGCCAGCGACAGCAGCACCCCGATCTGCGCCAGGTCCAGCCCGATATTCCGATAGTGCAGCGTAATGAACGGCATGAATGAGCCAAGCGCCACAAACCAGAAGAAGTAGAACACTTTCGGCGCGATCAGGAAGTGTGTCGCGTAAGCGCGAAGCGAGGAGCGAATAGTCATGGGGAGAGTCCGATCCATCGACAGGACGATACCCGCACATTATAGGGCACAATCCCGTGGTATCATACATAAAGGATGCGCAATCAGCGATGTGATTGCGTTCTTCCTGATAGAAGCATTGTTGTCGGACTACGGTGCAGGGGCGACGGGCCTCCGCCGCCTTCGCCGCCTGTCAGCCAAGGCAGGAACATGGGAGCAACGCTTCCCGGCGGCACAGTTCAGGAAGTCCGCAGCAGGAGAAGCGAACACACAGAAACGTTAGGGACGACGCAAGCGTATCTCTTCCAGAGACCCTCTCTGGTTGCCAGATGATCTGTGAGCGAAAGAGACATCCATGCCCGAGTTGAATCTGATCGGTCGAACGATAGGACGCTTTGAGATCCTCAGCGAACTGGGACGCGGCGGCATGGCTGTGGTCTACAAGGCGCGCCAGACGTCGCCCAATCGAATCGTTGCGCTCAAGGTGCTGCCGCCGGAGTTGAGTCTCGACCGTACCTACATTGCTCGCTTTCGCCAGGAAGCTGACAGTGCAGCCGCTCTCGAGCATCCCAACATCGTTCCAATCTATGTGGTGGACGAGGCTGAGGGTCTGCACTATATTGCGATGAAATTCATCGATGGACGCACGCTGAAGGAGATCATCCACGAACGCGGCTCGCTGCCTCTCGATGAGACGATCAGGCTGGTCGAACAGGTTGCCAGCGCTCTCGACTATGCCCACAGCCGGGGCGTCATCCACCGCGACATCAAACCTTCCAATATGATGCTTGATCGCAACGGCTGGGTCTACCTGACCGACTTTGGACTGGCACGCGGCACGGGTGGAGGCGGCGGGTTGACCATCGCCGGAACGGTGATGGGAACGCCGGAATATATGTCGCCTGAACAGGCGCAGGGGTTGCCGAACGTTGGACCGCCGACCGACATCTACGCGCTCGGCGTAGTGGTCTACGAGATGCTCACCGGTCGCATGCCGTTCAAAGCCGATACGCCGATGGCGATGCTGGTTGCGCGTCTCCAGCACGCGCCCATTCCGCCGCGCGATTTCCGTAGCGATCTGCCGCTGCCGGTCGAGGATGTTATCATGCGCGCGCTGGCGCGCAAACCGGAGGCGCGCTATCAGAGCGCCGGTGAACTGGTTGCTGCGCTGAAGCAGGCTGCCGGTTTCGGCACAGGTCCGATGCATAGCGCCTCGCCGCCCGTTTCGCCGCCAGCCGGAACGCCGCTGCCCTACGTGCGCACCGTACCGCCGTCGCCTCCTGCCGGAACGACAGCACCCCGCCCGCCCGAATCTCCTGTTTCCCCGGTCTACGGGCTGCCGACACAACAGGCTTCACCGCCGTCCGGCGCTCCGACGATGCATGCCACGTCGCCTTCGTATGGAACTCCGGCACAACCCCCTGCTGGCGCGCCGACAATGCAGGCGATGCCTCCTGGAACCCTGCCGCCGCAGCCTGCCGCGCCGTCTGTGCCGCAAGCGCCGGCGAAGCCGAAGAAAAGCGGCGGTATGGGGTTGATCGTCGGCGGGATCGCGGCAGTCGTGCTGCTGGCGCTGGTTGCCCTGTTCGCGCTTCGCCCTGCGACGGATGGACAGAACCGACAGGTCGACGCTGCCCTCGCTCAGGCTCACGAACTGTTCAACCAGCGCGGGAAACTGGATCAGGCTATCGAAGCCTATCAGGAAGTGCTCAGGATCGATAGCGCCAATGCCGAAGCGCGCACGCGCCTGGCGTTGATCTATCAGATGCGCGCGCGCTATAGCGATGCCGAAGCGGAAGCGCGCGCCGCAATCGATGCCGATAACCGTGCGATTCTGGCGCACGCCGTACTCGCTGAGTCGCTGCATAGCCAGGGCAGGTACAACGAGGCGCTCGACGCGGCTGATCGCGCGGTTGCCGCTGATCCCGACCATCCGACAGGGTATGGATCACGCGCCATTATCAAGGCAGCCCGCGCCCTCGACGACGCCGATGCGACCATGCTCGCCGAAGCGATCGATGATGCCGAAATCGCGCTCGAAAAAGCAGCCGGACGGGACAATCTGATCCAGGCGCTGGCGCACAATGCACGCGGCGTTGTCTACTGGTATCAGTATCTGTTCAGTAACGATGCAGCGATGGTTGCACGCGGCGGCGATGAATTTAATCGCGCTATCGGTCTCCAGGGGCAGATCGCTGTCTTCCACTCTAACCTCGGCTACTTCTACAACGACCAGGGCGCGAGTGCGCTGCAGCGCGGCAACCGTCAGGAAGCCGTGTCGCTGCTCGATCTGGCGCGGCAACAGTTCGAGCGTGCCCAGGATATCGATCCGGTCAATGGGCATGCGCACGCCGGGCTTGGCTGGAACCTCTATTTTTTGGAGGATTATACCGGCGCTGTGGCAGAGTTCGATAAAGCGATCGAACTGAACCCGCAGGATACCGATGCACATATTGGCAAGAGTTACGCGCTGCTGGGACTCTCGCCGCCCGACTTCGACGGCGCTATCGCCACCCTGGAGCAGGCGACCACTGTGGCGCCGTATGTCCCTGAACTCTTCGCGCGCCTTGGATGGACGCATCTGAGCAAGGCGTTCGCAGCAGAAAGCGGCAGCGCAGCGCAGACGGCGCTCTTTCAGCGCGCAGAGGATCGTTTCCGCGAAGCGCTGGACCGCAATGATCGTTTCGTCAACGCGATTACCGGTCTTGGATGGGCGCAGTCGGCGTTGGGGCAGTACGATCAGGCGCTCGACACGCTTCAGCGGTCGCTGGCGATTAAGGAAGACCAGGGAGATGCGCATTTTGGCATTGGCTGGACGTACTACAACATGGGGCGCTTCACCGATGCCGAGAGCAGTTTTCGTCGCGCCATCGAGATTCAGCCACTCGATGGCAGCAATTACTACTGGCTCGGATTGACGCTCGAACAGTTGGGGCGTGTGGAGGAGGCGAAGCAGGCATATCGCACCGCTGTCGAAAAAGGAAACAGTTTCGCACAACAGGAACTGGAACGCCTGGGGCAGTGAACTGCACGTTATTCGGGAATCGCCGTGCCATACGCTTCGCTGCCCGTCACCTATGATCCTCGCGCCCGTCATGTCACGTTCTTCAGCCCGGCGCTCGGTATTTCGCGCAGTTTCTTCATCTACATTCCGCCCGATGTCGATGAACGCTGTCCGGCGCCGGCGATCTATCTGCTCCGCGGGCATGAGCGCGAATGGATCAACCCTTTCGAGGATCGATCCCGCGACGGCAGGAATGTGATCGATGTCTATGAAGACCTGCGCGCCGCGGGGCGCGTTGGTCCGTTGGCGCTTGTCTTTCCCGGAACCTCCAGCGATGATAACCGCATCCCCGGCATGCTGGTCAACATGCGCGCGCCGCACCTGGCGAACGGCGCGACCGGCATCGGCAGCGGGCGCTTCGCCGATTTCTTCTTCGATGATCTGATCCCGTATGTGGATCGACACTTCCCGGTCATTCCCGAAGGAAGGGCGCGGGGCATCGTCGGCTTTTCGCTCGGCGGCGCTATGGCGCTGTCGGTTGCGGCGCGGCGACCCGATCTGTTTGCCTGCGCTGGCGCGTATGATGGCACATTCCTGTACGCCTGCGACCGGGGGCGGCGTGTGCGTCGCCGTGACCGGGTGATCGCCAATCCGATGTTCGACGCCGCCTACGGTGTGCCGCGCGATCTGACATTCATCGCCCAACACAACGCCGCCAATCTGATCCTGCGCGGTGATGCCGCCGCCCTCGCGCGCGTCGTCTGGGTGGTGGCATATGGTCCGGAATCACAGGAGCCATGGCAGTCGAACTACTATCGCGGTGAGCATCTGCTGGCATGCCTGCGCGCGCGTGGTCTTGCCAATGCGTTGGAAGACCCGGTGATTCTGGATGGCGATCATACCTGGCGCACCGCTGATCGTTTTATTGCCCTGACCCTGCCGCTGTACGACCGCGCCCTCCGCCATGAATCATCGAAGGCGCCCGACCGTGTCGAACGCCCTCGATGAGAGAAGAGAGGAGAAGGAGATAACAGAATGTTAGCACAAACTTAACATGGATGCAAGAGCCTTTTTGACGTTCTATTTGACACGACCCGCAGATTATCGTACCATTATGCTTAACAATCGATAGCGCCGCGCACGGCGCAGCTAGGGGAGCCAGGAGAGCCTGGCTGAGAGTGCGGCCCCCACAATGCCGCTGACCCTTTGAACCTGACCTGGGTCATACCAGCGTAGGGAATGCAACCGGTGTACTGATGAACCGCCGCTCCCTACTTCTGGGGGCGGCGGTTTTTGCATCAGGGGGCAGCGCTCTTCTCTTCGCTCACAAGAGGACGAAGATGGATTGAACGCTCACAGGGAGGCGACAGTGGCGACGATAACCGTCAGTTTCGAGGTGTTGCCGGGCGGATTGCCGGATAAAGCCGCAACCTATGCGGCAGTGGACGCAGCCATCGCGGTGGTTGCCGAAAGCGGTCTGACGTACCGGGTGGGTCCGATGGAGACGACCATCGAGGGAGAGTACGACGACATTATGACGGTGATCAAGCGCGCACAGGAGGCGGTGCTGGCTGCCGGCGCAACACGGGTGTTCACACTGATCAAGGTGGATTACGACCCGCGCGGTTCGACAATCGCTGAGAAACTGGCGAAGTATGAGGAGTGAGCAGGCGCAACGGATCGCGCCGGAAACGGCGATCGGGCGGCGCGTCGGCGAGGTGCGGCGACGCCTGGCGCAGGCGTTCCCGCCGTTCGTTCTGCTGAGCGCGCTGGTAGCGGCATGGGAACTCATCGTATGGCAACTGGCGCTGCCAGCCTGGTTGCTGCCGCCGCCATCGCGCATCCTGACCACCCTGTTCAGCAATCTGCCGATCCTGGGTGAGCACGTCGCGGCGACGCTGACTGTCACCATTCCCGGCTTTGGGCTGGCGCTGGTGACCGGCTTTGCGCTGGGAGTGCTGATCGATGCTTCGCCACTGCTGCGGCGCGCCGTCTATCCACTGCTGGTCACATCGCAGACGGTGCCGATCGTGGCGATTGCGCCGCTCCTGGTGGTAGGGTTCGGGTTCGGCATGCTCCCCAAGGTGCTGGTCGTCGCGCTGGTGACCTTCTTTCCGATCGTGGTTAACACTGCCGATGGGCTTCAGGCGGCAGATCGCGATCAGCGGCGATTGCTGGAGGCAATGGGCGCGAATTACTGGCAATTGTTGCGTCTGTTGCGCCTGCCGGCCGCCCTGCCGTCGATTTTCACCGGTATCAAAGTCGCTATCACCTACAGCGTTATTGGGGCGGTGCTGGCTGAATGGATCGGTGCGAGCGCCGGGCTTGGCGTCTACATCGCGCGTTCGCTGCGCGCTTTTCGCACCGATCAGGTCTTCGTCGCGGCACTCGTGACATCGCTGCTGACGATAGTCCTGTTCGCCCTGGTGACGCTGCTGGAGCGCTGGATAGTATCGTGGAGGGACGAACCATGAAACGAACAGGGATCGTGGTGCTGGCGGCGCTGGTGCTGGCGGCGTGCAGCGCGGCGCCGGCGAGTCCGACGAAGGAGTTGACCCCCGTGCGCGTGGGGCTGGACTGGACGCCGAATACCAACCATACCGGATTGTACGTTGCACGCGACAAGGGGTACTACCAGGAACAGGGGCTGGATGTCGAGATCCTCGGCGCGCAGGAGGGGGGCACGGTTGAGCAACTTGTGGCGACCGGCAAACTCGACTTTGGCATTTCGTTCCAGGAAGCGGTGACCCACGCGCGCGTCGAAGGCGTGCCGGTCGTGTCGATTGCGGCGATCATTCAGCACAACACCAGCGGCTTCGCCAGTCGCGCCGACGAGGGGATTACGCGACCGCGCGATTTCGCGGGCAAGAAATACGGCGCCTTCGGCTCCCCCATCGAGCAGGCGACGATCAAGGGGTTGATGGAGTGCGATGGCGCCGGTGATCGCTTCAACGAGGTCGAATTCGTCGATATCGGCAGCACCGATTTCTTTGTCGCCACCGAGCGCGGCGATGTCGATTTTGTCTGGATTTTCAAGGGCTGGACCGGTATCGAGGCGGAGGTGCGCGGGACGCCGCTCACGATCCTGATGATGAACGACCTCAAGTGCATCCCGGATTACTACACCCCCGTGTTGATCACCAGCGAGAAGATGATCGCCGAAAAACCCGATCTGGTGCGCCAGTTCCTGACTGCCACCAGTGCGGGGTATCGCTTTGCCATCGAGAACCCCGACGCAGCTGCCGACATTCTGCTGAAGGCGGCGCCTGAACTCGATGCAACCCTGGTCAAACGCAGCCAGCAGTACCTTGCCGGGCAGTACCAGGCGGAAGCGCCGCGCTGGGGCGAGCAGAAACTCGATGTCTGGCGCGATTATGCGCAGTGGATGGCGGATCGCGGGCTGATCGCCAGGATGATCGAGCCGGAGAAAGCCTTTACAAACCAGTTCCTGCCGTAGGTGCGGTCTGGCGGATGGGCGAAGGACGGGTATGGCAACACTTGAACTGCGCAGCATCAACAAATCGTTTCGCGGCGCCGACGGCGCGGTGATGGTGATCGAGCGGTTGAGCATGCAGGCAAACGCCGGTGAATTCGTTGCGATCATCGGTCCAAGCGGCAGCGGCAAGAGCACCCTGTTCAACATCATCGCCGGGCTGGAAATGCCCGATTCAGGCGCCGTGATCATCGACGGCGTCGATGTCACCGGGCGGCGTGGGCAGGTGGCGTACATGCCGCAGCGCGACGCGCTCCTCCCATGGCGCAGCGTGATCGAGAACGCGGTGCTGGCGACGATTGTGCAGCGCGGCGATGTGGCCGCCGCCACCCGCGAAGCACGCGCGCTGCTCGACGACTTTGGACTGACAGGATGGGGCGATGCCCGCCCTGCAATGCTCTCCGGCGGCATGCGGCAACGCGCCGCCCTGCTGCGCACTGTCCTCTGGCATCGCCCGATCATGCTGCTCGATGAACCCTTTGGCGCACTCGACGCCCTGACCCGCGCCCAACTCCAGCAGTGGCTGCTCGGCCTGTGGCACCGGCTCGACCGGACGATCCTGCTGGTGACTCACGACATTGATGAAGCGCTGCTGCTGGCAGACCGCGTATACGCGCTGACGCCGCGCCCGGCGCGAATTGCGCTCGAAGTGGCGGTCGATCTCCCGCGCCCCCGGTCGTATGCAGTCGTTGCCGACCCCGCCTTCGCCCGGCTCAAACTCCGCTTGCAGCAGGTGCTCATGGTAGAAAAGACTGCGGCCTGATGGAGATTGAGAATGTATTCCGCTCTACCGCGCTAGCCGTGGGGCTGAAGCCCTCGGCTAGCCAGGGCGAAGCCCGCCTGCGCGGGCTATAGCGGATTATTTACTCAAAGACCATAAGCCCTCGCTGAGCGCCTGGAAGCCCCAGCGGGGCCAGGGCGTAGAGTCCTGGGTGCGCGGGCGCCCCCGCCCGCATGCGCGCCGGAGGCGCGCGCACCTATGAACTTGAATGGGGCGCGGGCGTCTCGCCCGCATGCGGAGACGGCGAGCGGAAGCCCTCGCTGAGCGCCTGGAAGCCCCGGCGGGGCCAGGGCGTAGAGTCCTGGGTGCGCGGGCGTCCCCGCCCGCATGCGCGCCGGAGGCGCGCGCACCTATGAACTTGAATGGGGCGCGGGCGTCTCGCCTGCGTGCGGAGACTGCGGGCGGAAGCCCTCGCTGAGCGCCTGGAAGCCCCGGCGGGGCCAGGGCGTAGAGTCCTGGGTGCGCGGGCGTCCCCGCCCGCATGCGCGCCGGAGGCGCGCGCACCTATGAACTTGAATGGGGCGCGGGCGTCTCGCCCGCATGCGGAGACGGCGAGCGGAAGCCCTCGCTGAGCGCCTGGAAGCCCCTACGGGGCTTGGGCATCGAGCGCCGGGCAGCATGACGCCGGGCAGCATGAGTGCACCACGCGCCTCCTGGGAGCGCGGGCGTCCCACCCGCATGCCCGGCACCTGCGAGCGCGGGCGTCCCGCCGCACGCCCTGAGCCTGGGAGCGTGAGCGTCCCGCTCGGATGCCCTGAAGAATAAACCACGGATGGGAACGGATGGTACGGATGGACACGAATGGCGGGCAACCGGTCTGCCTCTCGCTGATGAGTCTTATGCCGAAATGATGGTTGTTGAGCAATTACTCCGCCATAGCTCGCACAGGCGGGGGCTAGAGATAGTGCCAGCCCCATTCCCTGCTGACATTGGGATATTTTTGCTTTAGGGCGTCAGGCAGGTAGATGGCGCCGTAGTCGCGGGCCAGATCCTGATCGGGCAGAGCTTTCATCCGGTATAGGTGTTTCCAGAGTGGCGGAATGAGGCTGTCGGGTAGTACGGTCACCCGGTCTTGTTCTCTTTTGCCATTGTGCACGGTGATAGTGCGCTGGCGAAATCCACATCCTCAACACGCTGGCGGAGGCATTCCATCAGCTGCAGGCCGCTGCCATAGAGGAGTCTGGCCATCAGCTGGTATATACCCGACATCTGAACGACAACACGTTGCACCTCGTCCCGAATCAGAACCGTGAAGGCGTTTGGGTTGTTGGGCGCGCAGGGCGTCAATGGAGCTCAGGTCCTGGCAGAGCGCCTCACAATAGAGAAAGAGGAGGGCGGAGAGAGTCTGAGTCCGGGTAGAGACGGCAACCCGCTCTTCCACAGCCAGACGGGTGAGGAAGGCTTCGCCCCCGGCTGCGCCTATATCGGCGCGGTGGCGTTTGTAGTGGAACAGGATGGGGTGTCGGATCCAGTCCACGTAAGTGTTCTCGGTGCGGATGGAATAGTGTTTGAGGCGCAGCGTATCCTGAACCTGGTCTTGCAGTTTCTTGGGTTTTGGTTCCATCACAATTCTCGTGTTACAATAAGGCGGCGGTTGTGCGTAGAGAGGAGCAGAGCGGTTGACAGGGTTATGATACATCTCCCCACATGCAACCCCGGGGGCGGATGATACGGAATCTGTATAAGACACATTGGAGAGGAGGAAAGCGGAATCCGTATAACCAATAGTTAGGCGCATCACAGCGTGAGCGCCATTGAGAAGAAAGATTTGACTATAGTTAAGGAGGCGCTATGCATATCCCAACACTTGACAAGAATTTGCCAATTACAGTTGATCCAAACATTGTAAGCGGCACCCCTGTTTTTCGGGGTACGCGTGTTCCTGTTCAGACCTTGTTCGACTACCTCGCAGATGGATACACGCTTGAGGAATTTCTCGATAATTTTCCCACGGTCAAACGTGAAGACGCGATTCAAATTCTTGAACAAGCCACACAGTATCTTCGTGTCGGAGCGGTGCAATCGTGAGGATTCTCATTGACGAGAGTTTGCCTCGCTACTTGAAACAGGTACTGGCGGAACATTCCGCCTTCACCGTACAAGAAATGGGTTGGGCAGGCATCAGAAACAGCGAATTGTTGGCAAAAGCCGAGTCCAACTTTGATGTGCTACTCACCGCCGACAAGAATTTGCGTTATCAGCAGAATTTGAGTGGTCTTGCGCTTGCCATCATCGTATTTCCTTCGAATAGGTTGAGTGTTGTCAAGACTTTAGCCCCGCAAGTAAAAGACGCATTGTCAGTTATCAGACAAGGGGAGATCATAGAACTCTAAGAGCGTGATCACAAACGAACATCTCGGATAGAGCCGATTCAGGAGCATTGCGATAGAATCGAGATAAAGGAAGGCCTCGCTTGATTCTGGGTTGCGGTTGTTGCGGCGAATAATTATTCGCCGCAACAACCGATTGCGTCCCGCCCACGCAATCGAGCGTTCCACCACCCATCGCTTCGGAATAACGGCACATACCTTTTGTCCGGGCGGTTTTTCAATGACATTCAGGCGTATCGCCGTGTTCTTTTGCATCCATTCATCTCATCCTTGTTTCTACCCTTCATCCACACGAATCTCGTGCATCCGAGGAAATGAGTGATGATGCGCGGCCAAAAGCCATTCCGCGCCTTCGTCATCCGAGATGTCTGCTGGATGCACGAGCACGCGCAGCAAGAACCCATTCGTATCAACCCAGAATTGCCGTTTGCGCCCGTTGACCTTTTTTCCCCCATCGTCGCCGTGCTCTCCGCCTGCTTCGGTCGTTTTGACTGATTGGAAGTCCAGGACGCTGATGGATGGCTCCGGGTCGCGATCCAGCGCTTGTCGCGCCAGTTTCCGCAACGTATCATTGATGTTGACGAATGTTCCGTCACGATTCCATGGGTCGAAATAGGAGCGAACGGAACTCATCGGCGGAAAATCAGCCGGAAGCAGGCGCCATTGGCAGCCCCTGCGATGTTTGTACAGCAGTGCGTTGACGATTGCTCGCAGATCGATGTCGGTCGGACGTCCACCCTTTGGCGACGTGACGGTGACGAGCGGCGCGATGGCGTCTCAGTGCGCATCGGTCAGATCGGTCGCATCATTTGTTGGAGAGAATCGACGCTCACGTTTCGGCATGACAGATTACTCCCCATCAAAACGCCATGTTCGCTGTTATGATACCACAAATCCGGGTTTCTGATCGCCCTCTTAGATAGCCGAGGGCTTCAGCCCCACGGCTCGTTCGGTACACCGGCAGGCGACGGACACAATAGCCCCGCAGGGGCTTCCACGTGCTCAGGGAGGGCTTTAGCCCGCACGATCTCCCAGGCGAGCGACGGACACAATAGCCCCGCAGGGGCTTCCACGTGCTCAGGGAGGGCTTTAGCCCGCACGATCTCCCAGGCAGGCGACGGACACGATAGCCCCGCAGGGGCTTCCACGTGCTCAGGGAGGGCTTTAGCCCGCACGATCTCCCAGGCAGGCGACGGACACAATAGCCCCGCAGGGGCTTTCACGTGCTCAGGGAGGGCTTCAGCCCGCACGATCTCTGCTGGAAGCAGACGCCTCGTGCAACATCCCTCCGCATGCTCCGCGTCTCCGCGTGCATCAGACCGGCTCATGCGGAGACGCGGAGGCATGGAGATGGGGAAATGACCATGCGCCGTGAGGGTGTTATAGCGGTTCTCACAAAGGTTGAACCCAATGGACAAGGTTGCACACTCTACGGCGACCGAAATGAATTTCGGTCTACGAGCGGCGACTGAAATCAATTTCGGTCTACAAGAAGAATCGCGCGCCCCACGCGGTGACCGAAATAAATTTTGGTCTACGCTCCGCCGGAAACGGGCGCCGCACGCGACACGGCGGATAGGAACGATGGTCAATGTTGCAGCAGACCGATACAGACGGCGAGGAGCGTGTATCCCGCGCTACGCCCGGCTATCGAACGTCTTCCGATACGGAATGTCGTTTGCGTCGAGCCAGCGCTGCACATCGTGGTAATCGCGGAACCGGTCGCGCAGAAGCGCCAGCAGTTCGGCGTTGCCACCGTCGCCGTGGGTGGCTGCGGGATCGCGGAGGAGCGTCAGCATCTGCGCCTTGTGTTCCGGTGCGACGTGCAGCAGGAATGCGACCTCGTTCCCGAAATGTTTCTCCGCCTGCGGGCTGTGGTCGTACAGTTCGATGATCAGGCTGCCGTCTGCCCCGGTGTACAGAAACGTCGCCGTTCCCGGCAGCCCGCCGCGCAGCGTGACTCGCTCTGGGTCTGGTGGTTGGGTGCGCATGTGCGCCATCTCCTGCGTGTGGAAGTCGGCTGATCCCCTGACGCATCCATTGGAAGCCACGAGGGGGTCATGCTCCGGCATCACCCAAACCGCAATTGCGTCTGACCAACCTGGAGCACATCACCGCGACGCACCGGTGTTGGTTGGGTGATGCGAACGCCGTTGAGGTACGTACCGTGACTGCTGCCGGCGTCCGCCACCGTTACCTGGCGTCCATCGTTGCGCACGATGGCGTGGCGCCGCGAAACGCTGCCGTCGCCGATCAGCACGATCTGACACTCTTCGCTGCGCCCGATCAGCATCTCTGCGCCGGCAAGCGAATAGGTGCGCGGTTGCGCAGCGCCCGCGATCACCATGAGTGTTCCCCAGGCGCCGGTTGGCGGTTGCGGTGCAGCAACGGGCGGCGGTCGGTAGGGTTGCGGCGGCGTGGGCGCAGGCGGCGGCGTATAGACCGGCACAGACGCCGGCACCGGAGCAGGAGTCGGCGCACGTCGCCGCCCCCCCCGGATAAACGTGAGTGTCATTATCACCAATGCCAGCACAATGCCACATATGCAGAGCGCCAGAAGACCAAGGATCGACTCGCTGCGCACCGTTGATGGAGATGGCGCTGGCTGCGGCGCGGATTCCGCTGGCGGACCGCCAAACGACTTGCAGGCATCGATCCGTCCCGTCCCCAGTTCAAATCGAGGATTCAGGTCGCGGATGTTCGTAGCGTTTGAGCGGATGGTTTCGGCAACCTGCGCTGGGCTCCAATCGGGATTCGCCGAAAAGAGGAGCGCCGCCAGCGCCGCCACATACGGCGTTGCCTGCGAGGTGCCGCTCATATAGTCGTAGTTACGCTGAAAACGTTCATCAGGCGGCAACCGATCGCTGGTCAGAAACACCTCGTAGGTTGGCATGGTGGAGAGGATATAGACCCCCGGCGCGCTGACCGCCACCCACGGACCGGAGTTGGAGAAGGGCGCCTTGCGGTCACGCTCATCGGTCGCAGCAACCACCAGCACGTCCGGGTTATCGACCGCAATTGCGTTCGGCAGAGGCACAGCATCATTCCCTGCCGCAACAACTACCAGCGCCCCTTGCTGCTGCGCATAGATGATGGCGTCATTAACAAGCGCCGACGGTTCATCGGCGTTGAGGGTAAGGGTCGCGCCCAGGCTGAGATTGATCACTTTTGCGCCTTTATCGGCGGAAAAGCGGATACCACGGGCAATCGCGCGATCCGAACCTCGACCACGTGCATCCATCACGCGCACTGGCAGAATGGTCACCCCTGGCGCCAGTCCCGCCACACCTTCATTGTTGTTGAGAACGGCGGCAACAATACCCGCGACGTGCGTTCCGTGCCCGTGTTCATCACGCGGGTCGCTGTCATTATCGACAAAATCGTAGCCATCTGTGCGCAGTCGATCCACCAGATCGGGGTGTGTCGGATCAACCCCGCTATCCACAACGGCGACAATCACCTCCGCGCTTCCGGTCGTGCGATCCCAGGCGCAGAGTGCGCCGACTTTTCTCAGCGCCCACTGCCTGTCGAAACTCGGATCGTTGGGAGCAGATGGGGCGGCGAGCAGGATGATCGCCAGGGCAAGCAGAATGCGAAGCGACATGATCTATTGCTGTTCCGTTGCCGGCAGTTGCAGGCTGCGCAGATACCACGCCCCCTCCAGCAACACCAGTTCGAAAACGGTATCAAAAGGACGTTCACCCGAATACACCGTACCGTAATCAACGGTGTAGCGCACAGTACCGGTCAACCGGACGTGCGCAATCGAGCCGTTATTGTCAAGCAGCGTATAGGTCTCATCATCGAATTGAAGGTCGGTGATGTACTCCATGTACGAGCGCAGTTCCGGGCTGATCTGTCGTTTGATATCGGTTGGCTCGATGTAGGAGAGCATCCGCGATACATCGCGCGCTTCAAGGGCAGCAACAAAGTTCTGCACTACCTGCACCGGTCGCGGGTCGCTCATCGGGTCAGGCGGACGGGTCAACCACCAGATCGCAAGCCCCGTCACAACCAGCGCAACCGCTCCGAGTGCAATGACATTCCACTGCGGTGCACGGCGACGCGGCGGCGGCGGCTCCGGCAGGGGCGGCAGCGGCGGCAGCGGACCGGTATCAACTTTCTGGGATGATGTTTGTTCCTGGGTCATACGGCAGAGGGGTCATTGCTGCACTGACGAGCGGGTAAGCGCTCGCCGCGCCGCTGAAACTCATACCTGGCGAACGGCTCAAACCTGCCGGTTGCCTCGACATAACCGCGTTGACTGATGTGAATGGTCGAGTCCTCGATGATAAGAACGTTGTAAGCGTTCTTTCCTCGCGTACCTTCCCGAATGCGCCGTGACGCGCTTGTGCCGCTCTGACAGACGATGAATTTCCTGGCAGTGCCGGCGACATCGACATACGCGACATGATGATGCCCGCAGAGTAATACGTCCACCCCGCTGCGCTCAAGCATCTGCGTCACCTCGTCGGCGTTGCGAACGATACTGCGCTGCTCGCACCCCGGCGGGCGCACCACACCATGGTGCAGCACAGCGATCTTGCAGACATCGTCAGGGTAACGGGCAAACCGGCGCTCCATCGCCTGCTGTTGGTCTGGATCGACGTATCCTCCGTCGATGGTCCAGCCGTAGGCGCTGTTGCCGCCGACAACTACCAGACCGGGGCGCTCGAACACCGGATTGAGATCGGATGAAATGTACCGCCGGTACCGGTCGAGCGGGCGGAAGAAGCGCTCGAAGAGGTGAAACAGGGGTACATCATGGTTGCCGGGAATGATCAGGCGCGGCTCAGGCAGACGTTGGAGGTACTGAACGATCTGCTCCCACTGCGACGTAAAATCGGCGCGCTGCACCAGATCGCCGGAAACGATCACCAGATCGGGACGCAGGTCGTGTGCTTCGCGGGCAAGTTGCTCCGCTACCTGCGGATGAAACGTTCGCCCGGCATGCAGGTCGGAGATGTGCATCAGGACGGATCGCACGGAACGTTACTCTTTTGCAGGAGCGGTCTGTGCAGCGCGCGCTTTTTCCAGCGCCACATTGATAATCGCACGCGCGATCAGCGCCAGCTCGACGACCAGCGCGGCAATGAAGCCATACTTCACAATGTAGACGACAGTCTCCATGGCAACCTCCTGCTCATTCGTCTCATCCGGTTGGCTGGGATTGTAGCATAAAATGTGCCGTTTGTGCCGGTGCTATAATGGCATCCTGGTTATTTTGCGTTATTGTCTCCGTACCAAACAGCGGGCGTCGTAAGGTGAGGGAGAGGTATGACGATCAATTACACCGCCTGGCTGCGCAGTTATGTTGGTCATCAACGCCTGTTGCAACTTGCTGCGAGCGCGTTTATTCGAAATGATCGAGGGTACGTGCTGCTTGGGCAACGTTCTGACGTGATGCTCTGGGCGCCGCCGTCGGGCGTGGTGCAACTGGGGGAAACGCCGGCGCGCACGCTGGTGCGCGAAGTGCTGGAAGAAACCGGCTTGCACATTGTCGTTGAGCGCCTGATCGGGTTGTATACCGGGCGCGATTTTGAGTGGACCTATCCCAACGGCGATCAGGCGCAGATCGTCAGCGCCTTCTTCGCATGCCGCGTCGTTGGCGGCATGCTGCAACCAGACCACGCCGAATTTGTGTCGCTCGACTATTACCCGCCTGACCGGTTGCCGCCGTTGATGCCGCGCTATGTGCGTATGCTGCGCGATGCGTTTGCCGGGCATACTGAGGCGATGTTCGATTAAACGATGAAACGTCTCGCTTACGCTTCGCCGGTCAATCCCGCACCGTCGGGCATTTCCGATTACAGCGAAGAGTTGCTGCCGTACCTCGGCATGTATGTTGACATCACGCTCTATGTCGAGGATGGGCTGCGCCCGACAAACCCACACCTTGCCCGGCATATCGAGATCCGCCCGGTCAGCCGCCTGGAACGCGACCATCGTCGCCGTCCGTTTGATGCAATCGTGTATCACATGGGCAACAGCCCGGCGCATGTCGGTATCTGGCGCGCATTGCAGCGCACCCCTGGCTTTGTCGTCCTGCACGATTTTGTGCTGCACCATTTTATGCTTCAGGAGATGGTGGCGTTGCGCGGGCAGATCGATCGCTACCGCGCGGAAATGCGGCGACGGTACGGTGTAGAGGGGGCGCACGTGGCGGAACTGATGCTGCGTGGGCGCTTTCCTGCCGCAGCGTTCGATTTCCCGTTCTGCGAAGATGTGCTGGAACGCGCCATGGGCGTTCTGGCGCATAGCCGGTATGTGCTGGATCGAGTTGCGGCACTCAAGCCGGGGCTGCCGACCGTTCTCGTGTCGATGGGGATTCCGTTGCCGCCGTTCATCCCACGCAACGAAGCGCGCGCGCGGCTCGGTCTGCCGCACGATGATCTCATTCTGGCGTCGTTCGGGCATATCAACCCGTATAAACGGCTGGAACCGGCGCTGCGCGCGTTGCGCGACCTGCGTGACATCCGCCCGGACGTGCGCTATCTGCTGGTCGGCAGCATCTCGCCGAACTACGATGCGCGGAGCGTTGTGGAACGTCTGGGGTTGACCGAAGCCGTTACTATCACCGGCTATGTGTCACGGACCGCATTCGAGGATTATGTTGCTGCCGCCGACATCTGCCTGAACCTGCGCCACCCGACGGCAGGCGAAACGTCTGCCAGCCTGCTGCGGTTGCTCGGCGCCGGACGACCCACCCTGGTGACCGCTACCGGCGCCTTCACCGAATTGCCGCCAGGGGTCGCGGCGCAGGTCGATCCGGATGAATCGGAGAGTGACCTGATCCTGGCGTACTGTCGCCTGCTGGCGGAACGACCGGATATTGCCGCAGCGATGGGCGCTGCGGCGCGCGCGTATGTGGCGCGCTACCATACGCTCGAAGGCGCAGCACGCGGATATGCGATGTTTCTGGCGCATCAGTGCGGGTGGGGCGATGTGCGCCCGTTGCGCGCGACGCCGCTGTGGGACGTGGAAGCGCGCCACGTCGCCGAAGTGCGCACTGGCGATCGGTCCGCTTCTCATCGGTTCGCCGATCATCCGCCGGTGCAGCAACCGGCGTCTGCATCCACGCCGTCGTCGCCGGTGCAGACTGTCGCCGGGGCGCTGGCGGAACTGGGGTTGACCGAGGACGACCGCGACGTTCTCGCAACGGTCGCGCGCGCCATGCACGAGACAGGAATGGTTCCTTAACGCAACCTGTGCTACACTATTTTGACAGACCTGCCAGAATCACGTACATCGACGTCGGATTGCCGATACGCTGGAGAAGAAGCTCATGACCGTAGCCGCATACACGCCTCCAATGCGCCTGGTGATCGCGGGGGAAATGACCGATATCGACCTGAGCGTGATCCAGGGGATGTGGAGCGTTGAACAGTATGTGCGCCTGACCGATCACACGAACCGTCTCATCGAGTATTCGGATGGATGGATTGAGATCCTGCCCATGCCAACCGAACGACATCAGGCAATACTCGAGTGTTTGTTTCTCTTCTTTCGTGCATATGCGGACAGTCATGGCGGGAAAGTGCGCTTTGCACCGCTGCGTCTGCTTGTGCGCGATGGGAAGTTTCGTGAACCGGATATCCTTCTGTTGCGCGACGCGCGTGATCCCCGCCGCCAGGACCGCTTCTGGCGCGGCGCCGATCTGGTCGCCGAAGTGGTCAGTGAAGACGACCCTGAGCGGGATACGCAGATCAAGCGGATCGACTACGCCGAAGCTGGCATTCCTGAGTACTGGATCGTCAACCCGCTGGATGAAACGGTGACGGTGCTCACCCTGACCGATGGGTCCTACGTGGAATATGGCGTCTTCCGGCGGGGCGACGAAGCGCGCTCGAAACTGCTCGACGGCTTTGCAGTACGCGTCGATGCGATCTTTGATGCGCAGTAACCCGGTTCTGCGGCTGGCGGATGCCGATCAATTCCCTTTCCTTTCCAGCGCAGGCATACCGTGCACAGCCCGTATGAGCGGCATATGGAAGGAACGCCTATGACAGTGACGGCATACAGCCATCCGATGCGGATCGCCCTGGCAGATGAAATAACCGATATCGATCTCGCCGTTCTGCAAGGAATGTGGAGCGTTGAACAGTACCTTGCGCTGACGGCGCAGACGAATCGCCTGCTTGAGTACACCGATGGCGTGATCGAGGTCTTACCGATACCAACCGATAAGCATCAGTCCATTTCGCTATTCCTGTTGCTCTGTTTCCTGGCATTTGTGCGACCACGCGGCGGTGTGGCATTCTATGCGCCGTTGCGTCTCGAAATTCGTCCCGGGAAGTTCCGCGAACCCGATCTGTTGATCCTCACGCGAAGCGACGATCCGCGGCGACAGAATGACTACTGGCGCGGTGCAGATCTGGTGGTGGAAATCGTCAGTCCCGACAATCCGGCGCGCGACCTGGAGGAAAAACCGCGCGACTACGCCGAAGCTGGCATTCCTGAGTACTGGATCGTCAACCCGCTGGATGAAACGGTGACGGTGCTCACCCTGAGCGCCGGGTCCTACGTGGAATATGGCGTCTTCCGGCGTGGCGACGAAGCGCGCTCGAAACTGCTCGACGGTTTGACGGTTCGTGTCGATCAGATCTTCGATGCACGTTAGCGCAATCTCTTTCTCTGGTTTCTTTCTGCGTTTCGATGCGCTTTTGCCCCTCATCCCTCCTGCCTTCGCTATCGTGTCAGTGCAACTTTCACCACCGCCTGACCGCTGATGGTGATATGTGCCGTGTGCGCCAGGGAGCATCCATCGACGGTGGGCAGGTTCTCGCGTGCGCTGAAGACCAGGTCGCGCTCAGGATCGCTTTTGCGCTGACGACGTGGATTGAGTTGCGCCGTGATTCGCAATGGCAGGGCGCCGCCACGGGGAAACACCCGTCGCAGTACGTCGCGCGCACGCTGGAGTGCATCGCGCGGCGCTTCCGCTTCGTTGAGCACCACACGCGCGCGTGGCTTTGGCATGCGTTCCAGCGCTGCAATCGTCCGGTCAGCATGCCAGGGTTTCGGCGCAATGTCTGCATCGTAGAGTGCGCCCCATGGATCGCCCAGCAGCACAAACCCGATGAGCGTTTTGATGTCAACATCATCGAGAAACCCCTGACGGCGGTACATGTCTTGCGCGAAATCCAGCCGCGCCTGATGCAGCGCGCGACCGATCGGTTCACCGCGCGCCAGGTGCGCCATCATCCGCTGAAAGAGGAGATCGGCGCCGATCACCTGATCGGTCAGGCTACCATATGCGTTGACAGTTGCGCCAACCACTGCCAGCGCACCATGCGCCAGTGCGCGCAACGGAATAGAGTTGTCCACGGTTCGCCCGACAAGCTCAGCGCCATAGCATGCCTCGCTGAGGAGCAGCGCGCCATCCGCCATACTGGCGTCCACCTGATCGGGACGCAGCGCCACCGGCAGGCGCGTTGCTGCACCGGGCCAGACGGCATCCGGTTGACCGTAGAAATTGGGCAGTCCCGATGCACCGTGGAGGTTGAAGTAGAGCAACCGTCTGTCGCGGAACACCCTCAGATCGAGGCGTTCGGCGAGATGCGGCGGGCATGTGTTCAGCGGCACGCCAGACGCCAGCGCATCGAGAACGGCGCGTGAGGCGTCTTTCCAGATTTCGGCACAGTACCCCGCACTCAACGCACTCAGGTCGATCTCGTCGCGCTCCTGGCGTCGTCCCGATGTACGCGGCATCCTGCGCGAGTGCGGACGACTACCGTAGTGGTACGCTGTCAGTCGGTCGAGTTGCGTGAACAGGAGCGAGGGATCGTTGGTATTGCCGTCGGGCAGCCGCGCAACCATGCGTTGCGGCGCTATGTATGCCGGATCGTCAGTGGCATACGGATTATCGGAGAGCACGGTCATATCGTCGTCGGGGAGGGGATTGGGCAGACGATGGAACGGCACAATCTCATCACCGCCGACCAGGAGCACCGCGCCCAACTCGCGCCCGTGATCGGACAATGCGCCGGAAAGGGTGCGCAGCATATCGCGCAATGCATCCGCCCCGGCAGCAACCGGCGCAGCAGCAATGCCATCGTCGAGTTGCAGCGTTGCGGGGTCATCGCAGTAGCAGACATGCGCTGCCACGCCGCGTCGCCGCAGCGCGGCGGCGTACTGCTGCAATCGTCGATCCACGGCTGCGAATCCGTCCGCGCCGAAGCGTCGCCGGAGCGCCTCACGCGACGACAGCACAACCTGAGTGAATGTCCGCCCATCGGCATACGGGAGGAGCGGACGCGGAGCCACGCCGATCGTGGTCAGGCGCTGACGCACACGCTCCGCCGTGGCGATGAGATTTTTGACTTCCGGATCGGTGGTCGGCTCTGATCGGATCGCGCTGTGATCATCAGCAACCGGCAGGGATGATGAGCCGTTCGCAGCCTCAACCTGTGCCTCCTGCTGATCGCTGCGATCCGGGAAACGTTTTACCGCCGGCAGAGGTTGCGTTGCATGACCGTTCGTTGCTGGCTGGACGAGTTGTTGCACGGAAGTCTCAAGATAGGGCAACAGCGGCTCGAACTCTTCATTCCAGCCGACCACGGGGGCAGGCGGCAGCGTCCAGGGTGGCGCTTCTGGCGCGAAAAAGCGCCGGGTCAGGCGCCCGTCCGGGTCGTACTCTGCGCAACGCATTCGCGCAGCCTGATCATGCGTGTAGAGCGCTGCACGCGCAAGGAGCGCCGGTAGATGATCGGCGTTGCACTGAGCAAAGATGCGCCGCGCGCTGGCAAGATCGCCACTGCGCCGCAGCGCCTCGACATAGTAGAGGCGCAGGTCGGTGCGGCGGGGATGCCGCGCCAGGGCAGTCGCCAGTTCATCGGCAGCCAGTTCGGCGAGTCCACGCCGGAGATACTCGATGCCCTTCCCGGCAGAAGACGGTTCGGGAGCGATACCAGGGGTGAGGGCGCTGGCGCCCAGCGGATCGTGGAGCGCAGCGCGGCTCAATGCTGCCGCAGCCGCCCCTTCCTGCCCGGTGCGCGCCAGCGCGCCTGCCAGACCCGCCCAGGCAGCGGCATCGAGCGGATTGATGCGGAGTGCGCGACGAAAATAATCGATGGCGACCATGGCATTACCGGCATCGAGCAACGCCTGCCCCAGCCAGACCTGCGGCATGATCGCTGCCGGAAAGGCGCGCCACAGCGCGTGCGCTGCACGCCAGGCTGCGCCGGAGTCGCCCAGGCGCAGCGCCAGCTCGATGGCGCGCACAAGATGGTGCATCTCGATCATGTCCTGCGAAAACGGGTGATCGGTCATTGTAGAACGAGTCCTTTCACCGTATGGTCAGATGTTCCAATCCGGCGGCGGGTCGGGTTCGGGATCGGGGGGATGCGGATTGGGAAATGGGACGTCGTGGATGTGCGTTTGCATATTTGTCTCTCCTTTCTGCGGTGTTCAAGCAGCGTCGCTCTCGCCACGCAAGTGTTGAGCAACGAATGCCAGCGGTCCGAGGGTGCTCAGTTCAATAACCGCCTCGCTGTAGCCAGGACGCAGTTTGACCGCGCGGCGGAACCGTTCGATCGCCCGACTGTACTGCTTCAATCGACGATGTACCCGCCCTGCCAGGAAGTGGTAGCGCGGCTCATCGGGTCGTTGGGCGATAGCGCGCTCAAATGCGCTGAGCGCTTCGTGGTACAAACCGACTGTCAATGCCATCTCGCCGTAGCGCGCCAGCAATTCCGGGTTGTCGGGAATGCGTTGCAATGCGCGTTCAAGCGCCTGCCGCGCTTCGTCGAAGCGCCGGAGATGTGTGAGCGCCTCTGCGAGTTGTATCTGGAACGCCGGTTCATCGGGACGCAGTTCGGCAGCGCGCTGGCTGTGGATCAGCGCAGCGCGGCTATCGTTGGTGTGTGCGAAGAAGCGCGCTATTGCCGCGTGCGCGTCTGCCGAATCGGGGTCAAGCGCCAGCGCGCGTTCGAGCAACTCACGCGCGGCATCCAGCCTGCCCAGTTCGAGTTGGGCGCGTCCGAACCGCCAGCAATTCCCGGCGTTCTGCGGGTCACGCTCGAATGCGCGCCCGTAGTGCCACGCCGCGCGCTCGATGTCGCCCTGCGCTTCGTAGATCGCACCTGCGGCGCTGTGCAGCGCCGGATTATCGCCGAAACGCAGCAGCGCCCGCTCGACGGTTTCGCGGGCAGCGTCGCGTTCATGACGCGCGATCAACCCTTCCACCAGCCCCAGCCAGTGACGTGGCTCGTCGGGCGCCAGTTGCACGGCGGCGGCGTAGTGTTCGATCGCGGTGAGATCACCCTGCTGACGGAGTAGTTCCGCCAGTTCATAGCGCCAGGCGCCCTGGTGCGGTTCGCGTTTCACCGCTTCCTCGAAGACCTGACGCGCCTCGGCGGTACGCCCCTGCCGGATCAGCAGACGCGCCTGGGCATGGCGATAGTCGGCGTTGTCAGGCGCCAGCTGGATTGCGCGCGCATACGCGCTACGTGCAGCATCGATCAGTCCCATCTGCTGACAGATCTCGCCCATTTGCGCATGCCAGGCGGCGACATCGGGTTGCAGGGTCAGTGCGTTGATCAGTGCGGCGCGCGCTTCCTGGAACCGTCCGCTGGCGGCGTAGAGCGTCGCCAGCACCTGATGATGCGCGCCGACCGAGGAATCGAGCCGAACGGCGCGTTGCGCAGCGGCGATCGCACGTTCACGCCGACCGGCAGCAGCATACGCCAGACTGAGTGCGGCAGCGGTCGGCGCGTGATCGGGGCGCAGTTCGACAGCCTGTTCGAGGGCTTCGATTGCTGGGTGCGGCTCATTTAGCGCCAGGCAGGCGCGTCCGAGGAACAGTCGCGCCTGGACATGCGCAGGATCGACCAGTGCGGCGGTCAGTTCCGCGCGTGCGGCAGCCGTTTCGCCCTGATCGAGAAGGATGCGCCCCAGCAGGTAGTGATCGGCGGGAAGCGCCGCCTCGTGTGCAATCAGGGCTTCAAGATCGGCGCGCGCATCGTTGAGACGATCAATCAGGTAGAGTGAGCGTGCACGACTGCGCCGGATCGCCGTTTGATCGATGGTTTTGGGCGGCGGGTAGATGCCGGGCGCACAACCAGCAGTTTCGCTGCCAGCGCAGGTGAACGCCCGATCAAACGCCTCGACGGCGGCGGCATGGCTTGCCGATTGCTGGATGGCGAGACCGAGTTCATACCACCAGAGTGCGCAGTGTGGATCGATGGTGATCGCCCGGTGCAATGATCGCCGGGCAACCGTCAACGTTGCGCGCCGGCTGGCAGACGCGGCGCGCAGTTCATCCGGCTCGGTGATCAGCGCAACCGTCATGCGATGCGCAATGCCGAGATACCCGTGATGCGCGGCTTCCTCCGGCGCGGCGGCGGCAGCGGCGGTAAGCGGCGCAACCGCTGCAGTCGCCTGTCCCTGTTCGAGCAGGGTCAGTCCGAGCAGAAAAGCGACCGGCGCCGACTCTGGATCGAGTTCGTGGGCGCGGCGCAGTGCATCGACCGCTTCTGCATGCGCCCCCTGTGCGCGCAGCACCATGCCGAGGACGCGCCAGTGATCGGCGCACTGCCCCTCCAGCGCCACGGCGAGTCGCGCTGCTTCGACAGCGGACTCAAGATTCTCCCTACAACCATCGTTGCAGGCGATCAGCGCCTCTGCCAGGCGGGCGTGTGCGGCAGCGTAATCGGGGCGGCGTGCAATAGCGACGCGCAATTCGGCAGCGGCGGCATCCGGCTCACCGATCCGCATGAGCACGTTACCGAGCCGGAAGCGAACGACGGCATTGTCCGGCGCGGCGGCGACTGCACGTTCAAGTGCGGCGCGCGCTGCGGCGAGATGATTGAGCGCCAGATGATCATCGGCAAGTTCCGCCCACCACTCCGCCGGGCTGGTATCGTTCACCACGCTGCTGAGCTGTTCGATAGCTTCGGCACGTTGACCGATGGCGCGCAACGCACGCGCCAGCAGACGTCGGTGCTGCGGTTCAGCGGGTTGCAGGGCAACCGCGCGTTGGGCGCTCTCCAGCGCATGCGTCGCATGTCCCAGATGAAGCAGGGTTTCGGCGAGCAGTGTGTAACTTTCGGCGTCGCGCGGGTCGCGGCGCAGCGCTTCAACCAGATCGGCGCGCGCCTTCTCGTGCTGACCGATCGCCAGCAATGCGTGGGCGCGCGCGCGCCACGCACCCGGAAGATCCGGCGTGGTTGCGATCACCTGGTTGAGTTCGGCGAGCGCTTCACCGTGCCAGCCGCGCGCCAGATGCACCAGCGCCAGGTCGATCCGCCAGGCGGCTGCATCGGGTCGCAGATGCAGCGCATGTTCGAGCGCCTCGGCGGCGGCGGGCAGATTGTCGAGCGCGCGCAGGCACAGACCAAGCGCGTGATAATCATCGGCGGCGCCAGACCCCGCCGCTGCACGGCGCAACGCATTCAGCGCCGCTGCATAGTTGCCAGTGCGGTAGAAGAAACGCCCCAAACGCTGCTGCCAGTCGATGCGTTCCGGCTCAGCAGCCGCAGCGCCTTCCAGTTCTGCAATCGCCGCCGCCAGATCGCCCTTCCCTTCCAGTGCATCGGCGAGCAGGGCACGATATTCGCTGTTTCCAGGTGCACGATCAATACTGGCGCGCGCATACGTGATAGCCTGTTCCCAATCGGCAGCGCGAGCGCGCACACGACTGAGCAATGCGTAGATGTGGGCAACAGCGCGGTCTGACTGTTCCCCGGCATTGGCGCGATCGCTCAGGCGAAGAGCATGGTGCAGCGCCTGCTCCGCCTGTATCAGATCATCCGTCGCCAGCGACAGTTCACCGAGCCGGACAAGATGCGCCACATCGTCGGGAGCGAGCGCAACCGCACGCTGCGCCCACGTGACGGCAGCGGCAAGGTCGCCGGTGCGCGCCAGGAGATCGCGCAGCGCAACGCAGGCGGGGAGCAATGTCGCATCGAGCGCCAGCGCCTGTTCCAGCAACGGGCGCGCTTCGTCATCACGTTGCAGTGCTATCAGAGCTTCGGCTGCCAGCGCCAGCGGTTCTGGCAGATCGGGGGCGAGGGCATGCGCCTGATTCGCGGCAGCCAGCGCAGCCCCGGCGCGCCCGGAAGCCAGGAGCGCCCGGCTTCGCTCACTATGCGCTGGCACGAGCCGTGAGTCGAGCGCCACGGCGTGGTCGAGCAGTTCCAGCGCCTCGTTCACACGCCCCAGTCGCAGCGCGATACTCCCGGCACGCTGCTGGATCACGGCATTCCCCGGCGCCAGACGAGCGACGCGCCGCCCGACGGTGTACGCCGCTTCGAGACGACCGCACGCCTCCAGCGCTTCCCGGTAGGTGTCGAGCGTCTCGACATCATCAGGATTCGTATGGAGCGCGCGTTCGAGTGCGGCGCATGCGTCTTCCGCCCTGCCGAGGCGCAGGTATGCCCTGCCCAGTGCGCTTTCGTACCGCGCTCCGCCGCTCAACCGCACGGCGCGCTGAAAGGATCGCGCCGCCAGATGCCACGCGCCAGCGGCGACGTGCAACAAACCGGTCTGAAACAGGGTTTCGGGGTCACGACGCGCGCGGCGCAGCGCTCCAGCCAGCAGTGTCCGCGCGCGTTTGAGTTCGCCGCGGCGCAGGAGCAGTGCGCCAGCAGCACGGGCATAGTCGGCGCGCTGCGGAGCGAGCATCGCCGCCCGTTCATAGGCGGCGAGTGCAGCGTCCCACTGTTCGATGCTTTCAGCCACCATGCCATAGTCGAAGTGCAGATCGGCGCGATCAGGCGCAAGCGCAAGCGCATCGCGCAGGGTGCGTTCGGCGTCGCGCGCCCGTCCGACCCGGTGGTATGCCAGTCCCAGCGCGCGCGCGTGATCGGGGGACGTGGGCGCCAGCGCATACGCGCGTCGGCAGGCGTCGAGCGCCTTCTCGCTCTCGCCGGATCGCCAGAGCAGTTCCGCCAGTTCACCATAGGTCTCGGCGCTATCGGGGCGCAGTTCGAGCGCGGTGCGCAATGCTGCCGCTGCGCCGTCGTCATCGCCACAATCGCGCAACAGTGCGCCGAGACGACGGTGGTAAGCGTCGCACTGCGGGTCGAGCGAGACCGCAGCGCGGTAGGCTGCCAGCGCATTGCCGGTTTCGCCGCACGCCTCGAAGATCTGTCCCAACTCATCGTGCAGCCCGGCATCCGAGGGATCGAGTTCGACGGCGCGTTGCAGCGCGGCGCGCGCACCGGGCAGATCGCCAGCGCTGTGGCGTAACTGTCCCAACCGCGCATACAGCGATGGATCGTCGGAGCGCAGGGCGACGGCGCGCGCATAACTCTCGATCGCTTCAACGCAACGCCCGGCATCAGCGTACACCTCGCCGAGTTCCGCATATGTCGCCGCGTCGCCGCCAGACTCGGCGATCAGGCTGCGTAACTGCGCTTCCGCCTCATCGATGCGTTTCAGACGACGCAGCGCTGTTGCCACGCTGCGCCGGTATGCCGGGTCGCCGGGTTGCTGTTGCGCCGCGTGTCGGTACGCTTCCAGCGCGTGGACGAAGCGCCCCTGTTGCAGATACACATGTCCCAGTTCGTGGGCTGCCGCTGCCAGACGCTTTTGCTGCGTGTCGAGCACCGCTTCCAGCGCCGCTGCCGCCTGATCCAGTTCTCCCATTCGGCTGCACACGACGCCGAGTTGCTGGCGGTAGCGCAGGTCATCGGCTTCCCGCGCCAGCGCCTGTTCGTAGGCGATGCGCGCCAAGCGCCACTGACCGGAGCGACTGTAGAGATCACCCAGGCGACCGAACAGCCCTGCTTCGTCGTACCCTTCGGCGCCAGCGCGCTCCAGCTGCTCGAGCGCGGCGCGTTCCAGCCCTTCGGCGGCGAATGCGTCGGCAATCATCACACGCAGCGGCGGCGTCAGTGTGCCGCTGCGTTCGAGCAGTTCATCGTAATGGACGGGCGCTTCTGCATCGATCAGGCAGCGCGCCGTCAATCCGACCGCGCCGACCGCCAGCAGGCGCCGCAACACAGCTTCACGATCATCGGACAGGCTGTAGGCGAAGATGACCGCATCCATCCAGGCGCGACTCAGAGTTGCGGGAGACCACTGATCCGGGTTGGTGCGCGCCAGCAACATTGCCTGCGCGAAGGAGCGCAGAATGGGATGCCGGAAGCTGACCGTGCGTCGCTCGGCGTCGAAGACGAGAATACCGGCATCGATTAACGTCTGAAGAGCCGCTTCACCTGTCGTTGCACGCAACGTTCGCCCGTTCACAGGCGCCGATTGATGCGCCATACGAGTCGTGAGGTGAGCATCAGGGACGTAAGCGCTGACTTCGATGGCGGCGATGGCAGCGTCGATGGCGAGAGTCTCCTGGGTCTGTTGATCGAGCATGCGCGCGATCTCGATCAGCGCATGCACTGCCTGGGTCGACGAGATCATCCGGGGATGCGCCAGCAGTGCAGCCGCTGCCACTGCCGGAATCCAGGTTGCCAGCAGCTGCCCGCGACTCTGGATCGGCGCATTCAGGACGTCGCGCGCTTCGATCAGCGCCGTGAGCCAGCGTGGACGGGTCGCCAGGTGCACGATATCGTCGTTGCGCTGGATCCAGGCGGCAGCCACGTCGCCTGCCTGACGTTGCACCTGCGCGATGACATCGCGTGGACGGAGCGGTTGCAGCGTGCGCACTTCGGCGCCGTTCAACCACGGACGGAACAACCCCAGAAACTCGCTGCGACACGTGCTGATCCAGCGGGTCTGGGCGCCGGTTGCGACCAGAGCGTGGGACAGCGCAGCCAGGCTGGCGAGTTGGGTCGCAGGCGGCAGTTCGTCCAGTCCGTCGAGCAGAAAAAGGAGCGGGCGCTCGCGCGCAAGTTCTTCGAGCGGCGGTGGATCGCCGACGCCAAACTCAGTTGCCAGGGTTGCCTCGACACTCCCCTGAAACCGCGCCAGTTCGATGTACAACGGCAGCGGCGCGTTCGCGTTCCCCCATGCCGCGCGACTATTCCCGGAAAGGAATGCTTCTGCCAGCCCGATCGCCAGGGCGCGCAGCGTCGTCGTTTTGCCGGCGCCCGCCGGACCGATCAGCGCCAGACGGGGAAAAATCTCCGCCGCCATCTGAATGGTCAACGGCGCAGCGATGGGCGCTCCGGGTTCCGCAGGAAGACCGGAGTCGGTCGCCAGCCAGAGTGGTGCGACCGTCCGCGCTGCACTGAAATGGGGCTGCGCGCAAAGCGCCTCAAGATACCGATGCGCCCAACCAGCCAGTTGTGCTGCCATACGCTTTCGTCCTTCGCCGCCCCATCCGAAGGCGGCGGCATACCGTTCCAGATGTGATCAGGGTGTGCCCCGGTCGCCGATCAGCAGCATCATCCAGAACGCAAGTCCGCAAATGATCGTTCCCAGCACGCAGAGAAATGCGCTGGCGCCAGGGGAGCGCAGCGCCGCTGCGCCCGTACGGGTCAGGGTGTGCCCCGGTCGCCGATCAGCAGCATCATCCAGAACGCAAGTCCGCAAATGATCGTTCCCAGCACACAGAGAAATGCGCCGGTGCCGATTGCCGTCTGCACCAGGCGGGTGATGGCTTCGAGCAGGTGGGCAGCGCCTTCGAGCGTCGCCTGCACGCCGATGTCCGCCAGCGCTTTGCTGCTCAGCCGCGATGATTGCCCCGCCAGTGAGCGCATCGCCTCCTGGTACTCACGGGTCATGATGATCACCAGTCCGCAGATCAGCATCCCGATGCCGGTGATGAACAGGGTGATCGCCATGCCGGTCTGAATGGTTGCGGTCATCGACTCCATGTCATTCTCGCTGTTTGATGCACTGGTGCGACTGTTGCGTTCGTTCTCACTGTCAACATTCGACACGTGCCAACCGCTCGGCAACCAGGTCGCCGAACAATAAGAGCAGCGCTTGCAGCGCGGCATCATCAACGGCGCCCCGCGCTGCCAGCACAAGCGACGTTTCACCCGCCACACGCACCGGCAGAAATGCCAGTGTCTGCCCCTGCTCGATGCGCACCAGCGCTCTCCCGCCACGTAGCGCTTCGGCTGCCAGGCGGATATGTACAGGTTGCAACCGGAGCGATGGTCCCTGCCCGTTCCCGCGTGCGAACAGGAATGGCGCCGGCATCTGGCGTTCGTCGAGACCGATCAGCGCCAGCCACTCCAGATCGAGCGCGGCGGCGATCCGTTGACAGACATCCGACAGTGTGGCGCGCAGATCGAGAGTGGCGCGCAGCAGTCCCGCCCCTTCCCAGAGCGCTGTCAGCGCCTGGTGGTGACGGTGTAGCACCGTGATCGACCGTAACGCGGCAGCCCGTTGCGACGCGATCTCGATCAGATGGTCGAGCGAGTCGCGCTGCGATCGGCTGAGTTCTGCGGAAGCGCGACGAATGACCAGACGCCCCACACCCGCGATGGTAAGGGTATGGCATGCGGGCGCCCCAGGCATGGTTGCGTCGTCCAGCGACACGGGGGCATCGACGATCAGTGCGGCGCGCTCAACGGCACAACGCCTGAGTTCATCGAACGAATCGCATGCGCCAAACGCCTTCAGATTCTGACGCTGCCACTCCAGGGCGCGGCGCAACTCAACACGCTCCTGATCCGCCTGCGCACGCTTCGCGATGTCTTCCCGCAGACGGGTCAGCGTCAGGCGAATCTGGCGCGATCCCCAGAGCGCAGCGATGCTCACGATCACATGCACTGCCACGATTTCGGTCAGCAGGTTGGTCGTGCGCACCGGATCAAGCACCGCAACGAGCAACAGCAGCGTGATGCCGATACCGGCGCCGACAAGCGCATCCCGTTCTTCGGCAAACAGACTTCCCTGAACCACCAGCGCCGGAACGAGCAGCAGCAGGGGGCTTGCAGAGCTGCCCGTCGCCAGAATGAGTGCGCCAACCGCAGCGCCGTCGGCGACCAGGAGCATCCACGCCGGCATGGCGAATGTTCCCCCTGCGATCAGCGCACCAGACGCTATGACCAGTGCAACCATCAGAAACGGTTGTTCGAGCGGCGTCGTTTGAGATGCAAGCATTTCGATCCCGCAGATCAGCAGCAGCACTGCACGAAAAACGACCGCCCCGTAATCGCCGATGCGATGGATGCGCGTGTCCATCGTGGCGTCGCGCGCCCGACGCAGCACACGCAGGTCTGGGGATGGGATGGTCTCTGCCTGATTGTGGGGAACTGGAATGAACATCGCGCTCCTCCGTCGGCTGGTCCGGTTGATACAGGTTCCTGTCGTTACACAATCTCGCTCAAACGCTGGACATTGTCCCACTCCCCGATAGCGCAAAAGAGCACATCAAGAGCAAACGCCTCTGCCACATAGTCGCGTCCATCGAACGACACGCGAAAACTGCGACCAAGCGGCGCTCCGGGCTGGCAGCGAAGTGCGTGTTGGTGCAGCGACCAGTTTGGGCGCCACTGGCTGCCAGCGTGTTCATACAGACGTTCGATCAACGCCATCGCCAGCGGATCACGCTCGCCCTGCGACGCGATCAGGTCGCTGAGGCGACTGATCGCCCTCCAGCGATTGACCGGGCAATAGATGACATCGAGTGCATAGATTGCCGCCACCCACTCGTCGTCATCGATGCGGATGCGGAAACCTGGACTCAGCGGCGGACCGATCGGCGTATGCTGCGCATACTGATGAAATGCCCAATCCGGGCGATACGTCTCGCCCGCCTGCGCATAGATTGCGCGCAGGAGCGCCTCACGTAGCGGTTGATGTTCCGGCGCTGTCAGCATACTCAGCCGATCAACCCGTTTCCACTCGGCGATGGGGCTGACCAGCGTCTCACGACCAAACGACTGCCCGATATAACTGCGCCCGGCGACCGTCACCTCGAACGAGGGTGCAACTGGCAAACCCAGCCCGGCTGCACGCGCAGTGCGAAACATCGTCCAGTCGGACCATTCGACTGCGCCGACCTGACGGTACGCTTCGTGCAGCAGCATCTGGCTGAGTGTGGCATACCTGACCGGCGGAATGGGATGCTCCGGCAGCGCGTCGATCGGCTCTGCGAAAACCTGGCGCAGGAAATCGTTCCACGGAAAACCGGCTGGATCGCTCTTGCGCCCGCGAGGAATGGCGATATCCAGGTGGCGCACGACCATATCGGGGGCAATGCGGTACTGTGCAACCTTGTCGCGGGTGAGTTGAACGAGCGATTCCATCTGCGTCGCCGGGTAGGGATCACGTCCATTATTGGCGTTCTCGAGTTCGATGCCTAGCGATATGTCGTTAATTGCCGTCTCACCGCGCCACGCTGCCCGACCGGCATGCCAGGCGGCGTATTCATCCGGCACCAGCCGGTAGATCTGACCGGCTTTGTCGATCAGGTAATGCGCCGACACCCGCGATGCCGGATTGGTCAGCCATGCCAGTGCGCTGCGCACTGTTCCTGCTGTGGCATGGATCACGATCATCGAAATTGATCGCCCATTGCGCGATCCGTAGTTGGGAGAGCGAATCGACGTATTGATTGCGCCTGTCATTGCGTTGAAATCTCGTTAAAACCTGCGTATGCACCATAGCACGCCTGCGGTTCGGTGTGCTATGATGGATTTGTGTATTTTTTCTTCCAGAAACAGGGAAGATGGGCATTACTGATTTCAGGTACCCGGAAACTGAGAGATCGAGGGGTGACGGTAAGGGGGATGGTGTGCTATTTCTCTTTAGGGAATACCGGTACGATCATGCAGGCGCGAGTACGCTGGGGAGGGTAGATCGATCTACCCGAGTCCAGTGAAGAGTCTCTGCCTGGTGTATCGAGCACGGTGACGGGCGGCACTGTTGAAGACGTTGAGGACGCACCATGGCTTCGCGGCGCGCGCGGATTGTGCTTGCCGACCAGCAGCATCTGTTTCGACAGAGCCTGGTGCAACACCTTCGCAGCGGAGGGCATGCCGTCGTCGGCGAGGCGGACTCGCTCGACGGTCTTGACCGTTGCCTGATCGATACCGAACCGGAAATCATCATGCTGGATCGGTATCTTCCCGGCGGCGATGTCTTCGAATACATTCACATGCTCAACACGCTACAACCGCAAACTGCCGTCCTGCTGCTGGTGGCATACGAACACGAAGCGTCCGGTTTGCAGGGGCAGGCGTTCCTGGCAGGCGCGTCGGGGTGCATGTCGAAAGAATTGCCGGCAATCGCCTACCTGAATGCAATCCGGCGTCTCCAGGAGGGGCAACTGCTCTTTCCGGCAGAGGTGTTGCGTCGGGCCGCTCGACCGCCATCGATCAGCGGACCGGTGGCGAGTTTGAGCGAACTGACATCACGCGAACTGGAGATTCTGCAACTGATCGCCGAGGGGCTGGGGAATCGCGAGATCGCTGCGCGGCTCGACATCACCTACAACACGGCGATGAAGCATGTGAGCAACATTCTGGCGAAACTGAAGGTGAGCAACCGCATGGAAGCGGGGTTGCTGTTTCTCCGCCATGCATCGGACGGAACGCTCCCGGATGTGGCGCGTCAGCAGCGATTCAGGTAGCGTTAGCGAGCAACACGCTCGAATCGACGTCCGGCGCGCGCCCCCGGCACCGCCACTGCCTTCAACACATCCGCGATGACTTCTGCCGCACTGATGTTCCGAATGCGCGCCGAAGGGCTGATAATCAGGCGATGCGCCAGCACCGGCGCCGCCAGCGCCTTGACATCATCGGGGATGACATAGTCGCGCCCGGTGATGGCTGCGAGCGCCTGCGCCGCCCGGTAGAGCGCCAGTGATCCGCGCGTGCTGGCGCCGAGATACACATCTTCGTGGTTGCGGGTCGCCGTCACGATGGAGACGATATACTCCTCGATCAGTTCATCGACATACACCGATTTGATGCGTTCCTGCAGATCGACCAGTTCTTCGGCTGCGGCAACCTGCGTCAGGGTGTCGATTGGGTGCGCCTCGCGCTGGCGACGCAGGATGGCGATCTCATCGTTTCTCGCCGGGTAACCCAGGTGCACGCGCATAAAGAAGCGATCAAGTTGCGCTTCAGGCAGGGGAAATGTTCCTTCGTACTCGATCGGGTTCTGCGTCGCCAGCACCAGAAACGGCGTCGGCAGCGGGTAGGTGACGCCGTCCACCGTGATCTGGCGTTCTTCCATCGCTTCGAGGAGCGCACTCTGGGTTTTGGGTGTTGCGCGGTTGATCTCATCCGCCAGGACGATCTGCGCGATGACCGGACCGGGGCGGAACTCGAACTCATGGGTGCGCTGGTTGAAGATCGAGATGCCGGTCACATCCGATGGCAGCAGGTCGGGGGTGAACTGGATGCGCTTGAAACTGCATCCGATCGAACGCGCGATAGCTTTTGCGAGCATGGTTTTGCCTGTGCCCGGCACGTCTTCGAGGAGTACGTGCCCTTTGCACAACAGAGCAGTGAGCACCTGCTCGACGGCATGCCGCTTCCCGACGATAACCCGCTCGACATTGGCGGCGATGCGTTCAATCGTGGCTTTGATGTCGTCCATTCCGGCATTCCTGTACAAATGTTCACCCTCCGGTAGTATACCACGCTGCCCGGAAGTGGGCGAACGTACAGGGGCAGATTTTTTGAAGTCCCCGCGTTCCTTCTCTCGTTTCAGGCATCAGGACACCCAGACTCTCCCTTCTCCCCTTGTGCGAGAAGGGGGTCAGGGGGATCTCTCAGGGGTAGATGTTTTGGCAAGCCCCTGCGTTCCTTCTCCCGTTTCAGGCATCGGGACGCCCAGACTCCCCCTTCTCCCCGTGTGGGAGAAGGGGGTCGGGGGGATGAGGGGCAAAAGCGCATGGGAATGCAGAAAACCGCTTATCTTTGAACTCTCCCCTTGAGATGAGCGGGCGAAGGCGCCCCCTTCAACCACCCCTGCCTATGAGATAACTTCCAGTTCAGTCGCTGCGTGCAACCGCGTCACATCATCGAGGTGCAGACGCCCGGCGCCGACCGTCAGCGTATTGGCGCCGCCGCACGCAACCCCCATGCGCAGCGCGTCGGCGAGCGCGCCGCCGTTGTGCAGTACGACGATGATTCCTGCCAGAGCAGCATCGCCGCTGCCCACCGGACTGATCGGTTCAACCGGCGGCGTGCGTGCTCTCCATGCGCCGTGTGCATCAACAGCGACGGCGCCCTGAGCGCCAAGCGTGACCACCACCCGCCGCGGACCGCGTTGCAGCACAGCGACGGCAGCGGCGCGCGCCTGATCGGGGGTTGTGATCGGCTGTCCAAGCGCGGCGCTCAGTTCGTGCATGTTGATCTTCAGCAGGTCGAGCGGCAGATCAAGCGCTGCCGCCAGCGTCGGTCCGCTCGTATCGATGCACACGAAGGCGTCCAAAGGCAGACCGCGAATCAGTTCCACATACTGCTGCGGCGCGACGCCGGGCGGAACGCTGCCAGAAACAGCGACGAACGTTGCAGCGCGCGCCTGCTGCCAGACCAGTTCCATGAATCCGTGCCAGTCGCTGGCGTTGACCGTCGGACCGGTCTCGTTGATCGTCAGATGGTCGCGCGCTTCGGGGTCGGTGATCAGCAGGCAGATGCGCGATTCGCCCTGCGCAATCCAGCTCCACGCGCCATCGATGCCTTCATCTTCAGCCAGCCGCGCTATCCGCCTGCCGTTCTCACCGCCGAGCAGCGCGCAGGCGCGCACCGGCAGACTCAGGGTGCGCGCCACCCGTGTGACATTGAACCCCTTGCCGCCAGCCGAGTCGATCCGTGTGATGACGCGACAGACATCTGCGTGGCGAAATCCGGGAACGATCAGAACGCGGTCGATGGCAGGGTTGGGAGTGACTGTGAGTAACATGAGGTTCCTGTTCGTATTTGGGGTAACACACGAGCCTGGAAGCGAGGGCATCTCGCTCTCGTCGAGTCTATGAGGGTGAGATGCTCTCGCCTCCAGGAGAAATGTGAACACTTACTACCACGAGTTCCTCTTGACGATTCTACCAGACATGATTAGAATCAAAGCGCAGTGCGGGAGTGGCGTAGTGGTAACGCGAGAGCCTTCCAAGCTCAAGTCACGGGTTCGATTCCCGTCTCCCGTACCAACCCTTTCTTTACATACATAGCTGCCTTTTTCAAACCCCGAGACTATACCCTACCGTTCGCTCATTTTTCTGACGGATGGCTTCCTGATGCGATCCGCAACTTGACAAATAACAACCTGGCTGCGAGAACGCCCCCGTTCTATGGCATCAGGAAGCCTTGCATGAAAACAAGCGAACCGAGGGTATACAGGACAATTTCCGTCCATGCAACCCCAGGGCGTTTTATAGAGCGTGATCAAAAACGAACACCTCGGATAGAGCCGATTCAGGAGCATTGCGATAGAACCGAGATAAAGGAAGGCTTCGCTTGATTCTGGGTTGCGGTTGTTGCGGCGAATAATTATTCGCCGCTCCCAGCGATTGCGTCCTGCCCATGCAATCGAGCGTTCCACCACCCATCGCTTCGGAATGACGGCACATCCCGTTTGTCCAGGCGGTTTTTCAATGACATTCAGGCGTATCGCCGTGTTCTGTTGCAGCCATGCATCTCACTCTTTTTTTACCCCTCATCCACGCGAATCTCGCGCATCCGGGGAAATGATTGATGATGCGCGGCGAAAAGCCACCCGGCGCCTTCTGCATCTGAAATGTCCGCCGGATGGACGAGCACGCGCAACAAGAACCCATTCACGTCAACCCAATCGCCGACGACATGCACGGGTAACCCCTGCACCTGCGGACGAGGGGCATGGCCGCGCGCAGCACGATGGCAAGGAGGCTGACGAGCGGACAGCGGCGTCCGTGGCGACGGCGCGGGTCGGGGATCGCCTTGAGCGCCTGGATGACATGCATCGTCACGTCCCTCCTGATCGTTGCAGCGAAGCGGCGCTCACGATACCAAAAGATGAAAACCCTGAAAAGCCCTGGAATATTGAACAATCACCTTGACAGATAGCGATTCTTGTGTTATGCATAGCGAGTGGGCTATGCGTATAGAGTAGCACCGCAGTCGCTAATGATGCAGGATGATTTCCGCAAATGCAACTCCATGGTGGTATGATATGGAATCTGTATAAGACGCCCTGGAGGGGAGAAAAGCGGAGTCTGTATAATCAGACGTAGTGCAGCAAATGAAAGATAGAGATGAAAACATGCAAAAGCAATGGATCGTATCAAATCCGAAGGTGATGATGGGTAAACCTGTCATCACAGGAACACGCATTACCGTTGAACTCATCCTGGAGAAACTGGCAGCAGGCGAAACGATCGAGCAGATTCTTGAGGCGCATCCACACCTGACTCGTGAGGCCGTCCTGGCGGCATTGGCCTTTGCCAAAGAGGCTCTACGTGCTGATGTTGTGTACCCCTTGGTTGAGACGCCGGCATGAACTTTGTAGCTGACGAGAGCGTTGACCGTCTTATTGTCGAACGTTTGCGGCGAGAGGGGTATCAGGTTTCGTATGTGGCTGAACTGGAGCCAGGGATGCTCGATGAGGCTGTCTTGAACCTGGCGAATCAGGAGACAGCGCTGTTGCTGACAGCAGACAAGGACTTTGGGGAGATGGTGATTCGTCAGCGTCTCCACATGCATGGAGTGGCGCTGCGTCGTCTGGCAGGCTTGACTCCCGCTCGCAAAGCGGAGATTGTGGCTCTGGCAATTAAGGAGCATTTGATAGAACTTCCACGTTCCTTTGCCGTTATCATGCCAGGGATATTTCGCATTCGTCGTGTCAGCGCAATGTGAACATTCCACTACTCTCGACGTTTGACGATCCCCCACCCGGTGAGTATACTACTCCCCATGGTATCGACATACAACGTTACCGCCATACACTTCGCCCACCTCATGCACATGACAGTCGGGCGAATGCCATACTGCCCTCTGCGCTGCGCAGAGGGTCTTTTATTCCCTATACCGTAAGGAGGGCATTGTGACAATTGACTGGGACGACAAGTACGCCCGCGAGGGGCTGACGTTCGACGATGTACTCCTGATCCCCGCCGAATCGCATGTTTTGCCGGGCGATGTCGATGTAACCACGCAACTGACCCGCTCCATCCGCATCAACATTCCCATCACCAGCGCCGCCATGGACACTGTTACAGAACATCGCCTGGCGATTGCACTGGCGCGCGAAGGAGGCGTTGGGTTTATTCACAAGAATATGTCCATCGAGGCGCAGGCGGAAATGGTGCGCAAGGTGAAACGCTCCGAGAGCGGCATGATCACCGACCCGATCACCATGGGACCGGACAAAACCGTTGGCGATGCGCTCGATCTGATGGCGGAGTATCGCATCTCCGGCATTCCGATCACGACGCCGGACGGCGACCTGATCGGCATCGTCACCAACCGCGATCTGCGCTTCGAGACGGATCGCAGTCGCCCGATCCGCGACCTGATGACCACCCGCAATCTCATCACTGTGCCGGAAGGCACGACACTCGAGCAGGCGAAAGAGATTTTGCACGCCCATCGGATCGAAAAACTGCTGGTGGTCGACCGCCGTGGCAAACTGTCGGGCATGATCACCGTCAAAGACATTATGAAGCAGATCGAGTATCCAAACGCCTGCAAAGACGCGCAGGGACGATTGCGGGTCGGCGCAGCGATCGGGGCGTCTGGCGATTATCTGGAGCGCGCCGATGCGCTGGTGCGGGTTGGCGTGGATGTGCTGGCAATCGACACGGCGCACGGTCACGCGAAAGGGGTGCTCGATGCGGTGGTACGGCTGCGTGAACGTTACCCGGACGTGCAACTGGTTGCCGGAAATGTGTCGACCGGCGCAGCAACTGCGGCGCTGTGCGAGCGCGGCGTCGATGCAGTGAAAGTCGGGCAGGGACCGGGCAGCATCTGCACGACGCGGGTGGTGACCGGCGCAGGGATGCCGCAGATTACGGCGATCACCGAGTGCGCGCGGGTAGCAGCGCGGTTCGGCGTTCCGATCATTGCCGATGGCGGCATTCGCTACAGCGGCGACATCGCCAAGGCAATCGCAGCCGGGGCGCATTCCGTGATGATCGGTTCGCTCCTCGCCGGCACCGAGGAGAGTCCCGGTGAGACGATCCTGTACGAAGGACGCAGTTACAAGAGTTATCGCGGCATGGGTTCGATCGGGGCGATGCAGCAGGGCAGTGGCGACCGCTACTTCCAGGGTGGCACAGGGCGCAAACTTGTGGCGGAAGGGATCGAAGGGCGGGTGCCGTATAAAGGTCCGCTGAGCGATACGATCTTTCAACTGGTTGGCGGCTTGCGCTCTGGCATGGGGTACGTCGGCGCGAAAGATATCGAATCGATGCGGCGCGATGCGCGTTTCATCCGCATTTCGATGGCAGGCTTGATCGAGAGCCATCCCCACGATGTGACGATCACCAAAGAAGCGCCCAACTATGAGCGGCGGTGAGACCGGCGAGGGGAGCGTTGACCTGCTTCCCCTCCGCCCTCACGATCACACGAGGACAGCCACTTCATCGTAACCGGCGTCGTTGATCGCGCGGATCAGGTCATCAACCGCGACCCGCTGGTCGTGATCAACGCGCACGCTTTTGTCGCTCAGATTAACGACCACCTGCTGAACTCCCGGCAGCGCGCTGACCGCTTTCGTAATGGCGTTGACGCAATGCTGGCAGGATATGCCGGGCACGTGAAAGAGATCGCTGATCATACGTTCCTCCGTCTGCTTACGCAGCGCAGTATATAATCCCTGTTGCTCTGTGTCAACCGGCGGGCGCAGCGCGCAGCAAAGGCGCGTCGTGATATAATAGCCGTCATTCTTGAAACGAACGTTTGCACAACCTGATTGGACAATCGCGCAATTCTCTACAGTGTCGGGAACTGGCGATTGCGGAGTTCATGGAGTTTCCTATGCGCGTGACAGTCACTGCTGGCGATCCATTGACTGCTGAAGCCGACCTGCTTGTGCTTGGCTTGTGGGAAGAAGAACCGCCTGCGCCGCCTGTGGCAGACCTTATCGAACCGGGCGACTGGTCGGGGAAAGCAAAACAGACCCTGCTCATCTATCCGCGCGGCGTCATACCGGCGCGGCGGGTGCTGCTCATCGGTCTTGGTAAGCGTTCCTCGCCCGATATCGACCTTCTGCGCGAGGTTGCTGCAATTGCGACCCAGCGCGCGCGCGATGTGAAGGTTGAGCGGTTCGCATGTGCACTGCCCGTTGTACCAGAGCATACCTCTGAAACGGTTGCCGCCGCGCTGACCGAGGGCAGTCTGCTCGGCAACTATCGCTTTCTGGAATACAAGACCGATATAAAACCGGAAGAGCGTCGTGACATCGATGAGCTGACGCTGATCACACTCCCAGACGCTGCGGAGGAAGCAATGCGCGGCGTTGCACGCGGCGGCGCCATTGCACGTGGCGTGAACCTGGCGCGCGACCTGGCGAATCTTCCACCCAATGTGCTGACGCCAGCGCAACTGGCAGAGCGCGCGCGCGAACTTGCCATTGCGTTCGATCTGCCTGTCACCATTCTTGGTCCGGCAGAAATGCGCGAACAGGGTTTTGGCGGCATCCTCGCCGTCGGTCAGGGTTCAGCGAATGAACCGCGCTTCATTGTGATTGAGTATGGCGCGCACGATACCGATGCGCCCACAATCTGCCTGGTGGGAAAAGGGATGACGTTCGATTCGGGCGGGATTTCGATCAAGCCTGCCGAGAATATGGACGCCATGAAGATGGATATGAGCGGCGCGGCTGCGGTGCTCGGCGCGCTGCACGCCATCGCCGAATTGCGGCTGCCGTTGCACGTTGTGGCGCTGATCGGCGCAGCGGAAAATATGCCCGGCGCGTCGGCGTACCGCCCTGGCGACATCCTGAAGACTCTCAGCGGTAAGACCATCGAGGTGCTGAATACTGATGCCGAAGGGCGGATCGTGCTGGCGGACGCCCTGACCTATGCGCAACGCTACAACCCGGCGGCGATCATCGATCTGGCAACTCTGACCGGCGCTATCGGCGTGGCGCTTGGACCGCACGCGATCGGGCTGTTTGCAAACGACGACACCCTGGCGCAGCGCCTGTTGCGCGCCGGTGAGGCAGCCGGGGAACGCGCCTGGCAACTGCCGTTGTGGCAACCCTACCGGGAGATGGTGAAGAGCGAGATCGCCGATGTGCGCAATGCTGCCGGGCGCCAGGGCGGCGCGATTACAGCTGCCGCCTTCCTCAACGCCTTCGTCGGTGACTATCCATGGGCGCATCTCGATATTGCCAGCACTGCCTGGACCGACTCGAAACCCAAGGCGTATCAACCGAAGGGCGCTACCGGCGTCGGCGTGCGCCTGTTAGTTCAGGCGCTGCGCAATTGGACGGAGTGATCGCAACCATTTGGTGAATGAGAGATGAATCCTCCTCCTCGCTATGATCGGATCGTATCGCTGGTGCTGCTGGTGCTCCTCGGGCTGGCGGTCGTCTTCCTGATCGACATCAACCCGAATATTTTGCGCGCCCGCTTCGGCGGCGACTTTCCGAGCATTACCGTTTCGTGGCTGCTGATCGCATCGCTGGTGGTGATCAGCAGCACCGGAGCGGACGTGTTTATCCGCCTTCACCCTCATATGCAGACACGATCACTGCCCACGGTGAATCTCGGATTCGTGCAGATCGAACTCGCGCCAGCATTCTGGATTCTGCCCTCGTTTGCGATCATTGCCTCGTTTGCGTTCTTCCGCCTGTTCAGCGCCAGCCTCGAAACGCTGGCATTCGTGCTGGCGCTGATCGCAGCTGGCGGATTTCTGTTTGGTTCGCTCGTCGCCCAGCACTATTCGCTCGACCGCCGCGCCTCCGTGCGCCAGGGAGCGCGCCTGGCGCTTCAGGCGATGACGCTGCTGCTGGCGTTTGGGGTGTTTAGCGCCATATATTACGCTCGTATGCGCACGCTCTATTCGGCAGCGCTGATCGGCGCCAGCGCCGCACTGCTGGCGTATGCGCTGCTCTCCCAGACGCCGACGCGCAATCTGTTCACGCTATCGTTGCTGGTCGGATTAACCCTGGCAGAGGCGACCTGGGCGCTCAACTATTGGGCGGCGTCGTTTTTGATCGGCGGTGCGTTGCTGCTGGCGCTGTTCTATGTGGTTACCGGCATCCTCCAGAGTTATCTGGAAGGAACGTTGACCAGACGGGTGATCTGGGAGTATGGCGCAGTTGGCGGCGCTCTGGTGCTGGCAAGCGTTTATGTGACCTTCCGTTGATGGCGCCTTCTTTCCAGATAAGCGCAGGACGGGTTGCCGCTACAGTCGCCGCAATCCTGTTTGAGACGCTCTTTCCGCTCGCAGTAGCATGGTTCGTCGGGCGCAGGCTGCGGGTTTCCTGGCGCTACTTCGCTTACGGCGCCGTGATCTTTCTGATCTTCCAGTTGATTACCCGTGTTCCGCTGGTGATGGCGCTTCAGGGGGTGGTGACGCCCCATGTGCAGGCGTCGCGCACAGTGATGTTCGGCTGGCTGGTCGCGCTGGCGCTGACCGCCGGGCTTGCGGAGGAGATCGGGCGTTACATCGGGTATCGCTGGCTGTTTCGTGAAGAAAAAACCTGGTCGCGCGCCGTTATGTACGGGCTGGGGCACGGTGGTTTTGAGTCAATCGTGCTGGTCGGCGGGCTGACGCTGCTGGGGTTGATCAATCTGCTGGCGTTGAGCAGTGTTGATCTGGCGACGCTGCCGTTGACCGATGAGCAGCGGGAAATGGCGCGGCAGCAACTGGCGGCGGTCGCCGCCCAACCCGACTGGCTGCCGCTGGCAGGGGCGTGGGAGCGTCTCTGGACGCTGCCGGTCCACGTGGCGCTCTCAGTGATGGTGTTGCAGGTCTTTCGGCGCGGGCAGATGTGGTGGCTCTGGCTTGCAATTGCGATGCATACGCTGGTGAACCTGATCGCCGTGGGCATAGCGCCAGCACTTGCGTTGCAGGGAACGGCTGCGATCCTGATCCCGGAAGTCATTGTGATGCTCGCAGGACTTGCGGGGTTGTGGGTGATCTGGCGGATGCACGAAGGACATGTTCAGCGTTGAACGTTTCAGGTTGCAGGCGGGCATGAGGCGTCGAGACGTTGCGTTGCAACTTCTCCATCAGGAACGCAGCGAAAGAAATGTTCCCCTCGGTGGCTTTGTATCCTCTGCGTCACTCTGCCGCGCGACATACTTCACACGAGACGCGCCTCTATTCGTTGCTTCGCCGGTGCATGCATTCGTCACGCTACAGAGGCATAGTGTGCGATGCTGACATCGCCTGGCGCAAGTAATCGTTTGTGTTCGATCAGTGAGATGAACAGTGCGGTCAACTCCGGATCCCACTGAACGCCGCTCCGCGCGCGGAGGCGCTGCACAGCCCGTTCGGGAGTCAATGCGCGACGGTACGGGCGATCGGTGGTCATTGCGTCGTAGGCGTCAACAATGGCGATGATGCGCGCGCCAACCGGGATCTCCTCGCCGCGCAAGCCATACGGATAGCCGCTGCCGTCCCAGTGTTCGTGGTGCCCGCGCACAATCGGCGCGACATCGCGCGCGAAGCGCAGGGGTGCAATAATGCGCGCACCGTACTCAGGATGTTGCTTGACCTGCGCATACTCCTCCGGCGTCAACGGCGCCGGCTTTTGCAAAATGCCGTCCGCCACACCGATTTTGCCGATGTCGTGCAACAACCCGCCCTGCCATACCGCGCGGCTGGCTTCGGCGCTCAGACCGGCGGCGATGGCGAGTTGTTCGCCATAGTGCGCCAGGCGCCACAGGTGCCCCTCGGTGTACATATCTTTTGCCTCAACTGCCAGCGCCAGCGCAACAATGACGCTCTCAGTCCGCTCGAGTTGGTCGGTCAGGCGTTTGGTGCGGAGTTGCGACTGAATGCGGGCGCGGAGCAGGCGCTCATCGAACGGTTTGGTCAGAAAGTCGTCGGCGCCGGCTTCAATGCCGTACCGGCGATGATCCGGAGAATCGAGGACGGTCAGCATGGTGATCGGGATCAACGCCGTGCGCGGATCGTTTTTCAACCGGCGGCAAACCTCGAAGCCATCAATGTCCGGCATGGTTACATCGAGCAGCACCAGGTCCGGCTGTTTCTCCAGCGCCAGGGCTAATGCCTCACGCCCATTGCGCGCTGCCAGCGCGGTGTATCCCTCGGCTTCGACAAAGCGAATAATTGCTTCACGCATTGCCTGATTATCATCTGCTATCAGGATTTTTGCCGCCACTGTTCGCTCCTTCTAGCGGCAGAGCTTCGCGCCGCGTCTATGCGGCGGCTCGCACCCGATGTATGGAGGAGAAGTCCTGCTGTACCAGACTGTATAGTACAATACATTTTCAGTTCTGCTGTCGGATGGCGCACTGGTTGAGCATGACAGTTTCATCACAGCACTCTGGTGTGCTGGATCGCAAACATTCGCTGCGCCACACAGATTGTTCTATTAGAATAATCGTGAGAGATTGCCCGAAAGATTCTGCTGTGAAAGGAAGCAGGAACCACCATGCGGTACAACTTCGATCAGGTCTTCGATCGCCGCCGCACCGGAAGCATCAAGTGGAAATTCTATGGCGACGACGTGCTGCCTATGTGGGTGGCGGATATGGACTTTCCGCCGCCGCCGCCGATCCTTGCAGCGCTCCACGCCCGCGTCGAGATTGGGGATTTCGGGTATGAACTACCCTCCCCCGCGCTGGGTGAACGCATCTGCGAGCGCCTGCACCGCCGCTACACCTGGAGCGTGACGCCGGATCAGATTGTGTACATCCCCAGTCTGGTCACCGGTCTCAACGCGGTCTGCCGGGCAATCGGCGAACCGGGCGACGGGGTGCTGGTGCAAACGCCAGTCTACCCGCCGTTCCTCACGGCGCCCGCGAATCAGGGGCGCGTGGTGCAGATGGCGGAACTGGAGGCAGTTCCCAACGGGCGCACGTTCGGGTATCGCGTCGACTATGATCGCATGAATGCGGCAGTGACCGACCGCACGCGCCTGTTCATTCTGTGCAACCCGCATAATCCGACCGGCGAAGCGTACAGCCGCCAGGAGTTGATGCGGATGGCAGAGTTCTGTGAGCGGCACGACCTGATCATCTGTTCCGATGAGATCCACTGCGACCTGTTGCTCGGCGATACGCGCCACATCCCGATCGCCACGCTGGCGCCCGACATTGCCGAACGGACCATCACACTGATGGCGCCGAGCAAAACATTCAACATCCCCGGCTTGAAAGCCAGTTTTGCCATTGTCACCAACCCTGCGCTGCGCAAGCGTCTGATGACGGCGATGGAGGGCATTGTTCCCTGGCTCAACTCGTTTGCGCTGGCAGCAATGGACGTCGCCTATCGCGATTGCGACGACTGGCTGAATGAACTTCTCGCCTACCTTACTGCGAATCGCACCGTCGTAACAGAGTTCGTGACGAACCAGTTGCCGTGGGTTAGAACGACGGTTCCACAGGCGACGTACCTGGCGTGGTTTGACTGTCGCAACGCTGGCATCGCGGGCAATCCGTATGAGTTTTTCCGACGTGAGGCGAAGGTGGCGCTGAACGACGGGATACCGTTCGGCGCTGGCGGCGAGGGGTTCGTGCGGCTCAACTTCGGGTGCCCGCGTTCGCTGCTGCTGGAAGGACTCGAGCGAATGAAGGCGGCGCTGGAGCGGATGGACAGGAACTGACAGAATCTCATCTGGTACAGGAGTCGACCGAAATACATTTCGGTCCTCCTTTTTCCTTGACAGAGCCTGTATCAAACGTGTATTGTTATACAGGCGCCTGAACAAGAGGAACTGCATCAGTCCCTCCCTGTCCCAACACTCTCCCCGAACGAGAAGCACATTTGTCGGCGCGCTTCGCCCACCGCGCGAAGCGTGCGTCTGTGCGCCAGACATCATGTTGAAGAGGAGACATCCAGATATGGTATACGCAACCCGTCGATTCGAGTTTTCTGCTGCGCATCGCTACTGGCGCCCCGACTGGAGCGCCGAGGAGAACGAGCGCGTCTTCGGACCATGCGCCTATCCGTATGGTCATGGGCACAACTACACGCTTGACGTCACCATTACCGGCGAACTCGACCCGCGCACCGGCATGGTGATGAACATGACCGAACTCAAATCACTGGTGTCGGAGGTGCTGAATGAATTCGACCATAAGCATCTGAACGAAGATACGCCCTACTTCCGCGACCAACTTCCAACGACCGAGAACATTGTGCGGGTGCTGTGGCGGTTGATCGCGGCTCGTTTGCCGGTTGCGGCGCGCCTGGTGCGTCTGCGCCTGTATGAGACCGGTGACCTGTGGGCTGAATACGACGGCGCCGATGAGACGACCTTTGCGCGGGTCTACACATTCTCGGCAGCGCATCGATTGCACTCGCCGCTCCTCTCCGATGAAGAGAATCTGGCGATCTACGGCAAGTGCAACAATCCGAACGGGCACGGTCATACGTATACGCTTGAGGTGAGCGTCGCCGGTCCGGTCGATCCCGATACGGGCATGGTGATCGACCTGGCAACGATGGATCGCACCGTGCGCAGTGTTCTCGACCGGATCGACTACCGGCATCTTGACCGCGAAATTGCCGCATTCGCCACGAAACCCTCCACGGCGGAGAATATCGTGATCTACCTGTGGGATGAACTTGCGCCGCGCTTTGAAGGGCGGTTGCGCCATCTCACGTTGTGGGAAACGCGCAAGAATGTGTTCGAGTACGCCGGTCCTGACGCCCGCCATCATGGATGACTATGCCTGCTTCCGTTGGGGAAGCAGGCGACAACGCGCATTCGGGATACGCGCGGATGCTGTCGGTGCGCGACGCCAATCGCAGCGAAGCAATCTTGCAACGACGTGGCTTGATCGCAACACCACCCATCGCGCGTTATCACGAGTCGCTGTTGAAGAGAATGGAGACCTGGATTCATGGCATTCCGTAATAGCACGAATGGTTATCATACCGACCACGCGCTCGCAGACGACGATGGGCAGGAATACGAAACGCTCATCGTTCAGGGGCGCGGCAAACTCGAGGGCGTGAGTTACCAATCCGACCCGGCAATCGAAGACGCAGTGCGCGTTATTCTGAAACAGATCGGCGAAAACCCCGAACGTGAAGGGCTGCTGAAAACGCCGTCGCGCGTCGCCAAAATGTACGCCGAACTGACTGCCGGCTACCATATCGATCCCGACGCGCTGATCAACGACGCGATCTTCAGCGTCAGTTACGACGAAATGGTGCTGGTCAAGAACATCGAGTTCGCCAGCCTGTGCGAACATCATATGCTGCCCTTCATGGGGCGGGTGCACGTCGCGTACATTCCCAACGGCAAAGTTGTGGGGTTGAGCAAGATCCCGCGCATCGTTGAGATGTTCGCGCGTCGCCTGCAGGTGCAGGAGCGCATGACGGTGCAGATCGCCGATTTTATCAATCAGCGGCTCGAACCGCTTGGCGTGGCGGTCGTCGCTGAAGGTGTGCATATGTGCGCTGTTATGCGCGGCGTGAAAAAAGCCGGCGCCACCATGGTCACGTCGGCAATGCGCGGCGTGTTCCGCGACGATCCCAAGACGCGCAGCGAATTCATGGCGCATATCGAGCGCGCCTGATCGTGAGGTGATGGACGTGGCGCAGGCGGCGCCATGTCCACCCCGGCACGACTTCCGTTAGAACAGGGATGACCTGTCCCAACAGCAGAGCGAAACACACCCATCGGCAATCAGGGATTGAACGAACGTCATATGACTTCAAGCGTGCTGAAAAGTATTGTCATCACCGGCGCGAGTCGCGGCATCGGTCGAGCGACGGCGCTGGCGCTCGCCGCGCCCGGTGCGGTATTGACGCTGGCAGCCCGCTCGGTCGATCTGCTGGAAGAGGTGGCGGCAGCAGTCCGCGCTGCCGGATCAACTGCGGTGATCGCCCCGTGCGACGTGACCATCGAAGAAGAGGTGCAACGCCTGACAGCCCAGGCGGCGGACGCCACGGGGCGAATCGATCTGTTCGTGCACAGCGTCGGCGGCGCTCTGGTGGCGCCGGTGACGCAGATTGCCCACGCCGATTGGGACGAACAGGTGCGCATTCACCTCACCAGCCTTTTTCTCGTCTGCAAGCACGCAACGCCGCTGATGCACAACGGTGGGCTGCTGGTGTACGTCGCTTCAGTGGCGGCGCGTCAGGTCTTTCCCGGCTGGTCCGCCTACTGCGCAGCCAAGCATGGCGCGCTGGGGCTGCTCGGCGCGGTGCGCGAAGAACTGCGCCCGTATGGCGTGCGGGTGACCGCGTTGCTGCCAGCGGCGACCGATACCGGCTTGTGGAACGATATTCCAGGCGTCTGGAACCGCGCAGCGATGCTCCAGCCGGCAGATGTTGCTGCGTCTATCGCCAGCCTGGCAGCCTGCCCGCCGCACGTCGCCGTTGAAGAGCTGGTGATCGGTCACACTGCGGGGCGGCTGTAGGTCTGTGCACCCAATATTCACACTTTCTTCTGTTTTTATTGACAATAGCCGGGTCGTCTGGTATACTGCACCATGAGTGTGGAGGGACAAACGATGGCACTGGCGCAGTATACTGAAGATTCGCCTGCGGGGAAGATTCTGACCTACCTGCGGCGCAATGGCGAAGCGACGATCAGAGACCTGGAAGAGTTGCTGGGTATCAGCACGACAGCAGTGCGTGAGCATCTGGCGCACCTGGAGGCGAAAGGGTTGCTTACGACGCGACAGGCGCGCGGCGGTCCCGGTCGTCCCAGGCTGGTCTATTCGCTCACCCCGCGCGCTGAAGATCTTTTCCCGAAGGAGTACGACACACTGGTGACGCTGCTCCTCCGTGAGATCGCCAGTCGTGAGGGTGAAGAGCGCCTCGATGCGTTGCTCGATGCCGTTGGGCGACGCCTGGCTGAGGAGTATCGCAGTCAGGTGAGCGGCGCCGATCTGGAGGAGCGGTTGGCTCATTTGCGCGCCACGCTCGAAGCACGCGGCATCCCGGTCGAGGTACAGTCAGGCGGTACGCTCCAGGTTCTGGCGTGCCCGTACCACGACGTCGCTCAGGAACACGCCAGCGTCTGTTCGATGGAGCGACGGATGTTCGAACAGGTGCTGGGCGAGCCGGTGCAGATCGAAGGGACGATCCGTGAGGGTCGGCGCTGCTGCCACTTTCAGATTGCGCGGGCTTCCGAATAGCAGTGCAATTGTTCAACCCATTGAATAGTACACAGGAGTTCCTGCATTGAACAGCGATCTGGTTATCAAGGATTTACATGTCAGCGTTGAGGAGAAAGAAATCCTCAAGGGAGTCAATCTCACTGTCAGAGCCGGGACGATCCATGCGATCATGGGTCCTAATGGCAGCGGCAAGAGCACCCTGGCATATACGCTGATGGGGCATCCCGGTTACATCGTCACCGGCGGCGAGGCATGGTACCGTGGTCAGAACATTCTTGAACTTGAGCCGGATGAGCGCTCAAAACTCGGGCTGTTTCTCGCCTTTCAGTATCCGGTCGCCATTCCGGGGGTGACGGTGGCGAATTTCCTGCGCGCTGCGATCAACGCTCATCGCGCCGAGGAGGGGAAGGACCCTAAGGAGACGGCGATTCCCATGGCGCAGTTTCGCAAACAGTTGCGCGAACAAATGACAGCGCTCGGGATTGATGAGAGTTTTGCTCGCCGCTACCTGAACGAGGGGTTCTCTGGCGGTGAAAAGAAGCGGATCGAGATTTTGCAGATGGCGATGCTGGAACCCAGCATGGCGATCATGGACGAGACTGACTCAGGGCTGGACATCGACGCGCTGAAAATTGTGGCGCAGGGTGTCAATACGCTCTATGAGCGGCATCCGGAGATGGGCGTGCTGGTGATTACGCACTACCAGCGCCTGTTGAACTACATCAAGCCGCATTTTGTGTCAGTGCTGATGGACGGTCGGATAGTGCGCGAGGGGGGACCCGAACTGGCGCTCGAACTCGAAGAGAAGGGGTATGACTTCCTCCGCGAGGAGGTCGCAAGCGCGTGACTATGAAAACGTTTCCTCCGCTTGCCGAAATCAGCGACGCCCTGGTGATCGAGCGATCGCGCGCAGCCGGTGAACCGGAGTGGCTCACGGAGCAGCGCGTGGATGCGTGGCGGTTCTTCGCCTCCGCCGAACCGCCGTACTGGCGTCGCACCGATCTGTCGAAGTTCAAGCCGGAACAGGTGATTGCTGCTGCCGATACTGCTGCCACCAGCCTGTATCAGGAAGAAGACCTGACGGATCAGGGGGTGGTGTTTACAACCCTTGCGCAGGCGATCCATTCGCACAGCGATCTCATCCGGCGGCATCTCGGCGCCGCCATTGAGTCGAAGCGTCACAAATTTCTGGCGCTTAATGCGGCGCTCTGGCAGGATGGCGTCTTTCTGTATGTGCCGAAGCATGTCAATGTCGAACTGCCGTTGACGGCGATGTTCTCGATGCCCATCCCCGGCGGCGCGATTGCGCCACGCAACCTGATCATCCTGGACGACGGCGCCAGTGTCACGTTCGTTGAGGAGTACCACTCGGTCGCCGCGTCGGATCAGGCGTTTGCCGCGCCGGTGACAGAGATGTTCCTCGGCAATGACGCAACGTTGCGCTTCGTTGCCGTGCAGACGTGGGGTGAGGATGTATACCACATCGGCGCGCAAAAGGTGCGCGCTGGACGTGGCGCATCGGTCGAGTGGGCGGCAGTGAATCTGGGCGCACGGGTACAGCACATCGAAGCGGAAACCGCCCTCGAAGGCGACGGCTCACGCGTTGAGTGGGTGGCAGCCACCTTTGCCGCCGATCACCAGAACCTGCTGACGGCGCCCTGGCTCCGGCATATCGGCGCAAAGACGGAAGCGCATATGGACTTCAAGACCGTCGTGAAGGATCAGAGTTACACCACCTTCGACGGCATGATCAAGATCGAGCATCAGAGTCGCGCAACTGTCTCGCGGCTCGAGGAGCATGCGCTCCATCTTTCGCCCAAAGCCCGCAGCGACTCCATCCCCGGACTGATGATCGACACCAACGATGTCGCCAGGGCGGGGCATGCGTCGACCAGCGGCGAGGTGGATGAGGAGCAGTTGTTCTATATGCGCTCACGCGGCATTCCGCGTGACGAAGCCATCCATCTGATCGTGATGGGCTTCTTCGAGCCGGTGCTTGATCGTATTCCCAACGATGCGCTGCGTCAGCGGATCGCGGAGATGATCGAAGCAAAGATATAATGAAGGTGCGCCGATGACTATCAACGCCAGCCTGACTCTGTTCGATATTGTGACGCTGCGGCGTGAGTTCCCGATCCTCAATCAGGCGGTGCATGGGAAAACGCTGGCGTTCCTCGACAGTGCAGCATCGTCGCAGAAACCGCGCCGTGTCATCGATTGCCTGGAAGATTATTACCGGCGCTATAATGCGAATGTCCATCGCGGCATTTATCGGCTGAGCGAGGAAGCGACGTTCGCCTTCGAGCGGGCGCGTGGCAAGGTGGCGCGCTTCATCAACGCTCGCAGTCAGCGCGAGATCGTGTTCGTGCGGAATACGACCGAGGCAATCAACCTGGTGGCGCGGAGTTGGGGCGATGCCAACCTGCGCGAAGGGGATCGCATTCTGCTCAGCATCATGGAGCACCATTCGAACCTGGTGCCCTGGCAAATGCTGGCACAGCGCACCGGCGCGAAACTGGAGTTTCTGCCGATCGACGGCGAAGGTCGCCTGGCGCTCGACAACCTGGAAGTGCAACTCGAAGGGGTGCGTCTGGTGGCGATCACGCAACAGTCGAATGTGCTGGGGACGATCAATCCGGTGGCGGAGATCGCGCAACGCGCCCATGCCGTCGGTGCGCTGGTGCTGGTGGACGGCGCGCAGAGCGTACCGCACATGCCGGTGGATGTTCAGGCGCTCGATATCGATTTCCTGGCGTTCAGCGGTCATAAGATGTGTGGTCCGACCGGGATCGGGGTGCTGTGGGGTCGGCGCGCGATCCTGGAACAGATGCCGCCATTTCTCGGTGGTGGATCGATGATCAAGGTGGTAGGGCTGCACGAATCGACCTACGCTGATGTTCCGGCGCGCTTCGAAGCGGGCACACCGGCAATCGCCGAAGCCATCGCGCTTGGCGAAGCGGTCGATTTTCTTCAGGAGATCGGGATGGATCGGATCTATGCCCACGAGCGCGAACTGCTGGGGTATGCGCTCGAACGCCTGACCGAAGTTGAAGGGTTGCGGGTGTACGGTCCGACAACGACCGAAATGCGCGGCGGTGCGGTGAGTTTTACGCTCGACGGGGTGCATCCGCACGATGTCGCTGCGGTGCTCGACGGCGAGGGGATTGCGGTGCGCGCCGGGCACCACTGCGCGCAGCCGCTACATGCGCACTACGACATTCCTGCCACCACACGCGCATCATTCTATCTGTACAACATACCGGAAGAGATTGATCGACTGGTCGCCGCGCTGCACAAAGTGCGCACGCTGTTCGGGTGATTGGGATGGATGATCTGTACCGCGAACTTATCCTCGAACACTACAAGCATCCGCGTCGTCGCGGTCGCATCGACCATCCCGACGTCAGCGCTGAGGAGCATAATCCGCTGTGCGGCGATCGAGTGCGGATCGACCTGCGGATCGAGAATGGCATCATCACCGATGCGCGCTTCGATGGGCGCGGATGCGCCATCAGTCAGGCGTCGGCATCGATGTTGACCGAGGAAATTGTCGGGATGCCGGTTGAACAGGCAAAGCAGTTCAGCAAGGATCAGATGCTTGCGCTGATCGGCATTCCGTTGAACCATAATCCGGTGCGCATCAAGTGCGCCTTGCTTCCGCTCAAAACACTCAAGGTCGGGTTGTATGGCGTGGGTCATGCGCCCGATGATGATGAGATGTGATTAATTCTGGGAGAGGAGTGCATCCAATGGCTGTGACAGCGACGAATCTGGATTTCGATTACTCGAAGTACGCGTTCCGCAACGAGGAACGATATATTTTCAAGTCTGAAAAGGGCTTGAACGAAAAAGTCGTGCGTGAACTGTCAGGGATGAAGGGTGAGCCGGAGTGGATGTTGAAGCGTCGGTTGCAGGCGCTCGAAATCTTCCGCAAAAAGCCGACGCCGCTGACCGGCATGTGGGCGAACCCTGAACTGGCAGAATTGAACTATGACGATATTCACTATTTCGTGCGTGCTGGCGAGCGCCCGCAGACCGATTGGGACGCCGTGCCGCCGGAGATCAAGAACACCTTTGAGCGGTTGGGCATCCCTGAAGCGGAGCGCAAGTTCCTGGCAGGCGTCGGCGCGCAGTACGAGTCGGAAGTCGTCTATCACTCGCTGCGCGAAGAGTGGGCGAAGCAGGGGGTGATTTTCCTCGACACCGATACCGGGTTGAAGGAGTACCCGGAGATCTTCAAGCAATACTTCGGTACGGTCGTGCCGGCGGCGGATAACAAGTACGCTGCGCTGAACACAGCGGTCTGGTCGGGCGGGTCGTTCGTCTACGTGCCGAAGGGGGTGCACGTCGATATTCCGCTTCAGGCGTACTTCCGCATCAATGCGGAGAACATGGGTCAGTTCGAGCGCACCCTGATTATCGTCGAGGAAGGTGCGTCGGTGCACTATATCGAGGGATGCACCGCGCCGATCTACAGCACTAACTCGCTGCACTCGGCGGTGGTCGAGATCATCGTGATGAAGGGCGGCAAGTGCCGCTATACCACGATCCAGAACTGGGCGAACAATATCTTCAACCTGGTGACCAAGCGCGCTATCGCCTATGAAGAGGCGAGCATGGAGTGGGTCGATGGCAACATCGGTTCGCGCCTGACGATGAAGTACCCGTCGGTCTACCTGATGGGGCGCGGCGCGCGCGGCGAGGTGCTCTCGGTGGCGTATGCCGGCAAGGGGCAGCACCAGGACGCCGGCGCCAAAATGGTGCATATCGCGCCAGATACGACGAGCCGCATCACCAACAAGTCGGTCTCGAAGAATGGCGGCAAGACGACGTACCGCGGTCTGGCGAAGGTGGCGCCGGGCGCAACCGGGGCGAAGATCAATGTGAACTGTGACGCGCTCATCCTGGATGAGAAGTCGGCATCCGATACGATCCCGTACATCGAGATTGAGGAAGACCGCTGCACCCTGGCGCACGAGGCGACGGTGGGGCGTATCGGCGAGGAGCAACTGTTCTATCTGATGAGCCGCGGCATCAGCGAGGCTGACGCGCTGTCGATGATCGTGCTCGGTTTTATGGAGCCGTTCACGCGCGAACTGCCGATGGAGTACGCCGTTGAACTCAACCGTCTCATTCAACTCGAGATGGAAGGGTCGGTGGGATAAGAGGCGAGCGGCAAGCAACAGGAAGGTCGTGCGCGTTCCACATTGAACGTGGCAGACGGGAAGGTTGAAGGCGCAAAGGAATTGCGCGTTCCGTGGCGAACGTACAATCCTTTGCGCCTTGTGTCTTTGTAAGAGTGTTCAACCTTTGATGAAGAAGTGTCGCTCAGGCGCCGGTCGCGCTCCGGATGTCCCGCAAGATCGCATCAACCTGCTCCGGCGATTGTCCATGCCGTGCCAATACCTGCGCTGTGAGATCTAACACCCTGTCTGCAAACCGTTGTGCAATATCGTGCCGTAATCCCTGCCCGATATAGAGTTTCAACAAAGCTTCAGCCGACATATCACGACTTGCAGCAACTTCCTGTACCATTGCGAAGGTATCGGTTGGCAAGTTTAGAGTAATCGTGATTGTCGGGCGAGGACGAAGATGGAGCTCGGTTGGGAACTCAGGCTGACTCATAGAGTTTCCTTTCTGCGCGCGTTGCCAATCGTGCAGAGATAATCCGCGTTCGCTCGCGTCGCTCGGTGTAGACAACCAGCAATAAGCGTTGCGCGACCGGGTAGCCCAGGACAAAATTGCGCTGCTCGTTGACATCGTTTGGAGTAGCATCTCCATATTGATAGAATGGATCAAAAAAGACCTCGGCAGCTTCCTCAAAGGTTACGCCGTGGTTGACGATGTTGAGTCGGGACTTCTGGTCATCCCACTCAAATTCGACACCCTGGAGTCGATAGACAACATCCATCACGCAACAGCCTGCGCATTCGCTTCGTGCCAGGTATATGATAGCATACGCGACCTTCAGACGAGACGTGGCAAGCATGAAACCACAATCGCACCCACCAACACGTCCAGCGTGCGGCGCTGCTCAGTCGGGTGAGTTAGCCCTCCGAAACAGGAGCCTGACCCCCTCCCCGCTAAAATTGGTGCTCCAAACGAGGAACCGACATGGTACAATAGTACTGCTTGTACGACCGGTCGTCGCTCGTTGGAGGTGCTGCGCCGATGCAACCCATAGCCTTAACCCCGGAACTTGTCGCTCGCGCAGGTAAACATATCGCGGCCGCGCTGCGTCGCAATCCCGGCATCGATGCGGCGGCGCTGTGCGCGCTGAACGGTCAGGTCTTGTGGGCCAGCGATCCGGCATTCGAGCGCGCTGCGCCTTCCATTGCCCGGATCGGCATCATGTCGCTCAAATTATGGGTCAAGGTGCGTTCGGGCAAACTGGACCGCATTGGTCTGGTGACGGGAGAGGGTACGGTTGATATTATTTTCGTACCGCCGATCGGATCGGTGCTGGTTGCCAGCGGGCGCGACGCGGGAACCGGATGGCTGGAGAATGAGCCGCTGGCGCTGCTTGAAGCGCTCGGTCTTTCAATGCGATCCCCCCTCGTTTCGCCGAACGGTCGCCCGTAGGATGGGCGCCGGGTTGGGTCTCTGGCGCGCAGCATCGTGTGATGCCGCGCGTTTTGTTGTTCCTTGATGCACGGATGAGGTTGAGCGCAATGGCTGAGTTCGTCAAACTTGCAACGATCCATGATCTGCCAGACGGCGGTATGCGGGCTGTGGAGTACAACGGTCGGCGGATCGCCCTGTTTCGCGCTGGCGAGACGATCTATGCTACCGATGATATCTGTTCCCATGCATATGCAGAGTTGAGCGATGGGTTCTTCGATCCCGATGACGGTACGGTGGAATGCCCGCTGCACGGCTCACGCTTCGATGTGCGCACCGGGCGCCCGCTGACATTGCCCGCGTTCGCGCCGATTGAGGTGTTCGAGGTGCAGGTGCAGGGAGACGATGTGCTCGTGCGCGTTGCCTGATGCAGGCATTGCTTGACTCTTGCTTCCCCCGGCAGTACAATATAGTTGATTAAATTAAGCGGTCTACTTCAGAATTATCGGGGGAGGTTGTGATGAATGGTTATGCTCACCCTGAGGCGCTGGTTGACACCGCATGGGTTGCCGATCATTTGAACGATCCGAAGGTGCGGATCGTGGAGTGCGATGAGGACATTCTGCTCTATGATCAGGGGCATATCCCCGGTGCGGTGAAGATCGACTGGGTCGGTGAACTCAACGACCCGATCATCCGCGACTATCTGGATCGCGAACGGTTCGAGCAGTTGATGGTCTCGAAGGGGATCAGCAACGATACGACGGTGGTTTTCTACGGCGATAAGCACAACTGGTGGGCAACCTACGCACTGTGGGTCTTCAAACTCTTTGGACATGCCGACGCACGGATTATGAATGGCGGGCGCGCCAAATGGATTGCCGAAGGGCGCCCGTTGACGCGCGAGGTTCCTTCCTACCCGCCGGGCGAGTACCATGCGCCGGAGCGCAATGATGCCGCCATTCGCGCATTCCGCGATCAGGTGCTGGCGCATATCCGGCAGAGCGGCACGGCGCTGGTCGATGTACGCAGCCCGCAGGAGTACACCGGCGAGCGTCTGCACATGCCGGAGTATCCGCAGGAAGGCGCACTGCGCGGCGGTCACATTCCCACAGCGGTGAACATCCCATGGGCGAGCGCCGTGCGCGAGGATAGTACCTTCAAGAGCGCCGACGAACTGCGTGAACTGTACGCCAGCAAAGGCATCACGCCAGACAAGGATGTGATTGCCTACTGCCGCATCGGTGAGCGATCCAGCCATACCTGGTTCGTGCTGAAGTACCTGCTTGGCTATCCGAAAGTCCGCAATTATGACGGCAGCTGGACCGAGTGGGGCAACGCGGTTGGTCTGCCGATTGAGAAGTAACCAGCACGACTATGTCTGACATCCCTGCCGGTCTGCCGCCGCGCCTGCGTGCTATCGTCGAGGAGTTTCAGGCGGCGGACCGGGCGGAAAAACTGGAACTGCTGCTCGAATATTCAGACCGACTGCCGCCGCTGCCGGATCATCTGCGCAACAATCGTGCTGCAATGGAGCAGGTACACGAATGCGCCACTCCGGTGTATGCGGCGGTAGAGTCACACGACGAGCGGTTGACGTTTCACATCGATGTTCCCGAAGAGTCGCCGACGGTGCGCGGCTATGCGGCGCTGCTGCGCGACGGTCTTGAAGGTGCGACGCCGGAAGAGGTGCTCGCCATTCCAGGCGATTTCTTCTACGCAATGGGGTTGCACCAGGTGCTTTCGCCACAGCGACTGAACGGTATCAGTTATCTGCTGGCGTATCTGAAGCGGCTCGCCACACGGGAACTGGCGAAACGGAACGGGTGATGGATCGCGCGGCGCTCATTGCGCGTCTGCTGAACCATTATGAACATCCACGCCATCGCGGTCCCCTTGTCGATGCGGATGTGACACTGACCGGCGGTCATCCTGAATGCGGCGACGTCATCACCATCTATCTGAAGGTTGAACCGCCGGATCGCATCACAGCAGTCTCCTTTGAGGGGCGCGGGTGCACAATTTCGCAGGCGGCGGCTTCGATACTGACCGAACTCGCTGCCGGTGCGACATTTGCAGCAGTTGAGACGATGACGCCGGACGAGATGATCGATCTCCTGGAACGTGAAGTGGTCGGAACGCGACCGCGTTGTGCAACGCTGGCACTGCGGATATTGAAGGCAGCGATCTCAACCTGCCGGATGGGAAAGATGTCGTGAGTCTGCGCGTATTTGAGGAACGGATAGACCGCCGCAGCACGCTGATCGATCTGGTCGGCAACACGCCGCTGCTGCGCCTGGCGCGGATCGATCCCGATCTGCCGCCTGGCGTTGCTGTCTATGCCAAGGCGGAGTGGTACAACCCCGGCGGTTCGGTCAAGGATCGTCCGGCATTGTGGATGATCCGCGATGGCGAACGACGCGGTTTGTTGCGTCCCGGCATGCGGATCGCCGATGCAACCAGCGGCAACACCGGCATCGCCTATGCGACGCTTGGTGCGGCGCTCGGCTATCAGGTGACGCTGGCGCTGCCCGCCAATGCCAGTCCTGAACGGCGGCGGATTCTCCGTTCTCTCGGCGCAGAACTGGTGCTCACCGATCCATTGGAGGGCATGGATGCAGCGATACGTAAGATCCGTGCGCTGGTGCAGGAACACCCGGAACGCTACTTCTACCCGGATCAGTACAACAACCCTGCCAACCCGCGCGCCCACGAGGAGAGCACCGGCCCCGAAATCTGGGCGCAAACCGGCGGTCGCGTGACGCACTTCGTGGCAGCGTTGGGCACCAGCGGCACGTTCATGGGCATCGGGCGCTTTCTGCGTACACGCAATCCTGCCGTGCGCCTGATCGCCGTCCAACCCGACGGACCCTACCACGCGCTGGAGGGCGTCAAGCATATGGCATCGACGACGCTGGTTCCCGGTATTTATGATCCGACGCTTGCGGATGCCACCATCGAGATTCGGAGTGAAGAAGCCTTCGCAATGGCGCGTCGTCTGGCGCGTACCGAAGGATTGATGGTCGGCGTCTCAGCCGCAGCCAACGTCGCTGCTGCACTGCGGGTCGCTCGTGACCTGCGCGAGGGGGTGGTGGTGACGATCCTGTGCGACGGCGCTGCCAAGTATCTCAGTGATCGCTTCTGGGAAGATGGCGATGGACGTGATGGCGAAGGGATCTGAGGGTTGAAGGTTGAAGGTTGAGGGTTGAACGTTGGGGGTTGAACGTTGAGCGTTGGACGTTGAGCGTTGGACGTTGCAGGTTCCAGGTTGAACATTGAACGTTGAACGTTGAACGTTGCAGACGCCGGGGAACGGAGGAACGTTTCTGACCCTTGAGATCTTTCTGACAGGAACATGCCTGAATGATGATCATTCTTTCCGACCACGTTCGTTATGCTATCGTGCAGCACGCTGAAGCGACCTATCCCAATGAGTGCGTCGGGTTGCTGATCGGGCGGATCGATGAGTCGCGCATTGCAGTGGAAGATATTTTTCCGACGCCAAACCGCTGGACGGTCGAAACCGGATTGACGCCGACCGATGCGGAACACTCGCAGCGCGACCGGTTCTATCTCGATCCGCGCGACTATCTGCGCGCCGATCGCGCCGCACGCGCCCGCCATCTCGATGTCGTCGGGTGTTACCATTCGCATCCCGACCATCCGGCGACGCCGTCGCCGCGTGATCTGACCGGTGCTCAGGGGGTTGGCGGCGGTTCGCAGTTCGTGTTTCTCATTCAGAGTGTGATCGACGGTCGCGCCGCCGAACTGACCGCCTGGACGCTGGATGAATCTGCTGCGCGTTTCGTGGCGGAGGAGATAGTTGTTGTGTGCTGAGTCGAGGCGAGAGGCGAGAGGCGAGGAGGAGGCAGGGCGGCGGGGCGACGTAGGGGCGCAGCGGCGGGGCGACGTAGGGGCGCAGCGGCGCCGCGCCCGTACTGGCAGCGGGGGGGTCATGGAGAGAGGGGATGGGGTAAGAGGGGATGAGGTGAGCGGGTTGAAGGTTGCACGTTGTTCTCGGTTCCTGGTTCTTGGTTCTTGGTTCTCAGTTCCTGGTTCCTGGTTCCTGGTTCCTGGTTCTTGGTTCTCAAAAGAGGTCACACCTATGGCAGTCACCGTTACCATTCCAACCGCACTCCGCCAGTACGTCGGCGGCAATGCCAGCGTCTCGCTTGCAGCCGGTTCTGTGGGTCAAATACTGGCAGCATTGAGCGAGCAGTACCCGCAACTGGGCAGGCATCTCTACAACGAACAGGGCGCTCTACGCAGTTTCGTCAATATCTATGTCGGCGATGAAGATATCCGTCACCTGCAGGGGATCGAGACGCCAGTTCCCGACGGCGAGACCGTGAGCATCATTCCGGCGATTGCAGGCGGCGTCTGACCCACCGAAGTTTGTCGCCTGCGCAATGGCGCGCGGCACAAATGTCGGGGCGCGCATCAGCAGGTGAGGTGTGCCTGGTCTCTTCCGTAGTGCAGAAGTTGTGGGGTATCATATGGTTCTACCTTCTCTGTCAAATGAAGAAATCCGCCGCTACTCACGGCATCTGATCCTGCCCGAGTTCGGTATGGAGGGGCAGCGTAAACTCAAGCAGGGCAGCGTGTTGCTGATCGGAACCGGCGGGCTTGGATCGCCGCTGGCGCTGTATCTCGCCGCTGCGGGCGTGGGGCACATCGGACTGGTTGATTTCGACATCGTTGACGAAAGCAACCTGCAGCGCCAGATTATTCACGGCACATCCACGCTGGGCATTCGCAAAACCGAATCGGCAAAAATGCGCCTGCGCGATCTCAATCCGCATATCGACATCGCTACCTATGACGTTCAGATCACGTCGGACAACGCATTCGACCTGATCCGACCATACGATGTGATCGTCGATGGCACCGATAATTTTCCCACCCGCTATCTGACGAACGACGCCTGTGTGATGCTGGGCAAACCTAACGTGTACGGCTCGATCTTCCGCTTCGAGGGGCAGGCGACGGTTTTTTCGCCGAAACATGGCGGACCGTGCTACCGTTGTCTGTACCCGGAGCCGCCGCCGCCCGGTCTGGTGCCGAGTTGCGCCGAGGGTGGCGTGCTCGGCGTGCTCCCCGGCGTGATCGGGACGATCCAGGCAACCGAGGCGATCAAACTGCTCACCGGCATCGGCGAGCCGCTGATTGGTCGTCTGCTGCTCTACGATGCGCTGGCGATGCGCTTCCGCGAACTGAAACTGCGGCGCAACCCCGATTGTCCAGTGTGCGGCGATCATCCGACAGTCACCGAACTGATCGATTATCAGCAGTTCTGCGGTATTTCGCCCGAAGAGGCGCACCGTGACGCGACCATCGAGATAACTCCCGCCGAAGTCGCCGACTGGCTGCACAGCGACAACCCGCCCTTCCTGCTCGATGTGCGCGAACCAAACGAGTGGGAAATCTGCCATATCCCCGGCGCCGTGCGGATCTCGGTCAACGAACTGGCAGAGCGCATGAACGAACTCGATAGTGCGGTCGAAATGGTCGTCTACTGTCGCAGCGGTGTTCGCAGCGCCCGCGCCGTCGAATTGCTGCGCCAGGCAGGGTTCCGCAAAGTAAAGAACATGGCAGGCGGGATCTTGCGCTGGTCCGATGAGGTCGATCCGAGCGTGCCAAAATATTGAGGTTGGCATTCAGCCGCGCTGATGCTATAATACCGCTCCGTGATTCAGGTTCGTACAGACAGGATCGACGGGTGAAAATCGCACTTTACAGCGCACTTATCATTGTCAGCGTAGCGCTGACCTTTCTGGTCGTCGTGCAGGGGCGCACTGCCGGTCTGCAACAGCGCGACACCATCTACCGCACGAAGCGTGGCATCGAGAAGACGATGCACCAGGCAACAATCGTGCTGGCGGTTGTATTCCTCCTGCTGGCGCTGATCGCCAGCCTGCCAATCTGGTAAACGGCGTATTGAATGCAGCAGGCGCCGCTTCACAGGAGTAAAGCGACGTTTGCGCATTCCACGCTGATACATCTATGGCACGTCGCATCCGCTGGCAAATCCTGATTGCGTCGATCAGTGCTCTGACGGTGCTGCTCCTGATGAGTTACCTGGCGCTCACACGCGCATCGGTGGCGCGCCCGCTGGCAGGAGGCGATTATATCGAAGGGGTTGTCGGCGCGCCGGTGCATCTCAATCCCCTGGTCGCTGATCCAGCCTCCGATCCGGTCGCCGCCGACATCCAGCGCCTGGTCTTCGAAGGGTTGACCCGCCCCGGTCCCGACGGTCTACCCATGCCGGCACTCGCCGAGTCGTGGGCGGTTGATGAGAGCGGGACAGTCTACACCTTTACACTGCGAAGCGGCGCGTCGTGGCACGATGGTGCGCCGGTGACGGTCGATGACGTGCTGTTCACGCTGCGCGCTGTGCAGGGTCCGGCGTTCGCCGGTGATCAGAACGTTGCCGCTTTCTGGCGTACTGTCCTGGTTGATCGCGTCGGAGAACGCAGCGTCAGTTTCCGCTTGGAAGCGCCATTTGCGCCATTTCTGCGGTTGACCGGTTTCCCGATCCTCCCCGCGCACCTGCTGCGTAACGTTCCGCCGGAACAGTGGGAGGCGCATCCATTCAACCGCTTGCCGGTCGGCGCCGGTCCGTACCGCCTGGTGGAACTCGATGAACAGCGTGCGCTGCTACGCGCCAACCCGCGTTATTTCGGCGCAACCCCGTTCATCGAAACGATTGAACTGCGCTTTTTTCGCACTGAACAGGAAGCATTCGCTGCGCTGACCCGCAGCGAGATTCAGGGTCTGGCATTCACCGGCGCCAGCGCCCTGGCGGATGTCAACCTGCCACGCGGCATTGTGCGACGTCAGGCGCTGCTGGATGGATACACGGCGCTCTCCTTCAACCTGCGCGACGGTCTGCTCACCGATCTCGGCGTGCGACGCGCACTGGCGACTGCACTCGACAAGGATGCCCTGATCGCCAGTGCGCTTGCGGGGAAGGTGATGCGGCTCGATACGCCGATTCTGCATGGATGGTGGGCGGAAACGTCCGATGTGTCGTGGTATGAGCCAGACGTTGCCCGCGCAATGGCGCAACTTGACACGCTGGGGTACGTCCCGGGCGCCGATGGCGTCCGTGTTCGGGACGGTCAACCACTCGTCTTTTCGCTGCTGACCGATAACTCTCCAACGCGGCGTGCGGTTGCAGAAGAGATTGCCCGTCAGTGGAGCGCCATCGGGGTGCAGATCGTTATCGAACCGGTCGAACCGACCGAAATGCAACGCCGGCTGGAAACGCATGAATTCACCATCGCACTGCACGGATGGCAGCGGCTCGGTTCCGATCCCGATGTCTTCGAACTCTGGCATTCGAGTCAGGCGGAGCGCGGACGCAATTACGCAGGTCTCGCAGATGCCACTATCGACGAGATTCTCTCCAGCGCGCGCAAAATCTACGACATCACGGATCGTGCCGAACTCTACCGTGAATTTCAGGAACGCTGGGTCGAACTGGCGCCGGGGATCATTCTCTATCAACCGATCCTGTTCCACGCCACAGTTGCCGACCTCGGCGACACGATTGCCGTCCCGCCGGATGCCGCCGCTTCGCCCCATCTGCTGATCGGGCGCGAGGGGCGTTTTGTGAATGTCAACCGCTGGTATCTGCGTAGCGCTCGCGAGATCCGCGGTGATTTGCGATAAGCAGAAGAAAGTACACCGGTATGACCATCGACCATCTCGTAGATCCTGCATGGCTCCTGGAGCACCTGAACGATCCAGACATCCGCATCGCCGATCTGCGCTGGTATCTCCTCGAACCCGGTCGGGGACGCATTGAGTATCTGGAAGCGCACATCCCCGGCACCGTATATCTCGACATCGACACTGACCTGGCGGCGCCGCCGTTTCAGGGACCGGGTCGCCATCCCATTCCGTCACCCGAAGCATTCGCAGCAACCGCCTCACGCGCGGGGATTGCGCCCACAACCCACGTTATCGCCTACGACAGCGTTGGCGGCGCCTATGCTGCGCGTCTCTGGTGGCTGTTGCGCTATTTCGGGCACGAACGGGTCTCACTGCTCGACGGGGGATGGCCTGCATGGACGGCTGCCGGTTTCCCGGTCGAAACAGGTGATGTGGCGCCACAACCGACAGTATTCGTCCCACGCCCCAACCGCTTGATGGTTGTCGATGCAGATGCTGTGGAGACACTGCGCCACAATCCACGCGCACTGATCATCGATGTGCGTGCGCCAGAGCGCTACCAGGGGATTGCCGAACCCCTCGATCCGCGCGCCGGACATATTCCAGGCGCAGTTTCCGCACCTTACGCCGATGCCATCGATACCAATGGACGGTTATTGCCGGCAGACGCGCTGCGGGCGCGTTATGCCGCGCTTGGCGCCGACCGCGCCGAAACCATTGTGTGTTACTGCGGTTCTGGCGTTACGGCTGCACATACCATCCTGGCGCTCGAACGCGCTGGCTGGAAGAACGTCCTGCTCTACGAAGGCTCCTGGAGCGACTGGTCGCGTGATCCTGCACGCCCCGCAGCATGTGATATAATACCCTGCAAAGGCTGTGACGGAGACGAGTAGGCGGCAGTGAACCGGTCAGCGAGCGCGCGGGTGGTGAGAGGCGCGCCAGAGTTCGGTCGCCGAATATCACTCCTGAGCCGGGAGGTGAACGCGCCAGGCGGACAATCAGCGCGTCAGTAGCCTGCCCCGGTTGCGCCGACCGTTATCCCGGCGGAGGTGTGCTGGCGCCTCGATGAGTGCAGCCGACGGTGTATCGGCTGAATCAGGGTGGTACCGCGGGGTTTTCTACCTCGTCCCTGTTGGGGGCGGGGATTTTTTGTTGGTAAGGAGGTTGCGCATGGCGTTTCAGCCCGTCGATACCAGGGTCAACTTTCCACGACTCGAAGAGCAGGTGCTCGACCTGTGGCAAACCAGGCGGATCGTCGAGCGAAGCCTGGAGTCTGGCGATAAACCGTTTGTCTTTTACGAGGGTCCGCCGACGGCGAATGGTCGTCCCGGCATCCACCACGCAATCTCGCGCATTTTCAAGGATGTCATCTGTCGCTACCGGGCAATGCAGGGCTACCGGATCATCGGACGACGCGAAGGATGGGATACCCACGGTCTGCCGGTGGAGATCGAGGTTGAAAAGAAACTCGGTTTCAGCGGCAAGCCCGATATCGAGAAGTACGGCGTGGCGGAGTTCAACGCACAGTGCCGCAAGAGCGTCTGGGAGTATATTCAGGACTGGCGGCAGTTCACCCGCCGCATTGCGTACTGGGTCAGTGACGATGCCTATATCACATATGAGAATGACTATATCGAGTCGCTCTGGTGGATCTTCCGTCAGTTATGGGATCGTGGATTACTCTTCCGCGACTACAAGGTATCGATGCACTGCCCGCGCTGTGGAACATCTCTCTCGGATCACGAGGTATCGCTCGGTTTCAGGGACGACGTTGATGATCCGAGTGTGTGGGTAAAGTTCCGTGTGCGCGAGACGAACCAGGAGGCGCTGCGCGGCGCGGCATTCCTGGCGTGGACGACGACGCCCTGGACGTTGCCAGCGAACGTGGCGCTGGCGGTCAAGCCTGATGCAACCTATGTGCTCGCCTCGTTCGACGGCGAGCGTCTGGTGCTGGCGGAGGCGCTGGTCCACACGGTGCTGGGCGATGGCGTGACGATTGAGCAGACATTCCGTGGCGCCGATCTGGTGGGAACACGCTACGAAAACCTGTTTGATGGCGTACCCGCTCCCGGCGACACGGTCGACTGGTCGCGCGCCTATACCGTTGTCGCCGATGATTTTGTGTCGCTGGAGGATGGCACCGGCATTGTGCACATCGCACCTGCCTATGGCGACCTTGAGATCGGCAGGAAGTACGGCTTGCCGACCCTCTTCTCGGTTGACCTGTCAGGCAATGTGCTGCCAGAGTTTGCATCGCTCGGCTTTGCTGGCAAGTTCTTCAAACAGGCAGACCCGGATATCACGCGCAACCTGAGGACGCGTGGTTTGTTGCTGAAGAGCGGGCGCGTCAAGCACTCGTACCCCTTCTGCTGGCGTTGCGACACGCCGCTCCTCTACTACGCCAAACGCTCGTGGTACATCCGCACCACCGCAATGAAGGATCGTCTGGTGGCGAACAACCGGTTGATCAACTGGGTGCCGGAGCACATTCGCGAAGGACGGTTCGGTAACTGGCTGGAAAACAACATCGACTGGGCGGTGAGTCGTGAGCGCTACTGGGGGACGCCGATCCCAATCTGGGTAGCGGAAGACGGCTACGCCGAGTGCATCGGCTCGCTGGCAGAACTGGAGCAAAAAGTGGGGCGCAGCCTGAAAGACCTCGATCTGCACCGTCCCTATGTCGATGAACTCACCTGGGTCGATCCGCAGCACGGTCTGATGCGGCGCATCCCCGACGTTGCTGATTGCTGGTTCGACTCAGGTGCGATGCCGGTGGCGCAGTGGCACTATCCGATGGAGAACGCCGAGATCTACGAACTGGCAAAGCAGGCGGATTACATCTGCGAAGCGGTGGATCAGACCCGTGGATGGTTCTACACGCTGCACGCGCTCTCAACCCTGCTGTTCGACCGCCCGGCGTTCAAGAATGTCATCTGCCTGGGGCACATTCTCGACGCCGAAGGGCAGAAGATGAGCAAGTCGCGCGGCAATGTCGTCGATCCCTGGATGGTGATGAACGAGCATGGCGCCGACGCGCTGCGCTGGTATCTGTTCACCGCTGCGCCCCCCGGCAGTCCGCGACGCTTTTCGGCAGGGCTGGTCGCTGAGAGTTTACGCAAGTTCCTGCTGACGCTGTGGAATACCTATGCGTTCTTTGTGACCTACGCCAACCTGGATGGCTGGAGTCCGGGGAACAATGGCGTTGCGGAACACCTCGATCCGGCGACGCTCACTCCGATCGATCGCTGGGCGCTGGCGCGGCTGAACAGTCTGGTGCGCGATGTGACCGCCGCCTTTGAAGCCTATGATGTCACGACGGCGGGACGCGCCATCGAGGATTTCGTTGATGAACTGTCGAACTGGTACGTGCGGCGCAACCGGCGCCGCTTCTGGAAGAGCGAGCACGACCGTGACAAGCAGGCAGCATATGCAACGCTCTACACCTGTCTGCTCACCGTCGCAAAACTGGTGGCGCCATTCATTCCGTTCGTGGCAGATGCGATCTACCGCAACCTGGTTGGGCTGGAGGCACAGGAAGCCTCCCCCGATACGCCGGAGAGCGTTCACCTCGCGGCATGGCCCGTCGTCAACGAGGCGCTCCTCGATGACCGCCTGGTGGACGATACAGAAGTGCTGTTGAAAGCCGTTTCGGTCGGTCGCGCAGCGCGGCGCGCAGCGGGCATCAAAGTGCGTCAACCGCTGCGCGAGATGTGGGTGCGCGCCCCAACCCCCGCCGCGCTTGAAGGGTTGCGTCGCTTTGAGGCGGAACTGCGCGAAGAACTCAACGTCAAAGCAGTGCGCTACCTCGACAGCGCAACCAGCCTGGTCGAGTACCGCTTCAAACCCAACCTGCGCCTGGTCGGTCGCAAATACGGCAAACTGGTGCCAGCGCTCACTGAGGCGCTCCGCGACCTGACGGGCGATGCAGCGCGCGCGGCGGCGCAGGCGGTCGAAGAGGGGCGGAACATCACCCTCTCCATTGAAGGGCAGACCATCGAACTTCTGCCGGAAGAGGTGCTGGTCGAAAGCAGTTCTCCGCAGGGGTACGCGGTCGCCGAGGATGGCGGCGTTCTGGTTGCGCTCGACACCACCCTGACGCCGGAATTGACGATGGAAGGGCTGGCGCGCGAACTGGTGCGCAATATTCAGGATGCGCGCAAAGATGCCGGGTTTGCTATCAGCGACCGGATCATCGTCTATCTGGGCGGCGCCGACGGCGACGCTGAGGTAGAAGCCATGCTGCGCGCCTGGGGCGACTATGTGCGTGAAGAGACGCTGGCGGACGACCTGCGCCTCTGTGCGCCGCCGGATCACGTACACACCACAACGCTGGAACTCGATGGGGGGCGCACGCTCATCATCGGCGTCAGCCGGCGTTAAGGGGCGACGGTCTGTTCCCCTTGTTCCCCTACGCGCGGGGATTACGGCGTTCAGACGCGAGGGGATGGTTGCGGCATTTCGATGGATCGCGCCTGGAGATGTAAAGGCGCGTCATCGCCTCTTCCTGGCTGCGCCTGGCGCGACGAAGGGCGCAGCCAGAAACGTCACCCTTCGCCGCGCAACCGGCGCAGTTCTTCCTCAAGAGCACGCAGGCGCGCTTCGGCAGCGGCGCGCAGGCGCGCTTCGGCTTCCCGTGCCGCTGCTTCCTGCTGCGCCCGTTCCGCTTCTCGCCGCGCCTGCTCCTCGGCAGCGGCGCGCAGGCGCGCTTCGGCTTCCCGTGCCGCTGCTTCCTGCTGCGCCCGTTCCGCTTCTCGCCGCGCCTGCTCCTCGGCGGCGGTGCGCAGGCGCGCTTCGGCTTCCCGCGCTGCTGCTTCGCGCCGTGCCCGTTCCGCTTCCCGCCGCGTCTGCCGCTCTGCTTCCTTCGCCCGCCGCACCACGGTCGCATAGTCGCCGAACGCCGCACCGTGCTCGTCGTAGCAGACGACGTGATCGCCTTCAATTCTCAGCCACAGGTCGGCAATCACCAGATGCACCCGCTCTGCCGCGTCCGGCGGGTGCAGTCGATACACCCCGTCGGCCAGCCGATAGTCGAGCAGTCGCAGGCGGCGCGCTCCCCTGCGACTCTGATTGTCCACAATCACGTACTGCGGCACCCCTGCCCGCGCGTAATGGTCAACCTTGATCTCCAGATCGTTCTCGCGCGTCTCCGGCGAGGTGATTTCAATGATCATCGCCGGACGCGCCCCTTCGACCGCCACGTCGAACGTGCTCCAGTCCTGGCGTTCGACGATGCCGGGAATGACCATCACATCCGGTCCGTGCGGGCGCAGGTCGGGCACATCCCACGCAATGCGCACATCGCTGAGCACAATCGCCGCGCCGGATTCCTCCAGGCGGGTGCGCAGCACTGCCGTCAGGTACATCCGGTCGATCGCGTGGCGGTCGCTGTGCACGATGAAATCTCCCACTTCCGGGTGCAGGACATCCTCCAGGGTCAGCGGAACCTGTTCCAGATGATGCGGATTGTCGGGGGTGGGACGCGGCACGAGGCGCCAGCCGTAACGAAACGGTCGTCGGCAGGCGGTGCGCCCGGCGCAGATGCGGGGGTCGTCGTGTGCGTCATAGCGGTTCCTCACGTGCGGTTAACGATTCTTTTACCCCCTGGTCGGGTCGATCAACACACGATCACTGCGTTCTTCGCTCTCGTCCGGCTCCTCGACGCACAGCGCCGCCACGCGGTCGTTCGGCGCCAGGTTGACAATCGTCACACCCTGCGTATTGCGCCCGAACATTGAAATACCGTCGGCTTCGGTGCGCATCACCATGCCGCTCTCGGTGATAAACGTCAGCAGCGAATGCTCATGCACAACATGGGCGACGGCAACCTCATCGCCGGGGCGGAGCCGGATCGTGATGACTCCGCCGGTGGCGCGCCCCTTGACCGGGTATTCTTCCAGCGCGGTGCGCTTCCCATAGCCATTGGCGGTTACCACCAGCAGCGCCGCGTTTTCGCGCGCCAGGTCCATCGAGACCACTCGATCCCCTTCGGCGAGCGCGATACCGATGACACCGGTGGCCGGTCGCCCCATTGGGCGCACCTCTTCCTGGCGGAACCGGATGGTCTGCCCACGGGCAGTGGTAAGCAGCACATCCTCGTGCCCCTGGGTCATCGCCACCCAGCCCAATTCATCGCCATCTTCGAGACCAATGGCAATCAATCCATTGGAACGCACCTGACTGTACTCTTTGATGGACGTGCGCTTGATCTTGCCGCGCACCGTCGCCATAATCAGGTATTCCGCCTTCTCGAAATCGGGGACTGCCAGCACCGATGTGACCTGTTCGCCCGGTTCGAGCGCAATCAGGTTGACCAGCGGCAGCCCCTTGGCGGTTCGGCTGGCGTCGGGGAGTTCGTGCGCTTTGATCTGATACACCTTGCCGCGATCGGTGAAGAAAAGCAGGTCGTCCATGGTACTGGCGGCCAGAATGTGCCGCACCACATCCTGCTCACGAATGGTCGCGCCACGGATGCCGCGCCCGCCGCGTCGCTGCGTCCGGTAGATGTCGGGCGACTGGCGTTTGACATACCCGCGATCGGTAAGCGTGATCAGCACCCGAACGTCCGGGATCAGATCCTCGTCGCTCACTTCGCCATCCGCATCGGGGATGATGCGCGTGCGACGCGGATCGCCGTACTTCGCCTTCAGGTCGGCGAGGTCCTGCTTGATCAGGTGCAGAATCTTGCGCGGGTTTGCCAGGATATCCTCGAGTTCGCCGATCAACTGGATGACCTCACGGTACTCCTCTTCGATCCGCTGCCGTTCGAGCGCGGCGAGTCGCCCCAGTTGCATCTCCAGAATTGCGTTTGCCTGCGCCTCACTGAGCGCAAATCCATTCATCAGGTTGGTGCGCGCATGGTCGCGCGAGCGTGAATTGCGGATCGTTGCAATCACCGCGTCGAGATTATCGATCGCAATTTTGAGACCTTCGAGGATGTGGGCGCGTGCGCGCGCCTTATCGAGATCGAACTCAGTCCGACGACGGATGACCTCGCGGCGATGGTCGATGTACTCCTGCAACAGGCGTTTGAGCGTCAACAGACGTGGCTGCCGCCCCCCTTCGACCAGCGCCAGCATGTTGACGCCGAACGTCGTCTGCATTTGCGTGTGTTTGTAGAGCGCATTCAACACCTTTTTGGGCTGCGCGTCCTGCTTCAGAATAATAACCAGCCGCATGCCGCTACGGTCGGATTCATCACGCACATCGCGAATGCCTTCGATCTTGCGATCACGCGCCAGTTCGGCGATACGCTCCTGAAGGCGCGCCTTATTGACCTGATAGGGAAGTTCGGTCACAACAATGTGGAATGCTCCCCGCGCCGCCTCTTCGATATGCGCTTTTGCGCGAATAGTAATGTGCCCGCGCCCGGTGCTGTAGGCATTCATGATGCCTTCCGTTCCCAGGATCATACCCGCAGTGGGGAAGTCGGGACCGGGCATGATTCTGGCCAGGTCTTCAATCGTTGCATCAGGGTTATCGATCAGATGCGTGATCGCGTCGCACACCTCGTTCAGATTATGCGGCGGGATGTTGGTCGCCATACCGACGGCGATGCCAGCGGCGCCGTTCAGCAGCAGATTGGGAATACGCGCAGGCAGAACGACCGGTTCACGGTACAGCCCATCGAAGTTGTCGCGGAAATCGACAGTATTCTTTTCGATGTCGGCGAGCATTTCTTCGGCGATCGGCGTAAGACGCGCCTCGGTATAACGCATCGCCGCTGGCGGGTCGCCGTCGATGCTGCCAAAATTCCCCTGCCCCTCGACGAGTGGGTAGCGCATATTCCAGGGTTGCGCCAGACGCACCAGCGCATCGTACACGGCACTATCGCCGTGAGGGTGCATCTTGCCCAGGATTTCGCCAACGATACGCGCGCACTTCTTGAACGGCTGATTCGCCCGTATCCCCATGTCCCACATACCATAGAGGATGCGCGTCTGAACCGGTTTGAGACCGTCGCGCGCATCGGGGAGCGCGCGCGAGACGATCACGCTCATCGCATAGTCGAGGTACGCGCTGCGCATCTCGTCGGTAATGTTGCGCGGTCGAACGATCCCGATTTCCATACGATCTCCTGAACATGATCAACGGCGGCATGAAAGCCGCCGGATAACGCTCTGCCTGCATCTGTTCCAGGTGTAGTATACCGTTAAGTCGTGTGTTTGTCCAGAATTTTCAAACCTTTGTTCTACTCCACGACGGGACGTAGTCCGCGCACCGCCACTGGTCCAAACCCCAGGTAGTCACACGACGTCAACTGGTAGTAGACGCCATCGACCAGCCCCTGTGTTGCTACCGCCCAATCTTCGGGGCGGTGCAGATGCCCATACACGCAGGCGGCCGCCTTTGCAGCCGCAATCCGGCGCGCGAATTCGGTCGGGCGGCGCCCCGCGAACGGCGGGAAGTGGATCATGACAATGATGGGGCGTTTGCCGGACGCCAGATGTTGCGCCGCCGCCAGCGCCGTGTCGAGCCGCATCAATTCGCGCTCGTAGTACGGGCGGTCGGTCGACTCTTGAAATCCGGGGGTTTCCGGCGTATTCCAGCCGCGTGTGGCGCACACCACCGCTTCGCCAATGTCAATCGCGCTCGCTTCGAGAATATCGATGCCCGGAGGGAGTGAACGCCGCACCCGGTTGGTGCGTTCCGAACTCCACCAGTAGTCGTGGTTGCCGCGCGAGATGATCTTGCGCCCCGGCAGCGCCGCGATCCACTGGAGATCGACCAGCGCGTCCTGAAGCTTCATTGCCCACGAGGTGTCGCCAGCGAGCAGCACAACGTCATCGGGCTTGACCCGCGCACGCCAGGCGGCGGCGATGCGCTCCGGGTGGTCCTTCCAGCGACTGCCGAAAATGTCCATCGGCTTGGGTCGGGCGAAGGAAAGATGCAGGTCTGAGATGCTCCATACCATGCTGCGCATGGTACCAGACTTGTGCGGGTATGCCAAATAGGTGGCGACTGCGCCTGCTTTTCGACTTGCTGGTAATCAATGCCAGGCAATACGTTCCCCCGGCGTCACAACCGACCTGAACGGCGTGGCGCGCGTTGTTATTTTGTGGGTTGTTTTGATATTATAATAATCACCACCATTACCTGCCCCGGTGATGGTTCAGTGATGTGCGAGACTACTGGCAGGGCTGGGCTTTGTGGTGAGTCGAGTGGTTTTGTGCTTTTCGCTCAACGGTGCGTCTTATGCCGCGCAACGAATCCGACACCCGTGCGCAATTAGTCGATCCGTTACTCAACCGTGCCGGTTGGACGCGCAGCCAGGTGACACGTGAGCACTATTATCGTCCTGACTGGCAATACACACCAGGGCGAGTTATTCTGCGCGGCGGACGCGTCGAGCGTGAGAAACCGCGCGTTGTGGACTATCTCCTGCGCTACACCGAAGCGTTCCCAATAGCCGTCGTAGAAGCCAAAGCCGAAGACCTGCCCGCTGTCGCCGGTCTGGAGCAAGCCAAACGCTACGCCCGCGAGAACAATTTGATGTTCGCCTATGCCACCAATGGTCACGAGATTATTGAGTGGGATGGGTTCACCGATACCACACGCGAACTCAAAGAGTTCCCGTCGCCTGATGAGTTGTGGCGGCGCTGGGAGTTGAACACCGGCGTTCATTCGCCTAAAGCGGCAGGACGCACAATCGCAGAGTTGCGCCCGCTGTACAACGCTGCCGTAGCCGCCGCCCGCCAGCGCAACCCCCTGCTGCATCCTTACGCGCCGTCCAGCCTGACGCGGGGCAGTGAGCCGCGCTACTTTCAGGAAGCCGCCATCCGTGAAACGCTGGTGCGCGTGATGCGCGGGCAAAAACGCATCCTGCTGACCATGGCCACCGGTACTGGCAAGACCTTTACCGCCATGCAGATCGTCTGGAAACTGGTCAAGTCGGGCTGGTTGCATCAACAAAAGGGACGTGCGGGTAAAATCTTGTTCCTGGCAGACCGCGAGGTATTGCGCAACCAGGCGTATAATGCGTTCAGCCCCTTTGCGAGCGACCATGGTGACCCGCGCTTTATGCTGGATGGCAAACGCCGCCTGAGTTTGCAATACGACCTGTATTTTGGCATTTATCAGACGCTGTGGGCAACCGATCCCAGAGGGAAGCGTCTGTTCGAGCAGTTCCCGCACGATTTTTTCGATGTGGTGATTGTGGACGAGGCGCATCGCTCCGGCTTTGGCACATGGAAAGAGATTCTCGATCACTTCGAGAGCGCCATCCATTTGGGAATGACTGCCACCCCCAGGCAAGACGAAAATGTGGATACCTACGCTTACTTCTGTGCCGAAGAGCCAGCCATCCCGCTCGACCCGCAAGACCCTTCCAAAGGTGTATTGCACCAGGCGGCGTACACCTACAGCCTGAGCCAGGGTATCGAAGATGGCTTTTTGGCGACGTATAAAGTCCACCGCGTGCTGACCAGCATAGATAAAGATGGTTTGCACATATCCAGAGTACTGGAACAGGGCGCCGAAGTAATTGTGCCAGAAGACGCCAAAGTGCGCGAGGAGTATTACACCCCCAATTTCGAGCGCGAAATTCGCCTGCCTGACCGCACCCATACGCTGGTAAAGCACCTGGCGAAGTTGCTCCGTCAGTTCGGACCCTTGCACAAGACAATGGTATTTTGCGTGGATGTGGAACATGCCCGGGAAGTCGCCCGTCTGCTGAACAACGAATTCGCCAGCTTAGGATTGGGTCATGATTACGCTGTACCCATTGTCAGCGAAGAGGGCGAGCAGGCGCAGCGCTGGCTTAACCAGTTCCAGGATAGTGACCGCAAAACACCAGTGGTAGCCACCACTGCCGAATTGCTTTCGACCGGCGTAGACGTGCCCGCCTGCCGGAATATCGTCTTTATGAAAACAATTTCCTCGCCGATTCTTTTCAAGCAAATCATCGGGCGTGGCAGTCGCCTTGATCCGGCCACCGGCAAACTGTGGTTCCGCATTATTGATTACACCAACGCCACCCGCCTGCTCGATCCGCGCTGGGATTGTCCAACCCGTCCAGTACAGGTAGCGCCCGACCCAAACGCTCAGACCGGTATCGCACAGGGAACGGTGCGTCTGGCAAAGAGCAGCAACGTGATTCAAGGGGCAAGTGTGGCGGTAATGGCCGGTCCGAACGACCAGCGAGGTCCGATCCTGACCGATGAAAACGGCCAATACCGTTTCGAGAACTTGCCAGTGGGCGAAATATCCATTGTGGTTTATGCTCCGCGCTTCAACCGCCAGCAGAAGCATATCAACACGCAGGACAGCACGCCTGTCACGCTCGATTTTGAACTCTCGCCAATCCAGCAGAGTGGACGGCAGGAGATAGTGGTCAAAAATTTGCAGGTAACGATTGCTGAGGAAGCCACGTTTCTGGTCGCAGGGCTGAACGAGCCGCTTACACTCGAACAGTATGTGGACTACTCACGCGAGAAAACACGGGCGTTGATTTCAAGTTGGGAGAAACTGGTGCAAATCTGGCGAGAGGAAAAACAACGTCGGCAAGCGCAAGATGAGTTACAGCATGTCAGCGTATACCCTGATGTCCTGGCTGAAGTTCTGGACATTCGGCAAACAGACCCATTTGATGTTCTGGCTTATATCGCTTTCGGGCGCCACCCCATTCTTACCCGTGATCAGCGTGCTCAGGCATTTTTGCAGCAGCACGCCGACTGGCTGAAAGCCTTTCCTGATCAGCAGCGGCGCGTCATTGAAGCCCTGTTAGAGCAGTACCGCCTGAGTGGAGTGGAGGAAATGGTCAATCCGCGCGTTTTTCGTCTACCTGCGTTCAAACCGCTGGGCGGGCTGAAAGGCGTCAGTCAGCAATTTGGCGGAGGCGAAGCACTGCGCCAGACGGTGATGGAACTCCAGCGGCGGTTGTATTCGTTTGGTTGATTTTTGAGCGCTATCGATGGATCAAAGTTATCGGCGGGCTGAAGCCCTGCCTCACATCGTGCAAGCCCTGCGGGCTGCAATCGTAATCGGCGGTGATCGACGGGCTGAAGCCCTGCCTCACATCGTGCAAGCCCTGCGGGTTGCAATCGTAATCGGCGGTGATCGGCGGGCTGAAGCCCTGCCTCACATCGTGCAAGCCCTGCGGGTTGCAATCGTAATCGGCGGTGATCGGCGGGCTGAAGCCCTGCCTCACATCGTGCAAGCCCTGCGGGCTGGATCAACCAGGCGCCCCTTCGGCAGGTGGACGGTGATGGACGCCATAGCCCCGCAGGGGCTTTCATGCCCTCAGAAAGGGCTTCAGCCCGCACTCATCGCCCGCACGAATCGCGGCGCGGGCGTTACGCAGGGATCGACAGCAAAATCGGTCGGCGGGCGTCGTGACCGGCGGGCTGAAGCCCTGCCTCACATCGTGCAAGCCCTGCGGGCTGGATCAACCAGGCGCCCCTTCGGCAGGTGGACGGTGATGGACGCCATAGCCCCGCAGGGGCTTTCACGCCCTCAGAAAGGGCTTCAGCCCGCACTCATCGCCCGCACGAATCGCGGCGCGGGCGTCACGCAGGGATCGACGGCAAAATCGGTCGGCGGGCGTCGTGACCGGCGGGCTGAAGCCCTGCCTCACATCGTGCAAGCCCTGCGGGCTGGATCAACCAGGCGCCCCTTCGGCAGGTGGACGGTGATGGACGCCATAGCCCCGCAGGGGCTTTCATGCCCTCAGAGAGGGCTTCAGCCCGCACTCATCGCCCGCACGAATCGCGGCGCGGGCGTCACGCAGGGATCGACGGCAAAATCGGTCGGCGGGCGTCGTGACCGGCGGGCTGAAGCCCTGCCTCACATCGTGCAAGCCCTGCGGGCTGGATCAACCAGGCGCCCCTTCGGCAGGTGGACGGTGATGGACGCCATAGCCCCGCAGGGGCTTTCACGCCCTCAGAAAGGGCTTCAGCCCGCACTCATCGCTCATCGCCCGCACGAATCGCGGCGCGGGCGTCACGCAGGGATCGACGGCAAAATCGGTCGGCGGGCGTCGTGACCGGCGGGCTGAAGCCCTGCCTCACATCGTGCAAGCCCTGCGGGCTGCAATCGTAATCGGCGGTGATCGGCGGGCTGATGGTCTTTGAAGAAATAATTCGGTATAGCCCGCGCAGGCGGGCTTTGCATTCCATAGCCGAGGGCTTCAGCCCCACGGCTAGCGCGGTAGAGCGGAATAAATGCTCAATCTCCATAAGCCCTGCCACACGTCGTGCAAGCCCTGCGGGCTGGGATCGTGATCGGCGGTGATCGGCGGGCTGAAGCCCTGCCTCACATCGTGCAAGCCCTGCGGGCTGGGATCAACCAGGCGTCCCTTCGGCAGGTGGACGGTGATGGACATCATAGCCCCGCAGGGGCTTTCACGCCCTCAGAAAGGGCTTCAGCCCGCACTCATCGCCCACACGAATCGCGGCGCGGGCGTCAGCCCGTACGAGCAGAGTCAACCTGATGGACAAGGGAATCTACGATGACCTATTGGCGACTCCACTACCACCTTATCTGGTCAACACAAGACCGTCTGCCTACCTTAACGGGGGAGCGCGAGAAAATGTTTTATGGTGTATTGTATCGCAAGGCTGCAGAACTGGGCGTAAAAATCCATGCGGCAGGCAATGTAGAAGACCATGTGCATGTCGTGGCATCCATCCCACCCAAACTAGCAGTAGCGGAATGTGTCCGTCATCTCAAAGGCGCAAGCGCGTATGCTATTAACCGTATGCCGGACAGCGATGGTCAATTCAAATGGCAAAGCGGATATGGCGCATTGAGCATTGGCGAACAGTCGCTGGAAACGGTGATGGCGTATGCTGCACGGCAAAAGGAACATCACGCAAACAAAACGACCATCGACGCTTATGAAGAGAGCCATGACGAAGAATAGCGCGCGATTCGTGAACGGTTCTCTGGAAGACGCGCCAGGGGATGCATTCCGCGCTCAATGCCTGCACACACACGCGCAGGAACTCCGGTCTCGCATAGCCCCGCAGGGGCTTCCGTGCCCTCAGAGAGGGCTTCAGCCCGCACACAAGAGGCGCGGGCGTCACGCAGGGATCGAAGGCAAAATCGGTCGGCGGGCGTCGTGATCGGCGGGCTGAAGCCCTGCCTCACATCGTGCAAGCCCTGCGGGCTGGATCAACCAGGCGCCCTTTCAGCAGGTGGACGGTGATGGACGCCATAGCCCCGCAGGGGCTTTCACGCCCTCAGAAAGGGCTTCAGCCCGCCTGCAAGAATCGCGGAAAGGGCTTCAGCCCGCACCGCGCGCAACCAAAACCAGACCTGAAGCCAGAAACGGAGACCTGATCGATGCAACTCAGTCTTGGACTTAACGAAACGCTCGGCACCGATCTGTGGCGCGCCTGTGACATTTTGCGCCGCGATAACAATGTCGGCGGCGTGATGCAATACACCGAACATCTTGCCTGGTTGCTGTTCCTTAAGTTTTTTGACCAGGAAGAGAAAAAACGCGCCCAGGAAGCTGCCTTTCGCGGTGAGACCTACATTCCAGTACTCCCACCCGATCTCGCCTGGGATGCCTGGGCTGGCCCGGAAGCGCTTCAGAAATGGGATTCAAGTAGAGGGCAACTCGTCGCATTTGTGCGTGGCCGATTGCTGCCGGGACTGGCGAGCCTGAACGGTTCGCCGCTGGCGAACACGATTGCCAGACTGTTTTCCGACGAGAGTATTGGTGATCAGACGGTGGTGCGCAATGTGCCGGTCTGCGCCTCGGATTACAATCTGAAGGATGTGCTGACCATCATCAACGCGATTGACTTCGAGCGCGACGACCATTTCTTTACGATCACCCGCTTTTATGAAGACCTGCTGGCACGGATGGGGCAGGAGAATCAGATTGCTGGCGAGTTTCACACCCCACGCCCGATCATCCGCTTCATGGTCGAGGTGATCGACCCACAGATCGGCGAGACGGTGTATGACCCGGCGTGCGGTTCAGCCGGCTTCTTAGCGCAGGCGCATCTCTGGATGGAAAAAAACGCCCATACATTAGAAGACCTGGAAACGTTGCAGCAGCGCACCTTTTACGGACGGGAGAAGAAAGCGCTGGCCGCCCTGCTGGGGACGATGAATCTCATCCTTCACGGGGTGACGACGCCGAACATCGTTCGCGCCAACACCCTGGAAGAGAGCGTCAAGACTGGCGTCGCCGAACGCTTTGACATCGTGCTGACCAACCCACCCTTTGGCGGCAAGGAGGGCCGGCATATTCAGCAAAACTTTCCTGTCCCTGGCAACGCAACCGAGTTGCTCTTTTTGCAGCATATTATCAAGAAACTGAAACCGACCGCCAACGCCCGCGCTGCGGTGGTCGTTCCCGAAGGCACGCTCTTTCGCAGCGGTGCGTTTGCCGAGGTCAAGCGCATGCTGCTGGACGATTTCCACCTGTTCGCTGTCATCAGCCTGCCGCCGGGAGCGTTTGCACCCTATTCGGATGTAAAGACCGCCCTGCTCTTCTTCCGCCGCACCGAGGGCAGCCATATCCGCAATCCGCTGGCGCGCAACGAGACCTGGTACTATGAACTGCCCCTGCCCGCCGGGCTGAAGAAATTCAGCAAGGGTAGCCCGATCCTGGATGAACACTTCACCGAAGCCCGCCGTCTGTGGGAACAGTGGAAGCGTTGGCTGGACGGTGAGGGGGAACGGCCCTTCCCGCTGGCTGTCGGGGTGCGCACCGCAGGCGAGACGGCCAGCCGACCGTATTGGGTCGAAACCCTTGACGACCTGCGCGCCCGTGGCTACGACCTGAGCGCCCGCAACCCGTATCGGGGCGAACGCGCCACGCTGCCGCGCCCCGCCGAGCTGACCGTCCGCCTGCTCGAACGGCAGCGTGAACTGCGCGCCGCTATGGAACGCCTGCACGCTCTGGTGAGCAATGGGGAGGAGGAAGAATGATGGAACGCTGGG